>DATIOU010000035.1:0-14830 GCA_035472835.1 Streptosporangiaceae bacterium | reverse complement strand
TCATCCATGACGATCAGACCCCCGGGCCGGACGATCTTGCGCAGGAAGTAGAGATCTACGAAGACCTCGTGGAACCGGTGACTGCCGTCCACGAAGGCCGCGTCGGCGATAAGACCCTCGGTGGCCAGCTGCGCAAGTGCGTGCGATGACGGAGCGAGCAAGAGCGTGGCGATCGAGTCCAGCCCGGCGGAGCGCAGCGACTCCCACCCGACGTTGGACCACGCGCGTTCCTGAAACGGATCGATCACGAGGTGCCGCGGGTGCGGAGCGTTGACGGCAAGCAACGCTTCCCCGATCGCGAGAGCCGAGCTTCCATACGCGAGCCCGACCTCCACCACCGTCTCGGCGCCTTCCGTGATCAGCAGGTCGCGAAGCAGGTCGCAGTCTCGTTCAGCGAGCGTGACCGTCTCGAAGTCCCGCTCGCGGGAGCGCGTCCACGACGGTCCTTCACGCACCAGCCGGCGGCGTGCTTCCCGGACCCGCGTCAAGCGTTCTTCGGTTTCCATCGCGCCAGTGTCGCAAGGCGGGGCGCCTGCCGGAGCCCACGGCCGAGTCGGTTGCATCTGATGCAACGTATGACGTCTGCTGAGCAGTCAGGCCGGGCGCAGCCCTTCCGACCGCGCCCAGCCTGAGCTGGAAAACTTCGTTGAACGATGCTCACAACACTGGCGCAGTGCACGTATTCGAATGGTGCGGTATTCCCCGCCGCTACACGAGCGGCCGGGCCCACTTCGCGGATGGTAACGGTGGCTGCAGCGTAGCTACACCGTGAAGCTCTCAAGAAGCCGCGCCGTCGAGCGTCCATAGCGCGGCCATGGGAAGCGCGGTTAGCCGACCCCCGAAGGACAGCTGCTGCTCTCCGGCATACAGCACGATCCCAGCCCGAAAGCGATCGCCGAGCCGGTTCAGGAGATGGCGCAGCCCGCGGAAGTCCTCGGCTCGCACAGTCTCGGCAGCCTTGACTTCGATGCCGATCACCGAGCCGGTCGCGTGCTCCAGCACCATGTCCACTTCCACCTGATCCCGGTCGCGGTAATGGAAAAGTTGCGCGGGCTCTTCGGCCCAGGTGAGCTGGCGCGCGACCTCGCCGATCGCGAAGTTCTCCAGCAGTGGCCCAACCTGGGCAGTCGGGTCCTTAGCTCGTTCCTCCGACATACCGATGAGCCGCCCGCCGAGCCCGGAGTCGGTGACGATCAGCTTCGGCGTCGATATTGCGCGCGTCGTCAGGTTCGATGACCACGCCGGGATGCGCTTGATCACGAAGATCAACTCAAGCAAGTCTAGGTAGCGCGACAGCGTCCGCCGCGGCAGGGAAATGTCGTTCGCCATCGATTGGGCAACCGCTAGGGTCCCCATCCGGGCCGCCACGATGCTCAGCAGTCGGCGCATCTCGGCCGGCCGCTCGATATCGGATAGCAGTTGCACGTCGCGGGTTACCAGATCGGTGACGTAGGAGTCGAAGAACCTCGCCCGACGGCGCCCTGGATCGCGGCGCACCGCCTGCGGGTATCCGCCGCGCAGCGCCCGCGCTACGTAGTCGCGCTTGGTCAGCGAGCAAGGCGGCATCGTGATGTTTCCGTCGAGCCGGAAGACGGCATCGACGAATCCGTCCGCAGCCGAGTCGATCTCGCCCTGCGACAGCGGCCACAACTCGATGGTCTCTGTGCGTCCCGGCAGCGCGTCGGGCAGATCCCGCAGCCCCAGAAGGCGAGCTGAGCCCGTTAGCAGGAACCTACCTGGGCGCGGATCGCGATCCACCTCGCGCTTGATGGCAAGCAGGAGTTCCGGCACCCGCTGGATCTCGTCGATCATCAGCAAGCCGTCATGCCGAACAAAGGCGCTAGGGTCCGCTTCCGCGGCGGCACGGACTCCCAGGTCATCCAGGTAGAGCTCACGCGCGCCAGCGGACCTGGCGACGATGAGTTCCGCCAGCGTGCTCTTACCAACCTGCCGGGCACCGTTGACCACCACAACACGGGTGTCAGCGAGGGCTTCAGCGACCATTCGCTCGGCGTGCCGATAGAACAGACCAGTCTCACTGCTCACGGATCAACGTTACAGCAGCTAGCGCTCATATCGTGGCCGATCTGCCGCTCCTGCTGCGCGCGATCTGCCGCTAGACATATGGCCAGTCTGCCGATAGCTGCCAGGCCACTGTGCCGTGAGCCGGCTGCGACAGGCGTGGGCACCCGAACACAGGTCGCAGCGGTTGCCTCTGACGCAACGAGCGACGCCAAGGAGCAATCAGCGGGGGCGCCGCCAAATCAGCAACGCCCCTCCTGAACTGGGAAAACCTCGTCGAATGATGCCCAGAATTAACTGCAGCCGCTTGTCGAGCCGCAGCCCTCGCAGACGTAGCAGCTGCCGGCCGGACGCATCTTCGTGCCGCAGGTCAGGCACAGAGGTGCATCGGCGACGCGGCCTTGCTGTGATTCGATCAGCTCGGTCGAGCTGTGCGGCGCCTCTGGCCCCGCCGGCAGGCGCGTGGCCACGGTCTCAGCCACACCCGGCTGCGTCCGCTCGATCTTCTCGACCGGAACCGATTGCGCAAGCTCCTCCGGATCGAGGTCCGCGCCATGCGGGTCCTCGCCGTTGAGCTGCGCCGTGCGCTCCTCGGTCGTGAGGACGCCAAGCTCCGCGCGCTCGTCGTACGGCAGGTGGTCGAGCGCCAGGCGCCGGAAGATGTAGTCCATCACCGAGCTGGCCATCCTGACGTCCGGGTCGTCGGTGATGCCCGCGGGCTCGAAGCGCATGTTCGTGAATTTGGCGACGTAGGACTCCAGCGGAATGCCGTACTGGAGACCCACGGAGATCGCCACCGAGAACGCGTCCATGACACCGGCCAGCGTCGAACCCTGCTTGCCGAGCTTCAGGAACACCTCGCCAACGCCGTCATCGGGATAGCTCGACGCGGTCATGTAACCCTCGGCGCCAGCGACCGAGAACCGCGTCACGGTGGCGGAACGCTGCCGTGGCAGCCTGCGCCGCACGGGGCGGACCTCGTGCGGTGTACTGGCCGGCTCCGCTGCCTCGGCTGACTTCCTGCTGGCCGCCGACAGCGGCTGGCCAACCTTGCAGTTGTCCCGGTAGACGGCTAGGGCCTTGAGGCCGAGCTTCCAGCCCTCGAAGTAGATCCGCTCGATGTCCTCCACCGTCGCCGACTCAGGCAAGTTCACGGTCTTGCTGATGCTGCCGCTCAGTGCGGGCTGGACGGCGGCCATCATGCGGACGTGGCCCATCGCGCTGATCGTCCGCTCGCCCATCGCGCAGTCGAACACCGCGTAATGCTCGGGCCGCAGCCCTGGGGCGTCCACGACATGTCCGTGCTCGGCGATGTACTCGATGATCGCCTCAGCCTGTTCAGCCTGGTAGCCGAGGTTCTTGAGCGCGCGTGGCACGGTCTGGTTGACGATCTGCATCGACCCGCCGCCGACCAGCTTCTTGAACTTGACCAGAGCCAGGTCTGGCTCGATGCCGGTCGTGTCGCAGTCCATCATCAGGCCGATCGTGCCGGTCGGGGCCAGCAGGCTCGCCTGCGCGTTCCGGTACCCGTTGGCGTGGCCCTGCGTCAGGCACTCCTGCCAGGTCTTGTTCGCCGCCGCCAGCACTGGCGTATCGATGCTGCCGAGCGGCCTGATCGCCGCGCTCGCTGTCGCGTGCTTCGCCATTACCCGCTGGTGAGCTGTCGCGTTGCGTGCGTACCCGTCGTAGGGGCCGACGACAGCGGCCAGCTCAGCCGACCGCTTGTACGCAGTCCCCGTCATCAGCGAGGTGATCGCTGCCGCGATCGCCCGGCCGTCCTCTGAGTCGTACGCGTGGCCGGTCGCCATGAGGAGCGCGCCGAGGTTGGCGTAGCCGATGCCGAGCTGCCGGTACGCACGCGTGGTCTCCGCAATCTTGTCCGTCGGGAAATCGGCGAAGCTGATCGAGATGTCCATCGCCGTGATGATCAGCTCGGTGAGCTGCTCGAACTTCTCGACGTCGAAGGTGTCGTCAGACCGCAGGAACTTCAGCAGGTTGATGCTGGCCAGGTTGCACGAGGAGTTGTCCAGGTGGACGTACTCCGAACAAGGATTGCTGGCCGTGATTCGTCCCGATTCCGGGCACGTGTGCCAGTCGTTGATCGTGCTGTCGTACTGAATGCCAGGATCTGCGCACTCCCAAGCAGCCTGCGCCATCTTGCGGAACAGGCTCTTGGCGTCCACCTGCTCGAGAGGCTCGCCGGTGGTGCGGGCTGCCAGGTCGAACAGGCCGGACGACTCCACGGCGCGCATGAACTCGTCGGAGACGCGGACCGAGTTGTTGGCGTTCTGGTACTGGACGCTGGCGATGTCCTTGCCGCCGAGGTCCATATCGAATCCGGCGTCGCGCAGGACCCGGATCTTCTCCTCCTCGCGCGCCTTGGTCTCGATGAACTCCTCGATGTCGGGGTGGTCCACGTCCAGGACGACCATCTTGGCGGCACGCCGCGTCGCCCCACCGGACTTAATTGTGCCGGCGGACGCATCAGCGCCGCGCATAAAGGAAACGGGGCCGCTGGCCGTTCCGCCCGATGTCAGCAGTTCCTTGCTCGAGCGGATCCGGGACAGGTTTACGCCGGCGCCCGACCCGCCCTTGAAGATCAGGCCTTCCTCGCGGTACCACTCCAGGATCGAGTCCATGGTGTCGTCGACCGCCAGGATGAAGCAGTTGTGCACTCGCAGGTTGCCCGACAGGTACTCGCCGCTCTCGGTCTGGATGTCATAGACCTCCATCGGACCGAGGTTCTCGATCTTGCTCACATCGAGCAGCATCCGGTCCGACCCGCCGACATCAGGCTGCACGTACAGCACGTGATCGCCAGGCCGCAGGAAGCCAGCAACCGTGAATTCGCCCGTCTCGAGGTCGGTAGCCCGCCAGACTCGGTGATCGGCCGTCGCATCGAGCACGTGACCGGAGGTCGTGTGCACGCGCAGCACTTCCTTGACGCCGTTGGCCTTCGTCGCCAAGATCCGCGTCGTCCCGTGGGCGTCGTACACCTTCAGCCCGACGGCGTCGGATTCGACCAGGCTGCCGATCGGCACCGGGCCGGTCGGCGTGCTCACCAAGGCGTGGTATGGCTGGCAGGCCGATACCTGCTGGGGAGACGACGTGCCGACGTTGAACCAGACCGGCGAGTTGAAGCTGAAGGTCTGGTGGATCAGCGCGTGCTTCAGCTCATGCTCGAATATCTCGCCGTCGTGGTCGGTGGCGAAGTATCCGTGCTCGCGCCCGGCGGCGGTGTACGTGCCAACCACCCGGTCGACGAGCTGCTTCAGGCTCCACTCACGCTGTGGTGTGCCGAGTGCGCCGCGGAAGTACTTGGTGGTGACGATGTTCGCCGCGTTCACCGACCAGAAGTCGGGAAACTCCACGCCGCGCTGCTCGAAGTTGACGGAGCCGTCCCGCCAGTTCGTCATCACGACGTCGCGTCGCTCCCACGTCACGTCGTCATAGGGGTGGACGCCCTCGCGGGTGTAGATACGGCGCATGGTCAGGCCGTCAGCGCGCTTGCTGCTGCCCTGCGACGCCGCCCCGCTCGTCGTCTCTGTCATGTGCTCCCCCTCCGCGGATCCGCTCGGACCCGATAGCGGGCCCAGCGGCCCTCCCAGTGGTTTCGTCGTGCTCGGCCGAGCTAGCTGGCCGGTGCGGGCTGCTGCCCGTGCTGCCTAGTGGCGCGGTTGCCGGCCGATGGTCCAGACCCGGTCCCGCGCTCCCCTTGTGGTCGCAGCTCCGCGCGCTCCGCTAGCAGCTGCGCGTCCTCGGGGCGCCATTCATTCAGATGCGCTGCGCGCAGCGCCGCAATCTCCTGTTCAAAGTCGCTCAGCGACTCGAACCCCCGGTAAACCGAGGCGAATCGCAGATACGCCACCTCGTCGAGGTCGCGCAGCGGGCCAAGAATGGCGAGTCCGACCTCGTGTGAGGGAATCTCGCCGCTGCCCCGGCTCCGGATCGCTTCCTCCACCTGCTGAGCCAGCAGCGCCAGCTGGTCCTCGGAAACCGGCCTGCCCTGGCAGGCCCGCCGCACGCCGCGGACGATCTTGTCCCGGTTGAAGGGCTCGGTCACACCGCTGCGCTTGGCCACCGTCAAGATGACCGTCTCCTGCGTGGTGAACCGCCGGCCGCAATCGGGACACGCCCGGCGGCGGCGGATCGCGGTGCCGTCATCTCCGGTCCGGCTGTCGATGACCCGGCTGTCAGGATGCCTGCAATACGGGCAGTACACGCGATCACCTCCCCGTCGGCCTCGATGTCACGCTCTCAAAGCACAAGCTATAGGAAAATTACAAGCGTGCAACTACTACATATTGTGGTTCGTCGGCGCGGCGTTGGCAAATCGATCGCGCCGCGAACAGAACTCGCTGGTAGACGATGCCTTGCCGCCGCGAGCGCCGCCGGGAAATCGCGCGAACGCGCCGGCGTGTCGCGGCGAACGCTGCCGCGAATCAACACAAAGGCTCTTAGCTGCATAGAAGCCTCGCAGAGCGCTATCTCTGCGGCGTACCGGACGGTGGCCGAAGCCCCGTCATCACGGCACCCAAAGGAGCTGGTCGGCACTGATGGTCGGGCTGCTCAGCGCGTTGGTCGCGATGATCTCCTGGACGACGTCGCGCGGGTCTGCTGCCGGCTCGGCAGCGGCCGCGATGGACCACAGCGTCTGGCCAGGCCGGACGACAACCTGATGCATCCCCTGGTAGCCAGCCCGGGCGCGGCCATGGTTGGTCGCCTGCGCGCGCCCGGATGCGAGCGCCGTGACCAGGAGTACTGCAATGAAGACGACGGCCACGACAAAGACCGCCACCACGATCTGGCCGCGCCTGGTCAGGCGCAACGGCGCGGGCGCGGCGCACGTACTGACGCCGGCAGCAGCAGATCGTGGCCGGCGTGGTGACAAGACGATTCCGGTCAAGATCGGCGCGGCAATCGAACTAGATCGCGGCTGCGCACCAGCGGCCGAGCTATCAGCCGCCGAATCTGCATGAGCTGGCGTCGACCCGGGCACTACGCGCAGATGCCGAACGCTGGGAGAAACGCCCGCGTGAGCCGCGCCGCTGGCATCCGCTGCGGCAATCGGCGTCTCGATTGCGCTGAATGCGCTCATGACAGCCCCCATCTAACGAATGGCAGTTCGATAGTATCTATGTTCTATCGCATTCTCGTTCGATCGAACGAAGATACGGTAGAGTTCTATCGCATGGGTACGACATTTTCGAGTGTCGTCGAACAGATGTTTGAGATCCGGTCCCGGAACCGTTAGCGTCGGCTTCGACCGGACAACATTCCCGCCCTGACCACACCCGAGCCGGAGGCCCGACAATGAGCGATGCAACCAGTGATGACGGGGCTCGCGAGGCCTCGACCATCGACCTCGACCTGACCGACGCGGACGCCGCCGCGGCGGAGCGGCCGCGCGGCAAGCCAGGCAGGCGGCCCAAGGGCAGCGTGCCGGCTGTCGTTGCCGATCTGCCCGACAAGCCAGATCCCGCGCACGTGCTGACCTGGCGCCAGCGCAAGGTCCTCCAGGTGATCCGGGAGTCGGTGCAGCGGCGTGGCTACCCACCGTCCATGCGCGAGATCGGCGAGGCAGTCGGCCTGACGAGCACATCGAGCGTCTCGTATCAGTTGTCGACCTTGCAGGCGAAGGGCTACCTCAGGCGCGACGCCGGGCGTCCGCGCACAGTCGAAGTTCGGCTCCCTGGTCACCCGGCCATTCGGCCGGAGCCAGGTCTCGAGGACGAGCCGCCCATGGATATCGCTTCGCAGGAGGCCGCGTACGTGCCATTGGTTGGCCGCATCGCGGCTGGCGGGCCGATACTCGCCGAGGAGTCCATCGAGGACATTTTCCCGCTGCCGAGGCAGATCGTGGGCGAGGGCAACCTGTTCTTGCTCAAGGTCGTTGGCGACTCGATGATCAACGCGGCGATCGCCGACGGTGACTGGGTGGTGGTCCGGCAGCAGCCTGTGGCCGAGAACGGCGACATCGTCGCCGCGATGCTCGATGGCGAGGCCACGGTCAAGACGTTCAAGCGATCCGCTCAGCACATCTGGCTGATGCCGCACAACCCGGCGTACACGCCGATCCCCGGCGACGAAGCCGAGATCCTGGGGAAGGTCGTAGCGGTACTGCGGCGGGTTTGATCACTCCAGGATGTCGGCCGACTCTAGGCGCATCAGATCGACGCGGCTTCACTGGCGGCCGGGTTAGGCCGCCAACGGGTGCGCATGCCGCAGCCGCGCTCGATCGAGGTCGTTCCGTTCGCATGCCGGGTTGACCTTGACGAACAGCGCCCAGCCGCGTCGGAGAATGTGCCCCGTGGCCGCGGCGGGCTCACCGCCGCCTTAGTCAGACATCGTCCGATTTGCAGCCGCACATATCAGACATAACCTCGCGCAGCGCAGACCAGTTCCGACATTTCATTGCGGAAGTGCGCGCAAAAGCCCCAAGTCGGGCGCAGATCTGCACCTCTGCCATGAAAAGTCGCCCAGGGCGGACGCAGAATCCCGGTATATCGGGCATAACCGCCACCCTTGTCGCGCGGCCATGCGAGGTGGCTGGCCCGCGGCAGCCGGCAACCGGTCGCCCGCTACGCCGAGACGATGTTGACGAGCTTCGGCGCGCGGACAATCACTGTCCGAATGCCGCGGCCGGCCAGCGCGCGCTCAGCGCCGGGCGCGGCCAGAGCCAGCTCGCGCAGCTCGTCCTCGCCCACCGACGGCGCGACCTCCAGCCGGTCGCGCACCTTGCCGTCCACCTGCACCACGCAGGTCACCGCGTCCTGCACCAGCAATGCAGGATCGGCGGCAGGCCATGACGCGCGGCCCACCGACGGCTGATGGCCGAGTAGCTCCCAGCACTCCTCCGCCGTGTACGGGGCAAACAGCGACAAGACTATCGCCAGGGTCTCGGCCGCCTCGCGTACCGCCGGATCGCCCGCACCGGGGCCGCTGTCGATCGTCCGGCGAGCGGCGTTGACGAGCTCCATCAGCCTGGCGACGGCGACGTTCAGCCGGGTTGACTCGACCAGCCGGGTTGCTTCGTCCATCGTCCGGTGTGTTGCCCTGCGCAACTCGGTGTCGCCGGCACCGAAGTCCGCGGACGGCGCAGCGCCAGACGCGGCAACCTCGGCGGCTATCCGCCATACCCGGCCCAGGAACCTGACCAGGGCGTCCGGCTTCATGTCAGCCCAGTCGATGTCATCCTCGGGCGGGCTCGCGAAGACCATCGTCAGCCGGATCGCGTCGACACCGTGCGCCGCGAGCTGCTCCCCCAGGTTGACGCCGTTGCCGAGCGACTTCGACATGGCCTTGCCCTGGTTAATCACCTGGCCCTGGTTCACCAGCGCGGTGAACGGCTCGGTGAAGTCCAGCATCTTCATGTCGTAGAGCACCTTGACGAAGAAGCGCGAGTACAGCAGGTGCAAGATCGCGTGCTCGACGCCGCCTACATACAGGTCGACCGGTGACCAGCGGCGCACCGAGTCGACCTCGAACGGGCCCGCCTCAAATCCCGGCGAGCCGTAGCGCAGGAAGTACCACGACGAGTCCACGAAGGTGTCCATCGTGTCGGTGTCCCGCTTCGCCGGGCCGCCGCACTTCGGGCACTCGGTGTTCACCCAGTCGGTCGCCGCGGCCAGCGGCGATGCCCCCTTAGGCGCCAGCTCCTGCCCGCGCAGGTCAGGGAGCACCACAGGCAACTGGTCGTCTGGCACCGCGACCTCGCCGCACCCGTCGCAGTACACGATCGGGATCGGCGCCCCCCAGAACCGCTGGCGCGAGAGCAGCCAGTCCCGCAGCCGGTAGTTGACGGCGCCGCGGCCGAGGCCGCGCTCGGCCAGGATCTCGATGATCCGC
Organism: Streptosporangiaceae bacterium; assembly: GCA_035472835.1. Classification (GTDB taxonomy): domain Bacteria; phylum Actinomycetota; class Actinomycetes; order Streptosporangiales; family Streptosporangiaceae; genus JAJYUU01. The sequence goes on along the minus strand of DATIOU010000035.1, from coordinate 4,960 downwards.
GCGATAGCTTCCTGCTTCGACAGGCCGTCCAGCGGACCGGAGTTGATCAGCGTCCCCTCGCCCGGCGTCGCCGCCCCCGACTCGGCGGGATCCGCCGAACCCGTGTCGAGTACGACCCGCACGGGCAGCCCGAACGTGCGGGCGAAGTCGAGGTCGCGCTGGTCGTGCGCAGGTACGGCCATGATCGCGCCGGTGCCGTAATCGGGCAGCACATAGTCAGCGGCCCAGACCGGGATCAGCTCGTCGTTGACCGGGTTGATCGCGTGCCGGCCCAGGAAAACGCCCGTCTTGGGCCTGTCAGCCGACTGGCGCTCGATGTCGGTCAGCTTGCGCACGTCGGCGAGGTACCGGTCCAGCTCGGCGCGGTGAGACTCCGCGCACAGCTCAGCGGCCAGCGGCGAGTCGGCCGCGACGACGAAGAACGTCGCGCCGTAGAGCGTGTCCGGGCGCGTCGTGAACACGGTCACCGGCTCGTCGCGGCCCTCGATCTGGAAGCTGACCTCGGCGCCATCGCTCCGGCCGATCCAGTTGCGCTGCATCAGCAGCACCCGCTCTGGCCACTTGCCTTCCAGCGGTGCCATGTCGGCCAGCAGCCGGTCGGCGTACTCGGTGATCTTGAAGTACCACTGCGTCAGTACCCGGCGGATGACCTCCGAGCCGCACCGTTCGCACTTGCCGTCGATGACCTGCTCATTGGCCAGCACCGTCTGGTCGACCGGGCACCAGTTGACGTAGCCGTCGGCCCGGTAAGCGAGCCCGCGTTCGTAGAACCGCAGGAACAGCCACTGCGTCCAGCGGTAATACTCCGGGTCGCACGTCTGGAGCCGCCGGGACCAGTCAAAGGAAACCGCGTACTGCCGGAACGACGCCGCCTGGATCTCGATGTTCTTGTAGGTCCAGTCGGCCGGATGCGTGTTGTTCCTGATGGCAGCGTTCTCGGCCGGCAGCCCGAACGCGTCCCAGCCGATCGGGTGCAGGACGTTGTGCCCGCGCAGGTTGTAATACCGCGCCATGGCGTCGCCCAGGGCATACGCCTCGGCGTGGCCCATGTGCAGGTCACCCGATGGATACGGGAACATATCCAGGACGTACGTGCGCGGGCGCGGGTCCGCCGGGTCATCGCTGGCCCGGAAGACGTCGAGCTCAGCCCAGCGCTGCTGCCACTTGTCCTGGATTGCGCGCGGATCGAAGCGATCCGCGGTATCGGCGGCTGTCATGACTTCCTCGCGTACATGGTGAGGTCGGGATCGGCCCCTGTCCGGCCCTGCTTCCTAAGGCTCTGCCTCCGCAGATCGAAGCTCAGCCTCGGAAATAGAAGCGCCCCTCGGAATCACGAGGGGCAGCCGCGCCAACGACAGGACGGTCGGCGCGGCTAGGTAAGGAGCAGCCCGGCGAAACGCATGGGTTCAGGGTAGCGCACTCCGCTGCGCCGCCGGATAAGTGCAGACGAACGCGCGGCCGAAGGGCCGGCCGCGGCACCTCCCGCCTGGCGATCCCGAGCTGGCCGGGCGGACACTTAGGCACTTCCAGGTACATTCACCATTAGCAGGCGCTGGCATTCCTGAAATGCCGCTAGTCATGAGAAAAGGCGCGTCGTGCATTTCGCCTTGACCCGGTCTCAGGACCGACCAATAATGTCCTGACACCCAGCATCAATAGCAATCGGGCATTGCGGGAACGAGCTGCCGACCTGGGCAGCATTGGGGCCGTTGCCGCGCCAGTGCCAGGCCAGCGCCGCTGCGCTGGCCCGGGGGAGACAGGCCACTATCCGGGGGAAAAATGCACACTCGCTCGTGCACGGAATTACTGCTGCCGATTCGCCAAAATGCCTCAGAGCGGACGCAGGGTAATCGGCAGCGGTGTATTAATAACACAGTTCGCGTCCCGGCTGTCCATAATGTCACCTCAGGGCACCGCCGTGGCTGACGCGATCGCGGCCGCCAAGGCCGCCCGAAGCTCTTTCGCGCCAACGACCGGCGCTCCATCGCTCGCCGTCGTCGGCCTTGCGTGCCGATTCCCGGACGCCGATGACCCGGCTGCGCTGCTCGAAGTCGTGCTGACCGGCCGGCGGTCGTTCCGGCGCCTGCCGCCGAGCCGGATCGACCTAGCCGACTACTACCAGCCTGACCGTGGCATCTCCGACGCCACGTACAGCACCAGGGCCGGCGTACTCGAGGGCTGGCAGTTCGACTCCGAAGCGTTCGGCATCGAGCCCGCCGCGTACCTGGCCTCGGACCCGGCACACTGGCTGGCGCTCGAGACGACCGCCCGCGCGCTGGCGGGGGCAGGCCTCCCGGCTGGCAGCGGCCTGGACCTCGATCGCACCGGCGTCGTTATCGGGAACACGTTGGCCGGCGACACGTCAAGGGCCAACGCGCTCCGAGTTCGGTGGCCCTATGTCCGCCGGGTACTGACCGAGGCGCTCGGCACGCAGGAGATTCCGGCGAGCCAGGCCGGCCGCGTCCTGCGGACGGCGGAAACGACCTATCTGGCCCCGTTCCCCGCTATGGGACCGTCCTCGCTCGCCGGCAGCGTGCCGGCCACCATCGCGACCGCCATCAGCGCCTACTTCGGGTTTCGCGGTGGCAGCCATGCAGTCGACAGCGCCTGCTCCTCCTCGCTCCAGGCGGTGGCGTCGGCCTGCGCAGCCCTCGCGGCAGGCGATCTGGACGCCGCCATCGCAGGCGGCGTCGACCTCAGCCTCGACCCCCTCGAGCTCATCGGCTTGGCGAAGGCCGGGATGCTCGCGACCTCGGATGTTCGCATTTACGACCGCGAACCGACCGGCTACCTCCCCGGCGAGGGCTGCGGGGTCGTGGTACTGATGCGCACCGCCGACGCCCGCGCGGCTGACCTGCCTGTCTACGCCGAGATCCTCGGCTGGGGCACGTCGGCTGGCAGCGTGCGCAGCGCTGTCGATTCTCAGGTCAGCGCCCAGCTCCTCGCGATGCAGCGGGCTTACGACCGCGCCGGTGTTGACCCGGTCGATATTCAATTCATTGAAGGGAACGGGGCCGCGACAGCTGCCGGAGACGCGGCCGAGCTCAGTGCGTTGTGCACGCTCCGCGACGGCGCCAAACAGCGGGCGGCCATCGGATCGATCAAGGCAAACATCGGTCACGCCAAGGCCGCGGCCGGTGCCGCCGGGCTGATCAAGACGGTGCTGGCGCTCGGCACCGGCGTGGTTCCGCCAACTACCGGCGTCCACGAGCCGCACGAGCTGATCGCAACCGGTGACGCTGGCCTCGTCCTGCCGCAGTCGCCGCAGGAATGGCCGAGCGGCACCCGGCTTGCGGGCGTGTCCACCATGGGCATCGGCGGGAGCAACGTGCACCTCGTGCTGCGGCACCAGCCCGGCGCGCGGCCACGCCAGGACCGCTGGCTACGGTCCGTGCCATCGCTGGCGAGGGCGACGCCCAAACCGAGCTCGGAGGGTGTGCAGCCGCGGCTGCAGCCCGAGCCGGAGCCGACGCCGTTCCTGGTGCACGCGCGCGACAAGTTCGCGCTCGCGTCGGTCCTGACCAGGATCGCCGAGGTTGCGGTCTCGCTGTCCGACGCCGAGCTCCAGGATCTGGCCTGCGCGCTCGCCCGCGACCCTGGCAAGCAGGGCGAGGCCAGAGTCGGGCTGGTGGCTTCCCGCCAGGACCAGCTCGCTCTGCGCGCTCGGGAGGCCATGACGCTATTGCCGCATCTGGCCGGCGAGCTGATGATCGTCAGGCCCGGCATCTACGCGTCCGATCACGCCGATGGCCGGGTGACCTTGCTGCTGTCCGGCGACACGAGCGCATATGGCGGCGACCTTCAGGACTCCCAGCCCGGACCTGTCGCGCTCGCGTCCGGTGTCGCGCACTGCCTCGACACCCTGCGCTGGCTTGACACGCTCGAGGTGCGGGCGACATGTGCCGTCGGCCACGGAATCGGCGCGCTGGCCGGCCTCGCCTGGGCGGGCGTGCTCAGCGAGGCCGAAATCGTGGAGATCGCCGACATGCGGGCCCAGTACCTGCTCCGGTCGGCTGAGCGCGCCGAAAGCGCTACGGGGACGATCCCGGCCGGGCATGCCGGCCGGGTGGGCGGCGATTCGGCTGGCGCCGTCGGGCTGCGCGCGGCGATCGCGCAGCGGTTCCGATTCGGTCCGCCGCGCAGGCGCCTGATCTCGACGATAACCGGCGCCGAACTTGAGTCCGTCGACGACGCCATCGACCTCATCTGTAGCGGATTCGCCGGTGCCGAGAAGCTGATCGACGCTGTGGCCGACGGCGCGATCGGCGCCACGCTGCTGGTCGAGACGGGCCCGGGCCGAATTCTGGTGTCGGCGGCCGCGACGGTCGCCAGGGTCCCGGCGATCAGCCTTCAATCGGGTTTCAGAAACGCCGAGAACAGCTCCAGCGTCGCCGCGGCCCTGTTCGCGGCAGGCGCGCTCGAGCAGCCGAAGCCGCTGTTTGCTGGCCGGCCGTCGCGGCCCATCGACGTCTGGCGCGAGCCCGTGTTCATCGCCAACCCGTGTCAAGTAACGCCGCAGGCGCCTGTCGCGGCAGGCGACTTGCCGGCTGACGCTGCGCTCGCCGAGACCGCATCGGGTCCATCCGACGAGCGCGACCTCACCAGCAAGCGGGACGAGCTCGAACGACGGGTCCCCGCGCGGTCGCAAACCGACGTCCCGGCGGCCGAAGAGGCGCCGGTTCCGGCCAAGGCCGACTCCGCGGCGAACGCGGACGCAGAAGCGGCGGCCGCCGACGCGCCGGTCCTTGTCGGCGCCGACACCGCCGCAGCCGCCGAAGCCGGGGCCGCTGACACGCCAGTCCCAGCCGAGGCCGACACGGCCGCGAACGCGGACGCAGAAGCGGCGGCCGCCGACGCGCCGGTCACGGCCGACGCCGACTCCGCCGCAGCCGCCGAAACCCCGGCCGCAGCCGGTATGTCAGTCGTCCTCGGCCAGCCAGTTGTCGCGGGGACGCCGAAG
>DATIOU010000034.1:0-12297 GCA_035472835.1 Streptosporangiaceae bacterium | reverse complement strand
TGTCTTCTCCCCCCCGAGCACTCCCGTCCGCATTCAGGGCGACATCGTCGGCCGGGGCTTCGCCGTCGAGATCGAGGACCGCGGCCTTGGCATCTCCCCGGTGCGCATGGACGAGATCAACGCCAACCTCGCCAACCCGCCGCAGTTCGACCTCTCCGGAAGTGACCGGCTGGGCCTGTTCATCGCGGGCCAGCTGGCCCAGCGCCACGACATCAAGATCACGTTGCGGCCGTCTGTGTACGGCGGCACGACGGCGATCGTGCTGATCCCCACCAGCTTGGTGGTCGAGGAAGACACATACGAGCGCGACCCAGCGCTGCCGGCCGGACGCGACGACGGCGGCGCGCTTCCGGACCGGATCGGCGGCCGGCACTCGGCGCTCGGGCAGGCTAATTCCAGGCTCGATGGCTCGCCGAACGGCAGCAACGGCTATGCGATCGCGCAGACCGGTAACGAGTTTGACACCGATGCTGGCCCGCCAGGACTTCCAGTCGGCACCGAGGCGCCGGCCACAGCCATCGGCTCAACCGCGAGCGAGCGCAGCGAGGTCGTCGGTGTCGCCGAGGTTATTCATCCGGAGCACGGGCGGCCGGCCTGGTCCGACGACACCGTCAGCGCTAGCGACCGCGAGCCAGTCCGGCTCAGCTGGTCAAGCGAGCACTTGAGCCCGAGCGCTGGCACGAGTCCGCGCCAGGAGCCGAGCCAGCGCGAGCCGGTCAGGCTGACTTGGTCGGACGAGACGGTCGGGACTGGCGACCGGGAGCAGGTCCGGCGCCCGTGGTCGGAAGACACTGCCAGCAGCCCGAGCGAGCGCGAGCCCGTCGGGCCAGAGTGGTCGGAGGACGGCTCGGGCAGCCAGCAAGCGTCAGCCACCGGCTGGCCGAACGCCGGATCTGGCTCGACTGGCTTCCCCGGTTCGCCGGGCTCCTCTTCCGCCACGGCCCCTTCGGCTCCCCCGTCCTCCCTTGGTCATGCCGGTTCGACCGGTTTCCCCGGCTCGGCCGGCTCGGTCGACGGCCTGCCTGTCCGGGTCCGGCAGGCGAGCCTCGCGCCGCAGCTGCGCAACTTGTCCCCGCCTCCGCCCGCTGACACCAGCATGGGCGTCGGCTTCTATAGCGGGGCGAGGTCGGCGTCGGGCGGTGCTGGACGCCGACCGGGAGATTCGGCCATCGACCCGTTCGCCCCGCGGAGGTCGGCGCCGCGGCCGACAAGCGACACCGACGGCCACCTCGCGTCCCCCGAAGCCGCTCGCAACACCATGAGCGCGCTCCAGCGTGGCTGGCAGCTCGGCCGCTCCGAGGCTGGGCAGGGCGTCAGTCCCGCACAGCCGCCGGGCGGCTACTCCCCGAGCGGGTCTCCGCCGGATGTATCCGCCCCGCACCACATGCCAGACCCGATTCCAGCCGACAGCGCTGATGAGCACGACAACGAGTAGTAACTGCCGTATGCACGGCAAGGGGAGGGGCCCGACATGAGCCGCACTGGGGCGCTGGACTGGCTGCTTGATGACCTGGTGACACGAGTCGCTCAGATTGATAAGGCGGTGATTTTGTCGCGGGACGGGCTGGCGATCGGCGCATCAGCGGGCCTCAGCCGCGACGACGCCGAACATCTTTCTGCGGTAGCGGCCGGGTTTCAGAGCCTGGCCCGGGGCGTAGGTCAGCATTTCGGCGGCGGGCTGCCCCGGCAGACGATCGTCGAGATGGAGACTGCGTTCCTGTTCGTCACCGCCGCCGGCGAAGGCAGTTGCCTCGCCGTCCTGGCGGCGGCTGACGCGGACGCTGCGGGGCACATCGCCTATGAGATGGCTGTGCTCGTGCGGCGGGTCGGTGAGCACATGGCGGTGAACGCGCGGCCGCCGACGAGCACTGCCGAAGCTGTGTGACCTCAGGTGCGAGACGATCAGTGGCTCGACCGAGACGCGGGTCCCGTTGTCCGGCCGTATGCGCTCACTGGCGGTCGCACCCGCCCACGAGGAGAAATTATCGACTTGCTCGCCTCCGTGCTGTCGACCCGCGCTGGAGCGTACAGTGACCTGCAGCTTGAGCCCGAGTACCGGGCGGTGGTCCGGTATTGCCGCGAGCCCAAGTCGGTTGCCGACCTCGCTTCTGACCTTGATCTGCCGCTCGGAGTTGTCCGGATACTCCTGTCGGACATGCGCGAGAACGGACTGATCACCATTCGTCAGCCGGCGCGGACTCGCGTCGCCGATCCGCAACTGCTCAAGGATGTCGCCGATGCTCTCCGCAGGCTCTGACCAGGAGGTCGACACCGACAGCCCGGTGTCGATCAAAATCCTCATCGCGGGCGGCTTCGGCGCTGGCAAGACCACGCTGGTGACGTCCGTGAGCGAGATCAAGCCGCTGCGGACCGAGGAAACGCTGAGCGAGCCAAGCGTGCTCGTGGATGCGCTCGACGGCGTCGAACAGAAGACGACCACGACCGTCGCGATGGACTTCGGCCGCATCACGGTCCGGAACGACCTGGTGGTCTACCTGTTTGGTACCCCCGGCCAGCACCGGTTCTGGTTCATGTGGGATGAGCTGGCACTGGGCGCGCTCGGCGCCGTCGTCATGGCGGACACGCGCCGGCTGGCGGACAGCTTCCCGTCGGTGGACTACTTCGAGCGCCGCGGACTGCCGTTTGTCGTGGCCGTGAACTGCTTCGAAGGCGCCAAGCGATTCCGTCCGGACGTCGTCAGAACCGCGCTGGACCTGAACCCCGAAGTGCCGGTTGTTCTCTGCGACGCGCGCGTGCGGTCGTCGAGCCGCGATGTACTGGTGACGCTCGTCGAGTACGCCATCAGGCTCATCAGCGAGAGCGAAGTCCTGGCCCCCCGCTAGCCGATCAGGATCGCCAGATCAGCGCGAGCGCGCAGTCATCGGAATTGGGGCCCGCGCCCTGCATTGTCTGGACCAGGCGGGCGGCGCCGTCGCCGAATCCGCTGGTGACCAGCCGGTCGGCCTCGCCGAGCAGCCTGTCGATGCCGGCGTCGATGTCGCGACCGGGCACCTCGACGAGGCCGTCGGTGTAGAGCATCAGCGCGTCGCCGGGTCGCAGGTTACCGCTCGATGCCCGGCTGCGCAGGTCCGGCACGACCCCAAGGACAATGCCGCGCGCCTTGGTCAGCCGCCACCGTCCGCTGCCGGCCTCAAATTGGGCGGCGGGCGGATGCCCGGCCGAGGAGATCAGGTAGTCACCAGTGACCAGATCGATCGTCAGGTAGACCGCGGTGACGAACCCCTCAGGCGGCCCGCCCCGCTGGAGATAGGCGTTGCAGGCCGGCAGGTACGCGGCGTGCGGCACGGACCCGAGGAGGCCGCCGAAGGCGCCCGACAACAGCAGCGCCCTGGTACCTGCCTCGAGGCCCTTGCCGGCGACATCGACGAGCGCTACCTCGAGCACCTTCCCGTCGAAGGCCGAGACGATGAAGTCACCGCCAAACGATGAGCCACCGGCTGGACGCAGCACCGAGACAGCGTGCCACGGGTCCGGCAGCGCTGGCATCTTGCCCTGGGCCCGGATTCTGTCCCGTAGTTCGATCAGCATCTGATCGCCGCGCAGGCCCTGCATGCCGAGCTTCTCGCGGGTCCGCGCCTGCAGATCCGCAAACAGCGCGGTGATCCCGATGGTGGCGGCGATGCCGAGGCCCGCTCTGTCGCTGGCGATGTCGTAGGCCAGCGCCGCAGCCACGAATACGAACAGAATGCGCAGCGCGCGCGGCCACAAGAGCAGGCCGCCGGCCAGGATCGGCAGAATCAGCACGCCAGGCGAGAGCCACTGACCAGACACGCGCACGGCCCCGATGCCGATCGCGACGACCACGGCCGCGAGGCCGAGCGCTACTCGCCGGTTGCGAGTGATGAGCTGACGGCTTATCCATCCGCGCTGCCGCGCCCCAGCGGAGCGGGCCGCGGACCAGAGTCGGCGCCAGAGTCGGGAAAGCATCTTGGCGGCACTGTACCGGCCCGGCGCGGGGGGCGGAAATGTAGTGGCTCCTGCGGCCGACGAGGGGTAGAAAGGCCACCATGAGCCCGAGTTACCCGATCCGGACTATCGCACCCGACGAGTTCGACATCTTCAGCGCGGTCCCGGGTCACGCATTTCTCGACGAGTGGCCGGCCGAGGACAGAGAGATTGAGCGTCCGGTCACCGAGTTCGACCGCACCATCGCCGCATTCGATGGCGAGCAGATGGTCGGCACGGCTAGCGCGTACACGTTTCGCCTAACCGTGCCCGGTGGCACGGCGGATGCCGCTGGCGTCTCGCTCGTCAGCGTGCTGCCGAGCCACCGCCGTCGCGGCATCTTGACCGACATGATGCGATATCAGTTCAGCGATGCGGGCCGCCGCGGCGAGGCGATCGCAATCTTGTACGCGTCGGAGTCCGGTATCTACGGCAGGTACGGCTTCGGCCTCGCGTCCTGGCATGAGCGCATCCAGATCCGCCGTGGTGACGGGCGGCTCACCGTCGGCCGGGCCGCGCCGAGTTCGGGGGACCTGTCCCTGCGCCTCGCCGACCCGGCCGACGTGCGGTCGGATCTCGCCAAGCTCTTCGTGGCCGTGCTGCCCACCAGGCCAGGCATGCTGTCCAGGAGCGACGCCTGGTGGGACATTCTGCTGGCCGACGCGCCGAGCCGGCGGGACGGCATGTCCCCGCTGCGCTGCCTGCTCGCCGAGGACGCCGCCGGCTTGCGCGGATACGCGCTGTACCGGACGAAGGGCGGATGGGCCGACGGTCTGCCCGACGGGGCTCTCGTCGTGCGAGAGCTCACCGCGCTGGACCCCGCGGCCACGGCGGCGCTCTGGACCGACCTGTTCAGCCGCGATCTCGTCAGCGAGGTCAGCGCCGTGCACCGCCCGGTCGACGACCCGCTGCTTGCGATGCTGGCCGATCCGCGGCGGGCGCTGCCCCTCGTGGGCGATGCGCTCTGGGTCAGGCTGATCGACTTGCCGACCGCCATGGTTCAACGCAAGTACGCAAGCGCCGTCGACGTCGTGCTTGAGGCCCAGGACGGGTTCCTGCCCGAGAACGCGGGCCGATGGCGGCTCACTTCCAGCGGGCCTGATGCCGGCGGTAACGCTCGGTGCGAGCGCACGACGGCACCCGCCGATGTGCTCTTGTCTGTGCAAGCGCTCGGCGCGGGCTATCTCGGCGGCGCCAGCTTCGGCCAGCTCGCGGCCGCCGGGCACGTCAGTGAGCGCACACCCGGCGCCGTGGCGCGCCTCGCGACGGCCATGTCGTGGGATCCGCGGCCATGGTGCAGCATGATGTTCTGACGGAAGTTGACGGGACGGCTGGTCATGTCGGGGATGAAGATCTCGCTCGATGCCGCGATGCGGGCCCGGGACGTGTCGTATTCCGGCTGGCAAGACGACAGCGCCCCGGAGCGCTCGGCGGCCCGCGGCGGCGGGCCGGCTGCGGCTGCGCGCATGCATGCACCTACAGAGCCCGTACCGCGACCCGCTGGGCCCGCGCCGGCGGAGCCCGTGCCGGCTGAGCGCGTGCCGGCTGAGCGCGTGCCGGCTGACCGCGTGCCGGCTGACCGCGTGCCGGCTGACCGCGCGCCGGCTGACCGCGCGCCCGTGCGTGTCGAACGGCCGCGACGCCGGCGCACGCGGTTACGGCAAGGTCGTCCCGCCTGACCGCGCTCCACCTACGGCAGCGGCGGCAGCTCGCCCGTCTCCTCGTACGCCGCGATCATGTTCAGCCGGCGAACGTGCCGCGGTTCCGCTGAGAATGCGGTCTCGACGAATACCTTCGCGAACCCGACGGCGTCGTCGATCGGGTACTCGCGGGCCCCGAGACTCAGCACGTTGGCGTTATTGTGGAGGCGGGCTAGCCGCGCCGTTTCGTCACTCCACGCCAGGGCAGCGCGGACGCCGCGGACCTTGTTAGACGCGATCTGCTCACCATTGCCCGAGCCGCCGATCACGATGCCAAGACTGCCCGGATCGCCCACGGCGGCAGTCGCTGCGCGCATCACGTAGACCGGGTAATCGTCCGCGGGGTCGTAGCTGACCGGGCCGCAGTCGATGGGCTCATGGCCGGCCTTCGTTAGCCATTCGACGAGCCTGGCCTTCAGCTCGAAGCCGGCATGATCAGATCCCAGATATACGCGCACTGCACCAAGTCTGGCACGGCCCCCGGCCGCAGGCCGACGCACCCAGGCCACACACCGGGCCCAGTCCGACCCGCTAGAACTGCAACGACTTGATCTCCTGGAGCTCCTCGAGTCCATGCACGCCGAGCTCGCGTCCGTAGCCTGACTGGCCGAATCCGCCGAACCGGGCGACCGCGTTGAACGCGCCGCCGTTGATCTCGACCTGCCCAGCGCGAAGCGGCCGGGCCACCGACCCGGCCTCATCCTGGTCGGCCGACTAGACGGCAGCGGCAAGCCCGGATGGCGTGCCGTTCGCGTGGCGGCTAGTCGAAGATCGGGTCCCTGGTCCGGCTGCGCTTGAGCTCGAAGAATCCGTCCGCCTCGGTGACCATGAGCACGCCGTCCCAGAGCCGGGCGGCAGCCTCGCCGCGCGGGATCGGGGATACGACTGGCCCGAAGAACGAATTGCCGTTCACTGAGATGACGGGCGTGCCGACCTCATAACCGACCCGGTCCATGCCGTCGGAGTGCGACGCCCGCAGCGCCTCATCGTAAGAATCGTCGTCCATGGCGTCGGCGAGCTCGACAGGCAGGCCGGCCTCGACAAGCGCGGCCTCGATCGTGGGCCGATCCCGGTTCGCCTTCTGGTGGTGGAACCTCGTACCGAGCGCCGTATACAGCGGGAGCAGGACGTCCGGCCCGAACTTCTGCTCGGCGGCGATGCACACCCGCACCGGCCCCCAGGCCTCGCGCATGAGGCCCTTGTAGCGATCGGGCAGGTCCTTGCCCTCGTTCAGCACTGCGAGGCTCATGACGTGCCAGCGCGCCTCGACAGGACGGACCTTCTCGACCTCCAGCACCCACCGGCTCGCGATCCAGGCCCACGGGCACAGCGGATCAAACCAGAAGTCCAGGTGGGTAGGCTCCTGCGCGGGCATGCATGCTCCTCATTTTGTGGCGGTTCGCCTCGGTCAACCGGGAAACTCCGTTGCGCATTCCGGGAGCTGGCACGATCATGCCAGTGCCGGCCAGACAATCCACGAAGGGAACGGGGTCGTGTCGAGCAACCTCACGCGCGATGAGGCGCGGGATCGTGCTGACCTGCTGAGCGTCGCTTCCTACCAGGTCGAGCTCGACCTCGCCGGGTCGGAGACCACATTCAGCTCGGCCACGACGGTCCGGTTCAGTTGCGCGCGGCCCGGAGCCGGCACATTCATCGAGCTAACCGCGCCCGCCGTGATGCAGATCACGCTGAACGGCGCCCCGGTCGACCCGGCGGCCTTCGACGGTGACCGGATCGCGCTCACCAACCTCCAGTCGGAGAACGAGCTGCACGTCCTCGCCACGTGCGCGTACTCGCGGAGCGGCGAGGGGCTGCACCGGTTCGCTGACCCCGCAGATAAGGGTGTCTACCTCTACAGCGACCTCGAGACGTACGACGCGCACCGGATCTACGCGTGCTTCGACCAGCCGGATCTCAAGGCGACATTTGAGTTCACCGTCACTGGCGAGTCCGACTGGACTGTCATCTCGAACATGGCGCCCGACACTTCGGCCGAGCCAGCCGCGCCCGGCGCGGTTCGCTGGCACTTCCCGCCGACGCCTGTCATGTCGACGTACATCACGGCAATCGCGGCCGGTCCCTACTTCGCGGTGCGGCAGGAGCACGACGGGATCCCGCTCGGCATCTACTGCCGGCAGTCGCTCGCCGAGTATCTAGACCACGCCGAGATATTCGAAGTCACCAGGCAGGGCTTCGACTTCTACCACGCCAACTTCGGTGTCCGGTACCCGTTCGGGAAGTACGACCAGCTCTTCGTGCCAGAGTTCAAGGCCGGCGCGATGGAGAACGCAGGCTGCGTGACCTTCCTCGAGGCCTACATCTTCCGCTCGCGGGTAACCAACAGCGAGCGGGAAGCGCGGGCGCTGACGATCCTGCACGAGATGGCCCACATGTGGTTCGGTGACCTGGTCACCATGCGCTGGTGGGACGACCTGTGGCTGAACGAGTCGTTCGCCACCTGGGCCGAGCTGGTCTCCGGGACCGAGGCGACCCGGTGGACGAACGCCTGGACGGGTTTTGCACAGGATTACAAGGCGTGGGCCTATCGCCAGGACCAGCTTCCGTCGACGCACCCGATCGCCGCTGACATCCCGGACATCGACGCCGTCGAGGTCAACTTCGACGGCATTACGTACGCCAAGGGCGCGGCGGTGCTGAAGCAGCTTGTCGCGTACGTGGGCCGGGACAACTTTGTCGCCGGCGTCCGTGACTACTTCGGCCGGCACGCGTGGGGCAACGCCACGCTGTCGGATCTGCTGAGCTCGCTGGAGCAGTCGTCCGGGCGCGACCTCGCGGCCTGGTCGAAGTCCTGGCTGGAGACGGCCGGCGTGAACACGCTGCGGCCGTCGTTCGAGGTTGACGGCGAGGGCCGCTTCACCTCCTTCGCGGTGCTCCAGGAAGCGCCAGCCGAGCACCCCGAGCTGCGGCCGCACCGCATCGCGATCGGCCTGTACGATTTCGCCGACGAGGGCCAGAACGGGGCAAAGCTGGCGCGGCGCAGCCGGCTCGAGCTGGATATCACCGGCGCGGTCACCGACGTGCCTGACCTCCTCGGCGAGCTTCGGCCTGCCCTCGCCTTGGTTAACGACGACGATCTCACCTACGCCAAGGTGCGCCTGGACGAGCATTCCCTCGAGACGGTCGTCACCTCGATTAGCGAGATCGCCGATCCGCTGGCCGCCGCGCTGTGCTGGTCTTCGGCCTGGGACATGACCCGAGATGCCGAGATGCGCACGCGCGATTTCCTTGACCTCTTCACAGCCGGCGCGCCGTCCATCACCGAGCTGACGGTGCTCGGACGTCTGCTCCGAAGCATCGGCCTCGCTGTGCGCCGCTACAGCGATCCGGCACGCCGCGAGACCGCCGTCGCCCAGCTTGAGGACGCGCTGCGCGGCTGGCTGCTCGCCGCCCCGCCCGGCTCCGATCATCAGGTGGCGTGGGCCAAAGCGCTCGCCGGCGTCGCGACGTCGACGGCCAGCACGGACCTACTCGCCCGGCTAATGGCGGGCACCGAGTCGATCGACGGGCTCGCCGTCGATACCGACCTGCGCTGGGAGCTCCTGCACCGGCTGGCGAGCCGCGGCGCAGCCGGACCCGCCGAGATCGAGGCGGAGCTGGACCGGGACCGCACCGACGCAGGCGAGCGGCATGCGCAGAGCTGCCTGGCTGCGATCCCGACGCCCGAGGCGAAGGCGTCTGCCTGGGCAAAGATCATCGGGGGCGAGCTGCCGAACGCGACCTTCCGCGCGGTGCTACGCGGTTTCCGCGACCCCGACCAGGATGAACTGCTCGCGCCGTACGCCGGAAAGTTCTACGCCGCGCTTGCTGATATGTGGCGGGACGGAGCGTCGGACATGGCGCAGTTCTTCGCCGAGGTCGGTTACCCCGAGAGCATCAGTCAGGACACCATCGACGCGACCGACGCGTACATCGCCGCCGCCGACCCAGTCCCGGCGCTGCGCCGTCTGCTACTCGAGCGGCGGGACGACGTCGCCCGCGCACTGCGCTGCCAGCAGGTCGACGCCGGCTAACGCTGGGCTGACCGCGTGACAGACAGCCCGCAGCAGCTCGACCGCGGGCAGCTCCTCGAGCAACACCGGCCTGCCGTTGTTGTCGCACAGCGGAATGCGCCAGTTCGGGTACTCGTCCTGGGTGCCGGGGATGTTCTGCGTGCGCCGGTCGCCAACGGCATCGGCCAGAGACACCCCGAGCAGAACTGCTGGCGTCTTGCGCAAATAGCCGTACAAGGCGACCGTGTACTCGGCGGGGCTGGGCTGGGGATCGGATGACAGCAGGCCTTCGGCGACAAGGGCCGCCTGCCAGCGAGCCAGCATCGCTTCCGACTCACCCCGTTCCTGTTCCTCCGAGGTCTTCAGCAGGCCCAGCCTGGCGCGAACAGTCACCTGGTCGCCGGTGACAAAGCCGAAGACGGGCGGGACGTCGTGGGTGCCGACGGTCGCCATGCAGTCGCGCCGCCAGTCCGCAGGCGGTATCGGCGTACCGTCTTCCAGGTTGGCGAACCACAGCATCATCGTGCCGAGAACGCCCTGCTCAGCGAGATATTCGCGAATCCACGCGTCGACCGTGCCCAGATCCTCACCGACGGCAATGGCGCCAGCCCGAGCCGCGGCTGCCACGAGCGCCCCGACTGACGCGCGGTAGTCGTAACTCACGTACGTGCCGCGACCCGGCGGCTGACCGGGTGGGACCCACCACAACCGCATCAGCCCCATCACATGATCGACGCGCAGCCCGCCCGCGTGCCGCAGCGTCGCCGCGAACAACTGCTCTATCGGCCGGTACGCCACAGCCGCGAGCGCCTTGGGATTCCACGGCGGCTGCGACCAGTTCTGGCCAAGCTGGTTGAATCCGTCCGGCGGCGCGCCGACGCTGAATCCAGACGCGAGAAGGCGCTGGCTTGCCCAGGCGTCGGCGCCGCCCGGATGCGTCCCGATCGCCAGGTCGTGGATGATGCCGTAAGCCATGCCCGCCGACTTCGCCGCGTCCTGGGCAACAGTCAGCTGCTCGTCGGCCTGCCATTGCAACCAGGCATGGAACTCCGCCGCCGCGGCCAGCTTCTCGTCACCGGCCACGACATCCGCGGCGCGGACTGGATCGGCTAGGTCAGCCGGCCAGTCGCGCCAGTCGGCGCCGTGCGCCTCGGCAAGCGTGCACCAGGTGCACCACTGCTCGAGCGCATGCCCGCGTTCGGCCCGGAAGGCCGCGTAGGCGCGCTGCCGGGCTTCGGACAGCGGCACCCTGGCGACTAGCTCCAGCGCCGCGCGCTTGCCCTGCCAGACCGCGTCCCGGTCGATGAGGTCGGCGGTCGCGTTCGCCGCGCGGAGCTTGGCGGCGATCTCGTGAACCGTTCGCTTGTCGGCCGCCGGCAGGGCGCCGTACTCCAGAACGTCCTCGACCCGGAGGTACAGCGGGCTCGTGAAGAGACGGGTCATCGGCAGATACGGCGACGGACTTATCGGCGGCAGCGGCTCGGCCGCATGCAGCGGATTGACCAGGAGGTACCCCGCGCCTAGCTCGGCGGCGCTCCAGCGGGCCAGCCTCGCCAGGTCGTGCAAGTCTCCGTGGCCCCACGAGTCCTTGGAGCGGAGCGAGTACAGCTGGACGGTGAAGCCCCACTGGCGCTCGGCTGAAACGCTGGGAGGCTCTCGGGGCGCGCCCGCATCTGCCGCCGCCGGCTCGGCCGAGTCCGTACCTTGGGCCGCGGCGACTTCACAGTGCGTCGTCGAGGCCGGCGGTTGTTCGAGTACCGCGAGAATAGCCGCGAGCGTCTCCGCTGGTACCTCGACACGCTGGCCGCGCCAGTCGTCGTACTCGGTCGAAACTCCCGCATTCCGGGCTCGCTCTACCAGCTCAGGGTCAGCCACACCTCCATGATTGACCGCTCGGCGGAGACCTAATCGACTGTCACCGTGATCCTGAAGGATTCGGCGTAGCGGAGCACGCCGAATCCTTCGCGCAATCTGACGAAGCCGCTTTTGTCGGTCCCAGCCACGACACTTGGCGCCGTGGCAAGGCAGCTCCCACCAGACCTGCTCGTGCTGGCCGAGCGCCAGTGCGGCGTCGTGACCAAACGCCAGGCGGCCGCGGCCGGACTGTCGAGAGACGCAGTCGCATGTCATGTGCGCTACGGCCGCTGGCAGCGGCTGCATCCTGGTGTGTTCGCGACGTTCAGCGGCGGTCCAGGCCGGCTCGCCGTGTTATGGGCGGCTGTGCTCTGCGCTGGACCAGGTGCGGTACTCAGCTACGAGACGGCGGCCGAGCTAGCGGGTCTCCTGACGCGGCCGGCCAACCTCGTGCACGTCACCATTCCAACGAACCGGCGCGTCGGGGCCCGGCCGGGCCTGGTGATCCATATGTCGGCTCGGGCACTGGCAGCGCTGCACCCGGCCCGCCTGCCGTCGCAGACGCGCGTCGAGGAGACCATCCTCGACCTCGCCGGAGCCGCCCGGACCATCGACGATGCGTGCGCGTGGCCTGGGGAGCAGACTGACCACGCGCGACAAGCTGCGCCACACCCTCGAGCTTCGACGCGGCTGGACCCGCCGAGAATTACGCGATCATGGACAGGGCCCGACCGAGCCAGTAGCCGGCGACGACTTGTGCCGCCGCG
>DATIOU010000033.1:0-17267 GCA_035472835.1 Streptosporangiaceae bacterium | reverse complement strand
CCGCCGGCGGCCGGCCGGATGAGGTAGCTGCGGTAGCCGACACCAGGCACGGTCGCGCGGAACGTGATGGTCACCGTCCGGAGCGCGCCGCTCTCGGCCCAGGTCGCGCCGTCGGCGAGGAAGGGCACCGTGGTGCCAGCGTCGTCGTTGACACTCAGCCAGGATGGCCAGCCGGCTGGCAGCGTGAGCGCGATCGTCGCAATGCTCGTGCGCTCGAACGAGAGCGAGTTGACCACTACGACGGCGATCGCATCGTGCGGCTCGGCGCTGACGGTCAGGCTGGCGGTGTCGGCGCGCCCGGCCAGGAAGCTGATGGCGGCAGATCGCGCCTGATCGCCCCGCTCCCAGGCTTCGCGCCACCCGCCCAGCAGGTCGAGGTAGACCTGGTCGCCTTCGCTGCCGGTTATGGCGTCGTGGTGAGCGCCGAAGACGAGCTGGCGCCAGGCCTTGTCCAGGCTCGCGACCGGGTAGTCGGCGCCTGCCAGCCACGCCAGCGTCGCGAGCCGCTCGCCATCGAGCACCGCGGCCTCGGCAGCGCGCTGCGCCTGCTTCGTGTCGATGTAGGTGACGTCCTTGCCGGTATAGACCGGGTTCATGTCCCTGGTCTGCGGCGTGATCCAGGTGCCGCGGTCGGCGGCTTCCGCGCGCACGGCGGCGAAGAACTCGCTCGGCACCGCGGTGACGAACCGCGGCCACGTGTAGCGCGCGTTCCAGTCCCGGTGAATGGCGGTCGCCCAGCGAGCCGGAACTACATGGTCGCCGCCGACCGGTAGCAGCACGTTGCGGGTAGCCGCCACGGCGGCGAGCTGGCTGAACTGCTCGTATGCGTGGATCTCGGCGGTGGCCAGGTCCTTCGCGTGGTAACCGGCGAGCCAGCCGGCCGAATAGTGGTTGGCCATATAACTCGTCAGCAAGCCGGTGCCGTCGGGGGAGAGCCACTCGAACTCCGAGGCAAACTGCATGAGCTCGTTGTCGCCAGCGGACCTGTTCGGTCCCCACTGATGAAACGGCCCGCGAGCCCACGCGGACTCCGTCAGGCCTGCTGCGGCCATGATGCCGGGGTAGCCCGGGTCGAAGCCGAATGCGTCCAGCATCCACGAGGTGCGCGGATTGCCGCCGAGCACGTCGCGATGGTAGGCGATGCCGTAAACGGCGTTGCGGATGGTCGACTCGGCGCACGTGAGGTTCGTGTTGGGCTCGTTGTAGCTGCCACCGACTAGCTCGATCCGGCCCGCCGCGATCAGCTCGAGCAGCTGCGCCCGGTCCTCCGGATGCGCGTCGAAGTGCGGCTTGAGGTAATCGAGCTCGGCCAGCACGAACTTGTAGTCGGGATCGCGGATGGCCGTCTCGAGGTGCAGCCGCACGAGCTCGAATGCGGTTCGCACCTCGGGGAGCTGGCCGTGCTCATCGGGCGGCAGCAGCCGCGACTCCGTGAACTGCCCTTGGGTGTTCCACCACACCGGGTCGTAGTGGAAGTGGCAGACCATCCACATGACCCAGCCTGGCTCGGCGACGGTGATGGCCGCGGCGAGTTCCGCCGAGGCCGACGGTCCCGTCGCGCGGGCGAGGACGTGGCGTGGGGAGCCCGGCTGGGCCGGGGCCCCGATCTCGACGCCGACTTCGACGGCTACCTCCTCCCCCGGCTGCAGCCCCGTCACGCGCGCCGGCTCGGGCGTGCTCACCGCGGGACCGTCGATCGTGACCAGCGCGGCTTCGGCTGCGCTCAGCGCACGAGGACCGTCGTTGACCAGCCGGACCCTGATGACCTGCAGTGGCCGCGCCACGGTGCCAACGAAAAGGTCAGTGGAGTCAACGCCGCTTATCCGCATGCGCCCATGCTCGCACGGGACGGCCTGGCGGCTTGAACTCCTGCGCTGCCTTAGTCGCTGCCCTCTTCGAGGAGCAGGTGGTAGCCATTGGGCGTCCTGGCGTGCAGCACCCGGTACTGCCAGTCCGGACTCGGCGTCATGAGTTCCTCGCGGAAGCGGACACCGGCCTCGGCCAGCCGCTTCTTGGCCAGGTCGATGTCACTCACGCCGAACTGCCAGGTCAGCACCTTGTCAGGCCCGGCAGGAGAGAAGTCCTGCCGCCACTCGATGCCGAATTCCACCTTGCCTTGACCCAAGGCGAGGAAATACGGATACTCCGGTCCCTCGTAGGTTACGTGGAATCCGAGGCTGACGTAGAAGTCGCGCTCGGCTCGCAGGTCACCGACAAACAAGATCGGAATGATCCGGCTGAACAATGGCGCCATAGCGGGACATCGTACCGACCTGGGGCGTGTCAGGTGACTTTCTGGCGTCAGCTGCCGCCGCGCGGGGCACGCAAATGGTGACAGCCGGCTTGAGGCGGGCGGGAATATGAGACCTTGAAACGGGCAGTAGTGGGTAGATTACACTAGGTAGGCGAGTCTAGGCCGCTGCTGTGGCCTACGGCCGTACGGTGATAGCGACTCGGGGGGAGATGTCACCATGACGACTCAGGCCGAAGACCTTCTCGGTGCGCGGGTAACTGGCACCGACGGCAAGGTCGTTGGGACCGTCGAACAGGTCTTCAGGGACGACGTAGACGGGACGCCTGCGTGGG
This sequence comes from Streptosporangiaceae bacterium, assembly GCA_035472835.1. Classification (GTDB taxonomy): domain Bacteria; phylum Actinomycetota; class Actinomycetes; order Streptosporangiales; family Streptosporangiaceae; genus JAJYUU01. The sequence continues at coordinate 14,681 of DATIOU010000033.1, read as the reverse complement.
CTCGCGTTCGCTCCGGCAAAACGGGCCGCTTCGTCCCGCTCGGCAGCGCCAAGGTCACATCGGAGGGGCTCACGGTGCCCTTCGACGCGCAGAAGATCATGGGCGGCCCGAACATCGACGCCGGCCAGCACATGTCCGCCGCACAGGCCGAAGAGCTGAGCCGCTACTACGGCCTGATCGTCCCAACGCAGCAGGCTCGCGGCCGGATGGCCGAGGACCAGATGGCGCAGGACCAGATGGCGCAGGACCAGATGGCGCAGGACCAGATGGCGCAGGACCAGATGGCGCAGGACCAGATGGCGCAGGACCAGATGGCCCAAGACCAGATGGCCCAAGACCAGCTAGCACAGAACCAGATGGCGCAGGACACGACGCCCCAGGGCACACTGCCGCAGGAGAGCACGGGCCAGGAGAACCTGGCGCCGGAGGACTGGCTCATCCGCCAGGAAGAGCGCATTCAGGTCGGCAAGGAGACGCTCGAGACCGGCCGGGTCAGGCTCCACAAGTACGTGGACATCGAGCCGATCGAGCAGGCCATCCACGTCTTCCACGAGGAATACGACATCGAGCGCATGCCGATCGCGGCCGACGAGCGGATTAGCGCCAACATCCAGGAGGGCGAGCAGGAGATCATCCTGCACCAGGAGCGCGCCGTCCTGCGCAAGGAAGTCGTACCGGTGGAGCGGGTCAGGCTTATGGCCAAGCGGGTCGAAGAGGACACGACGGTCCACGACGAGCTCCGGCGCGAGCGCATCGAGATCGAGCCCGACCAGGCGTACGCGGCTAGCCACCGGGCCATGTAGCGACGGCGCCGAGGCAACCTCGAATGGCCCCCGGCGGACGCCGGGGGCCAGCCTTTTATCTGGCTACTTCTTACGCGCTAGCGTCAGCCCATCGCCGATGGGCAGCAGGACGAGGACAACCCGGTCGTCAGCCATGGCGTAGTCGTTGAACGCTTGGATGCCCGCGACATCCGCATCCGTCGTGGCCGAGTCGATGACGCGGCCGTGGGACAGCGTGTTGTCGACCAGGATGATCCCGCCGGGCCTGATCCTGGGCACGACCTCGTCCCAGTAGCTGATGTAGCCGGTCTTATCGGCGTCGATGAAGGCAACGTCGAATCGCTCGCTGGCCGGCATCGCTCGCAGCGTCTCCAGCGCAGGCCGCAGCTCCAGCCGGATGCGGTCAGCCACGCCTGCGAGCTCCCAGTACTTGCGGGCCACGGACGTCCACTGCTCGCTGACATCGCAGCAGGTCAGCTGGCCGCCTGAGGTCAGGCCGCGGGCGACGCAGATCGATGAGTAGCCTGTAAAGGTGCCGATCTCGAGCGCCCGGCTAGCGCCGGTGAGCTGGGTCAGCACGGTCATGAAAGTGCCCTGCTCGGGCCCGATTTGCATGCCGGCGGCGGCCGGGAACCTCGCGGCCGTCTCGTCGGCTAGCTGGGCGAGCACCTCGTCGGGCTGCGCGCTGTGGGCGACCAGGTAGTCATGCAGCTCGTCGCTGAGCTGCTCGCTTCGGCGGGTCATAGGCCGCATGTTAGCGGAGAGGCCGGCGCGCACCTTCGGGCCCGATAGTCTCGATTCATGCCGAACCAGTCCCATGGCCAGCCCTTGGGGTTCATCCCGAGCCCCTCGGTGAACGTGATTCACCTCGGACCGCTGCCCATTCACGTCTACGGGCTCATGTACGTGGTCGCCATCGCGCTGGCCATCTACATCACCCGGCGCCGGTGGGCCGCCATGGGCGGCAACCCAGACCTCGTCTGGGACGTAGCGCTGTGGGCAGTGCCAGCCGGGATCATCGGCGCCCGGATCTACTTCGACATCACGACGCCCGCCGACATCCCGCATCACTGGTATGGGGTCTTCGAGGTCTGGTCAGGCGGACTTGGCATCTGGGGTGGCATCGCGGGCGGCGCTGCGGCCGGGATCTGGCGGCTCAAGCGCGCCGGCGTCAGCGCCGGCCTATTCGGCAACGCGATTGCCCCGGCGCTGCTGGTGGCCCAGGCCGTCGGCCGGATCGGCAACTACTTCAACCAGGAGCTGTTCGGCAAGCCGAGCAGTCTGCCGTGGGCGCTGGAGATCTCGGTGGCGCACCGGCCGACTGGCTACCTGGCCTACCGGACGTTCCAGCCCTCGTTCTTGTACGAGCTGATCTTCGATCTTGCGCTGGCAGCCGCGCTTGTCTGGCTCGGGCATCACCGTCAGATCCGGCCATGGGGCCTGTTCGCGTTGTACGTCGCCGGTTACTCCGGCTACCGGATCTTCGAGGAGACTATCCGGATCGACTCGTCCGAGCACTTCCTCGGCCTGCGGCTGAACTTCTATGTGGCGACGATCCTGATGCTCGCCGGTATTGCCTGGTTCATCCGGGCGCAGCGCGGACCGACGGTACCGGTAGTGGTCGCCGGCCCGGAGCCCGACGCCGATGGGTCCGTCGCCAGCAGCGCGGACGGCGAGAGCCAGGCCCAGGAGGCGTCATCAACCGGACATGAGCGGGGATAGCAAGGCCGCGGTCTTCATCGAGGCCGGCACCCGGCGGGTTTCGCATCTGCATTGGACTGGCCAGGCTGGGCGCGGAACCCTTCCTCGCGATCACCGAGCGCCATCAGGGCGAGGCGCCGAACGCGGACTTCGGATCGCCGGGCGAGATCGCACCGAGCGAGAGGCGGCCGCTTTCGGCCGGCGACGCCGGGAGGCTGGCCGCCCTGCTGACGGCGGCGGGCGCGATATTGCCCAGATCATCGAGCACCTGCTCGGCGCCGAGGCCATGCATGCGCGGAAGATCGGCCTTCCGCGCGGAGATCGCGGCCGCGACGGAGGCCCTGGCCGCGAGCGCTGAGCTCCGGCGGCGAATCGTCGGCGCGGTGCGCGACCCAGGCCGCCTCGTGACGCCACCGATTGGCTGGCCGCCTTGCACGGCGGTCCGCAGAATGGCGTGGCACGTGCCCGACCATCTGTGGGAGATCGAAGACGAGAGCGACCGAACCTGACGGAAGCGCCCGTCGGCCCCGTTCCCTTTTAACGAATCGATCGCATCGGCTGCGCAATCCTGGCAACGGCGGACAGAATTCGATGCCTGCGCATGCAGTTCGTATGCGCGTATTTGGACCTGGGAGGGGCCGTGACCACCAACATTGAGCCTGTGTCACCGCCTGTAGTGGCCCACGAGGGGCTGCGGGCAAACGTCCTCGGACTGTTCGACTCGGTCGTCATGGCCGTGGCGGGTAGCGCTCCGGCGTACACCATCGCCGGCAGCACGGCCGCGCTCATCGGGGCGGTGGGCTTTGCCGGCCCGGCCGCGTTGCTGTACTGCGGCATTCCCATGCTGGGCATCGCGTGGGCGTTCAGCTACCTCAACCGCATCGAGGCCAACGCGGGCGCCAGCTACGCCTGGGTTGGCCGGGTCCTGCACCCCGCCCTCGGGTTCATCGCGGGGTGGTCGCTGGTGATCTCGGCGACGATCTTCATGGTCGCGGGGTCGCTGCCGGCCGGGTCTGTGACGCTCGGGCTCTTCAGTTCGTCGGCCGCCAATCATCCCGGCTATGTGCTGATAGTCGGCTCGGTCTGGTTCCTGGTCATGGTCGGTCTGGTCATCGCCGGCGTGCGCGTGACGGCGCGGGCACAGTGGATCATGACCGGCGTCGAAGTGACGATCCTGGTGTTGTTCGCTGTCCTCGCGATCGTGCACGCGGCGTCGCATCACGTCGTGTCGTTCTCGTGGTCGTGGTTCGGCCTCAGCCATTTCAACGGCCTGGCTGGCTTCGCCGCCGGTGGCCTGGTCGCCGCGTTCTATTACTGGGGCTGGGACGTCGCCTCGAACCTGAACGAGGAGATGAAGGACAGCAAGCGAAGCGCTGGCATCGGCGGCATTATCGGCGTGCTCGTCGTGTTCGCGCTGTACGAGACCTTCACCATCGCCACCAACCTGGCGCTGCCGGCCAAGACCATCTCGGCCAACGCCGGTGACGTACTGGCCGTGCTCGGACAGCTGGTCTGGCCCGGCGCGGGCGGCAAGCTGATGGTCATCGCGGTCATGCTGTCGACTATCGCCACGCTGGAGACCACGCTCATCCAGGTGACCAGGACGCTGTTCGCGATGTCGCGGGAGCGGACGCTGCCGAAGTTCCTCGGCAGCATCCTGCCGGGTCGTCAGACGCCGGCGCTCGCGACCATCGCCGTCGCGATCGTGTCCCTGGGCCTGTTCATCGGCTCGAACTACATCGGGTCGCTGAGCACGATCCTGACCGACGCGATCTCGGCTATCGGGCTGCAGATCTGCGTGTACTACGGCCTGGCCGGCCTGACCGTTGTGGTCGCGTTTCGCAAGGTCCTGTTCAAGTCCGTGAAGAACCTCGTGCTGATCGGCCTCTGGCCGCTTCTTGGCGCTGCGTTCATGTTCTGGATCCTCGGCGAGTTCGTGTCGTCGAACTCCGGCAACGCCGTGATCATCTGGGTGGGCCTCGGCGGCCTCGGCATCGGCCTAGTCCCGCTGGTGATCTACTGGGCGCTCGGCAGCCCGTACTTTAAGCAGCGGCCGACACTGGGTGCGACCCTGCCTGAGGACGCTGGCGTCTGAGCGCTGAACCTGCCGAGTTTGCTACCCTGAACAGCATGCAGCGCGCTGGCTTGACGACGACGCCGGAGTACGTCCCGGCGCGCTGACACCTGCTGACTGCGACCAAGCCCCGGGGCGAGTGCCCCGGGGCTTCGTCATTCCCGGCCGTCACTCGCTCCGCTGTGCGAGCTGAGGAGACCGCCATGCTGACCCACGACAAGCTCTATGACCACCGCCGGCTCGGCCGCGAGCTGGACGTCTTTGACACCGACCCGCTGATCGGCGCTGGCCTGCCGTACTGGCTGCCGGCCGGCGCCGCGATCCGGCACGCTCTCGAGGAGTACGTCCGGGAGCTCGAACGCCGCGCCGGCTACCAGCACGTCTACTCGCCTGTGCTCGGCAAGCGCGAGCTGTATGAGCGCTCTGGTCACTGGGAGCACTACCGCGACGGCATGTACCCGGCGATGACTTTCGGCCGGGCGGCGGACGCTGGCGAACAGCTGGTGCTGCGGCCGAGCCTGTGCCCGCACCACGCGGTGATGTTCGCGGCGCGGGCGCGCAGCTACCGTGAGCTGCCGCTGCGGATGGCCGAGCTCGGCGGCCAGTACCGGGCCGAGCTGTCTGGCGTGCTCGGCGGCCTGACCAGAGTTCGCGGCATGCAGCTGAATGACGCGCATATCTTCTGCACCCTGGACCAGGTCGCCGGAGAAGCCGCGGCCGCGCTGGCCATGATCCGGCAGGCCCACGAGGCCATGGGCATCTCGCCTGCGCGCTATCGGCTCTCGCTGGCCGGCGAGGCCGCCAAGTACGTCGGGTCCGCGCAAATGTGGGCCGACGCCACCGCGATGCTGCAATCGGTCCTCGCTGACTGCGAGATCTCGTACGACACCGAGGCCGGCGAGGCCGCCTTCTACGGCCCGAAGATCGACATCCAGGTGGCCGACGCTGCTGAGCGGGAAGCCAGCATCGCGACCGTGCAGATCGACTTCTACCAGCCCGAGCGCTTCGACCTGCAGTACATCGGCCCGGACGGCGCCCGGCACCGCCCGGTCATGGTGCACCGCAGTTTGATCGGCAGCGCGGAGCGTGCGGTCGCGAACCTGATCGACGTCCACGGCGGCGCCTTCCCGCCCTGGCTAGCCCCCGTCCAGCTAGCAGCGCTGCCAGTGTCGGACGAACAGTGGGGGAGGGCGGCGTCGCTGGTTAAGCAGGCCACCGAGCTTGGCCTGCGCGCCGAGCTAGCACGCGACGGCACCCTGGCCGCCCGGATCCGCGACCACAAGCTCGTTCCGTACCTAGCGGTGATCGGCCCAACAGAAGCGGCGTCCAGCGAGGTCTCGATCCGCCTGCGAGGCGGCCGGAAGCTGCCGCGGATGAGCACCGCGGCAGCGCTCGCGAAGGTCGAGTGTCAGATAGCGAAGCACCTGCCTGAGCTGTGGGTCGACTGATCTGTGGTCCAACTGAGCTGGAGGGAGGCTGGGCGGCGTGGTCGGGCCGTTTCGTCGGGACCGACCGCGACCGCCCAGTCACCACGAGCGACGAAACGGCGTATGCACCAGGAAGCGAGCAGCATGGTTGCCGCTCTACTGTCGCTAGAGCCGCAGTAGAGCGGCATCGACGCTGTTGGCGGCGGCTCGGGGAAGATCCGCGCAGGTTAAGCGACCGTGACGGGCGTGGCAGGCGTGACTGGCGCCACCGAGGCGACCGGCGGGGCCGGCGCGGCGACCCGCTTGCGCCAGTACTCCTGGCCCGCCTCGGGCAGCAGGTAGATCGGGTCGTAGTACTCGTACTGACGGTGGAGAGCCAGCGCGTCGTCGGCCTCGACGCCGGTCCGGTAGTTCTTCGTCCAGTACGAGATGCCGATCTCCCGGTCGTAGCGCGCGACCTGGTGCACCCACCGCTTGCCCACGTACGGCACGTCGCAGATGAACCGCGGCGTAGCGAATCCCGGCAGGTAGCCCATGATGTCGTGCTGAAGCTGCTGGGCCTCGGCGAGCGAGAGCCGCCAGTGCTCGCTGTTCGGGATCATGTCGCACATGTAGAAGTAGTACGGCATGATCTTCGCGTCATCGAGCAGCGCAAAGCACAGGTCGAGTAGCTGTTCGGTCTTGTCGTTGATGCCGCGCAGCAGGACGCCCTGATTGCGGACGTCGCGGATGCCGGTCTCGAGCATCGCCTTGGCCGCCTTGGCAACGAGCGGCGTGACGGACTGCGCCGAGTTCACGTGCGTGTGGATGGCGATGCTGACGTCACGGGCGCGCGCGGTCGTCGCGAGCCGCTCCATGCCGGCCCTGACCTCGTCGGTCAGCCAGTACTGCGGCAGGCCCATCAGCGCCTTGGTGGCCAGCCGGATGTCGCGAATATTCTCGATCTCGAGCAAGCCAGCTACGAACGACTCGAGGCGAGGCCAGGGCAGGTTCGCGACGTCGCCGCCGGAAACCACCACGTCCCGGACGCCAGGGCTGCGGCGCAGGTAGTTCATCATCGCGGCGAGCCGGTCGTCCCGGCCGAGCTCGAACTTATGCTTCTCGATCACCGCCGTCGGGTTGCCGACCAGGTCCATCCTTGTGCAGTGACCGCAGTACTGCGGGCAGGTCGGCAGCAGCTCGGCGAGCACCTTCGTGGGGTAGCGGTGAGTCAGTCCCTCAACGGCCCACATCTCGGCCTCGTGCAGCGAGTCACGCGACGCTTCCGGGTGCGACGGCCAGACCGCGTGTCGATCGCTGAACACCGGGATCATGTAGCGCCGGACCGGGTCGCCGTAGAACGCATCGGTGAACCCAGGGTCGGCTGGCGCCAAAACCGGCACCATCGTGTTGATCATCTGCGGCGGCACGAGCATCGACATGGTCGCCCGCTCCGCCTGATCCCGCTCCAGGTCGGCGTAGAACCGCTCGTCGAGGCCGTCGCCCAGGATCTGCCGAAGCTGGCGAATGTTCTTGATGCAGTGCGCCCGCTGCCACTGGGCGGAGGCCCATTCCTCCGGCGAGACGTCGGCCCAGCCGGGCAGGCGCCGCCAGTCCGGCTCTACCAGCTCCTTGTGCCGGTAGACGTACGGCTGGTCGATCATTCGGAGTACCTGCCCCTCGGGTGGGTCGAAGTCAGGACGATACCCCACGGTTCCGGGATCGGCACGCGAGAACGTCCTGTCTGTATAGTGTCAGACGAGAAATTCTATTGAAAGCCCACACTACCCATGCGCCATGTTATAAACGGCGCATTATCACCGAGTCCGGTACAAGCCGGCACCCGCGGTGCTGGCCTGGCAGGCAGCCCGCTGGCAGGAAGGACTGACCGTGACCAGATCGCCGCTCGGCCCGCAGGACCGCGGCGGGCAGCGACACGCGCCGACGGGCCTGCACGCCGCGGCCGCGCTGAACGGCCAGGCGGGGGCGCCGGGCTCGCCACTGGGCCTGCACCGGGTGCTCGAGCCGGCTGGCGTGCTGCCGCAAGCCGCGTGGCGCCTCGACGCGCGGCCGGCCATCTGGCCCGACGAAGTTCGGATCGCGGTCGGGCGGCTGAACTTGGACGCCGCGTCGTTCCGCCAGCTGCACGAGGCGCACGCCGGCGATCCCGACAAGATCAGGGCGGCCGTCCTGGAGATCGTCAGGACACGCGGCAAGATGCAGAACCCGGTTACCGGTTCCGGCGGCATGCTGACCGGCATCGTTGACGAAGTCGGGCCGGACTCGCCGCTCGGCCTGCAGGCCGGCGACAAAATCGCCACCCTCGTGTCGCTCAGCCTGACGCCGCTGGTCATCGCCGACGCGCTGGCCCGCTGGGACGGCAAGTCCGAGCAGATACCCTGCGCCGGGCACGCCATCCTGTTCGGCCGCTCCATCGCGGCCAGGCTTCCCGCCGATATGGCGGCCGAGCTCGCCCTGTCCGTGATGGACGTGTGCGGCGCACCGGCGCTCACCCACCGGGTGGTCAGCGCGCGGGGCGGCGAGCGGCCGGCCGTCGCCATCATCGGGGCGGCTGGCAAGAGCGGCTCGCTATCGGCCGCCGCGGCCCGCCGGGCGGGCGCAGGGACGGTGGTCGGCGTGGTCCCGCACGACGCCGAGGCAGCCACGCTGCGAGCCGCGAAGGCAGGCGACGGGGAGCACGGCCTCGTCGATCACGTCGTAGTAGCCGACGCTCGCAACCCGGTCGGCGTGTCAAGTGCGATTCAGCGGGCCGCTGGCGGACCGGCCGACGTCACTGTCGTCTGCGTGGACGTGCCGGGCTGCGAAGGCGGCGCGATCCTGGCGACGGCCCAGGGTGGCACCGTCATCTTCTTCTCGATGGCGACATCGTTCACTGCCGCTGCGCTCGGCGCCGAAGGCGTGGCCGCCGACGTCACGATGCTGGTGGGCAACGGGTACGTGCCGGGGCACGCCGAGCTGGCCATCGACCTCATCCGCACCGAGCCTGGCGTACGCGGCATCTTCCAGGGCCGCATCGACGAGCACAGCGCTCACGACCCCGGGGAGTAACGATGCGAACCCGACTGAACCTCGACCAGGCGGTCGTCCGCCAGGCCCGCGAGCTGGCGGCCAGGGCCGGAACGCCGATCGTCCAAATGGCGAAGACGAACACCACGGTCTCGGTCGAGCGCGCCGTGTTGCGACTGGCCGGCCTGCAGGGCGCTGACCCGGACGGCATGCCATGGGTGAACCGCCTGCTCGACGCCGTCCGCGAGAGCACCGGACTCGAGCACGGCGTCGCGCTGCCAGCGTGGGACGCGCTGCTGACGGCCGGTTACGAGAACCTGGCCGCGCTGGCCGAGGCCGCGTCGCACGGCAAGGTCGCCTTCCGGATTCCGTCGGGGGCAGATGCCGACGCCGCCCGCGCGGCTGCGCGCGCAGCGCTAACGGCGGGCATCGGCAAGATTGACGCGAACCGGATCCAGCGCCAGCGGATGATCGACGCGACGTCCGAACCGCCCAAGCCGTGGATCTACCTCATCGTCGCCACCGGCGACATTTATGAGGACATCCCGCAGGCACAGGCTGCCGCCCGCGAAGGCGCCGACATCATCGCGGTGATCCGCTCGACCGGCCAGTCCTTGCTGGACTACGTGCCCGAAGGCGCGACCAGGGAAGGCTTCGCCGGTACTTACGCGACGCAGGAGAACTTCCGGCTAATGCGCGCAGCGCTGGACGAGACCAGCCGCGAGCTTGGCCGGTACGTCCGGCTGACCAACTACGCCTCCGGTTTGTGCATGCCGGAGATCGCCTCGCTGGCCGGCCTGGAACGACTGGACATGATGCTGAACGACTGCATGTACGGCATCATCTTCCGCGACATCAACCCCCGGCGGACGTTCATCGACCAGCGCTTCTCCCGGCAGATTCACGCCAGAGCGGGGATCATCATCAACACCGGTGAGGACAACTACCTAACGACGGCCGACGCGGTCGACGCCGCGCACACGGTTGTGGTCAGCCAGCTCATGAACGAGTACTTCGGCAAAGAAGCCGGTCTCGCCGACAGCCAGCTCGGCCTCGGTCACGCGTTCGAGATCAACCCGGCCGTGCCGGATTCGTTCCTGCTCGAGCTCGCCCACGCGCAGCTTGTCCGGGAGCTGTTCCCGGACGCGCCGCTCAAGTACATGCCGCCGACCAAGCACATGACCGGCAACGTGTTCGCCGGGTACCTGCTGGACGCGTTCTTCAACTTGTGCGGGGTCATGACCGACCAGTCGATTCTGCTCATCGGCATGATGACCGAGGGTATTCACACCCCGTTCCTGTCCGATCGTGATCTTGCCCTGGAGAACGTCCGCTACGTCCGCGACGCGGCCGGGCGCCTCGGGGAGAGCTTCGTGCCCGCCCCTGGCGGGTTCATCGAGGAGCGGGCCAGGCACGTGCTAGGCGAGTCGGTCGACCTGCTGCGGCGGATCGCCGACGAGGGCCTGCTGACCGCGATTGCGGACGGGACGTTCGGGAGCACGAAGCGGCCCGCCGACGGCGGCCGGGGCCTAGACGGGGTGATCAGCCGCGCTGACGGTTACTTCAACCCCGCCTCCGAGATCCTTGCGGACGGGAACGGGGCCGTCGTCGCCGAGTCGGCTCGGACGCTGAGCGAGATCGGAGCGAGCGAATGAGTGGCGATGTCATCCGGCCGTACGGTGACACCACCGGGGACGGGCGCATCCAGGTTTCGTTCACACTGCCGGTACCGTTCGGCACCGCGACCGAGAAGGCGCGGGCCGAGGGCGCCGCGATGCAGCTCGCGACCAAGATGGGCCTGGACCCGGCCATGGTCGTGCACGCGAAAGGCATGGGCCCGGATTACACGTTCTTCGTCGTCTACGGCCGCGTGTCGCACCTCGTCGACCTGTCGAAGGTGACGGTCACCGAGCGGGAGTTCCCGCTGCTGTCGCCGGCCGAGGTGAACCTGCGCATCCGCACCGGGCTCGGCCGCAAGCTCGTGGTCGTCGGCGCGTGCATTGGCACCGACGCTCACACCGTCGGCATCGACGCCATCCTGAACGTGAAGGGCCACTCGGGGGAGAAGGGCCTGGAGTATTACCGCGAGATCCGGGTCGTGAACCTCGGCTCGCAGGTGGCGGTGCCGGACCTGGTCGCGAAGGCGAATGCGGAGGGCGCCGACGCGGTGCTGGTCAGCCAGGTGGTGACCCAGCGAGACGCGCACATTTCAAACGCGCAGGAGATGTCGGCGGCGTTTGACGCGGCGGCCCTTAAAGCGGAGTGCAGCCGGCCGCTGCTCGTCGTGGGCGGTCCCCGGTTCGATCCGTCGATGGCGGGGGAGCTGGGCGTCGACAAGATCTTCGGCAAGGGCACTGCGCCGGGTGAAGTGGCCAGCTACCTGGCTTACGCGCTAACGCCGGAAGCCGCAGACGCCGCGGCGGAAACGGCGGCGCACCCGGCGGCGCACCCGGTCGGAGCGGGCGCGTGAGCGACGATCCGCGGCTCGGGCTTACTGTCACGCATCGGCGCTACGTTCCCTACAGCCACGCGCACTATGGCGGCAACCTGGTTGACGGGGCGTACATGCTGGGGCTGTTCGGTGACGTGGCAACCGAGGCGTGCATCCGTACCGACGGCGACGAGGGGCTGTTCGCGTCGTACTCGGACGTGCAGTTCCGGGCGCCGGTGATCGCGGGCGACGTGCTCGAGGTCACCGCGGTGATCAGCAGGGTCGGCAGGCGGAGCCGGGAGATCGCGTTCGAGGCGCGGGTAGTATGCCGGGCGCAGCCGGAGCGCGGGCCGTCGGCGGCCGCCGTGCTGGCCGAGCCGATCGTCGCGGTAACCGCTACTGGCACGGTCGTCGTACCGTAGCTCACCACAGCTCGGCGAAGCGGGCCTCGCCGTCGGCGAACGTGTAGACCTCCTCGCCGTTGATCAGCGCGTGCTCGACCCGGCTGAGCACATCGAGCGGGTCGCCGGACCAGATGACCAGGTCCGCATCCTTGCCCGGCTCGATGGACCCGAGCCTGTCGTCGACTCCCACGATGCGCGCCGGGTTGATGGTCAGCGCCCGCAACGCGCTTTCCGGATCCAGGCCGTGCTTAACCGACAGCGCGGCCTGATGGGCCAGGAAGTTGATGGGCACGACCGGATGGTCAGTCGTGATGGCGATGGTGACGCCCGCCTCCGCCAGCTTGCCGGGATTGGCGAGCGACCTGTTCCGCAGCTCGACCTTCGACCTGCTCGTGAATAGCGGCCCGATGATCACCGGAATGTCCTTCGCGGCCAGGATGTCCGCGAGCAGATGGGCTTCGGTGCCGTGGTCGATGACCAGTTCGTAGCCGAACTCCTCGGCCAGACGCAGCGCGGTGGCGATGTCATCGGCCCGGTGGCAGTGCTGGCGCCACGGAATCTCCCGCCGCAGCACCAGGCCGAGTGCCTCAAGCTTCAGGTCGCGGTCGACGGGCTTGCGGTCGGTCTCGGACTTGCGCTCCTCGGCCTCGATCCGCGCGAGATAGTTCGCCGCGTCGACGAGGGCGCCGCGGATCACCGCGGCGGTGCCTAGACGCGTGCTGGGCAGTTGCTTCCGCTCGCCGTAGATACGTTTGGGGTTCTCGCCGAGCGCAGATTTCATTCCAGCCGGGGCACGAAGGAGCATCTCGTCGACGGTCCGGCCCCAGCACTTCAGCGCGGCGGTCTGGCCGCCGATGGGATTCCCGGACCCAGGGTTGACGTTCACCGCGAGCACGCCGCCCGAGACCGCGTCGCGGAAGCCGAGGTCGGCCGGGTTGATGGCATCGATGGCGCGCACGTGCGCAGTGACCGGCTCGGTCAGCTCATTGGAATCTGAGCCGGCCCAGCCTTCGCCCTCCTCGTGCACGCCCACGTGACCATGCGCCTCGATGAAGCCCGGCAACACCCAGCTGCCAGTCGCGTCGATCACGTTTGCATCCGGCGGGATGTCGAGGGCCAGGCCCACGGCCGCGATCTTGCCGTCCTCGATCAGGACGATCCCGCCGTCGATCACGTCGCCGGTGACCGGAACGATACGTCCGCCGACGATGGCGGCCGTATTAGCCGTCATGAGCTCCTCCGGTGTTCGCAGCGCGGGCGGCATGCGCTTCGCCATCAAGACTGCACCGGAGAACACGACCTGGGCCGCGATGCTCGACGTCTAGCGCGCCGCCGACGACATCGAGCTGTTCGAGTCGGGCTGGACGTTCGACCACTTCTATCCCATCTTCGGCGACTCGGCGGGACCGTGCCCGGGGGGCTGGATCACGACACTTGACATCGTCTCCGGTGGCCGGCTCGAAGTTGGCATCGGGGCCGGCTGGAACTTTAGGAGTCGGGCGCATACGGCATCGAGCTGGGCTCGCCGCGCTAACGCTGCGACCGGTTCGACGAGGCCTGCGCGGTGATCGTCGGGCCGCTCACACATGAACTGACGACGTTCAGCGGCCAGTACCACCGGCTCACGGCGGCACGCTGTGAGCCCAAGCCGGTGCAGCGCCTGCACCCGCCGATCTGCATCGGCGGCAGCGGCGAGAAGCGCGCGCTGCGCACAGCGGCACGATTCGCGCATCAGTCCAACTCGTCGGCGGAAGCCGGTCGCCGATGCTTGAGTGGCTCGCCGATGCTTGAGTGGCTCGCCGATGCTTGAGCCGCTCGCCGATTGCTCTTGCTGGGCTGGCGTAACCGCTTCGGGTGAGCACACTCGCCAGCGGCTAAGTCAGCCCTGACGGAGCTGAGCGACCAGCATGTCCGCCTGCTGCGCGGTGAGCGTGCCCAGGTTGGGCATGGGCAAGGCCCGGCTGCCTCCCGCCAGGAAGATCACCTGGTCCGTCATGCACGCGCGCACGTCGGGGTGCTGCTGAGCGATGGCGATCTGCTCGCGCAACAGGTTCTGGCGCTGGGCCATTGCCTGCGCCATTGCCGGCATGACTCGGTCATTCACCGTCTGCTGCGCGCGCTTGGCCACTGCTCGCCCGATGAATCGCGCGGCCGCCCCGAGCGCCACGTCTGCGATCGCGCCCTCAACGGCGTCGACCGGGTTGTCGCCGTAATAGTCGCGCGGTCGGCTCGACCAGTTGCGGTTGCCGCGCCTCCCGCCGCTGCCCGGAGGCGGGCCTGCTTGCGGCTCGGCTGCCCAGCCCGGTACCGGCCCGGACTGCGGCTCGGCGTTCCAGCCTTGCTGCGAGGGGCCCTGCTGTGAGGGGCCCTGCTGCGGCGCCCCGCCGGGAAGCGTGTTGAGCTGCTGCTGCGCTAGCGCGGCCAGCTCGCTGATCGAGTGCACGTTAGCGGCGCTGCCGCACTGCGGGCAGGGATCGATCGCCTGGCCGCCTGTGAACTGCCCGCCCATGAACTGCTGTCCATCTGTCACGGCACCATTGTGCGGGAGCACGCGCCGACAGGAAAGGACCAGCGGAAACAACGACAGCGTCCATTTGTCCGTGGCCATCCTGCGGTGTCGCCCGGCCTGGTGCATGTTTCACGGCGGCGGAGGTGCGGTTCGGGGTCCGATGTGCGGCTTTTGGGGGCACGGGAGCGGTGAAATGCCGGCTGGCGGGGGCGTTGTGCCGGGTTCGCGGGGTTGCGGCGGGCTTGGTTACCGGCGGGTAGTGACCGGGGCCGCATTTGTTACCAGCCGGTAGTGATCCGGGTCTCATCGCGGAACCAGCCCCGGTCACGCCCCGTCGAACCTTCCGT
>DATIOU010000032.1:0-5393 GCA_035472835.1 Streptosporangiaceae bacterium | reverse complement strand
ACGGAAGGTTCGACGGGGCGTGACCGGGGCTGGTTCCGCGATGAGACCCGGATCACTACCGGCTGGTAACAAATGCGGCCCCGGTCACTACCCGCCGGTAACCAAGCCCGCCGCAACCCCGCGAACCCGGCACAACGCCCCGCCAGCCGGCATTTCACGGCTCCCGTGCCCCCAAAAGCCGCACATCGGACCCCGAACCGCACCTCCGCCGTGAAACATGCACCAGGCCGGGCGACACCGGCGACCGACGGGCCGACACTGCCAGGATCATCGCCTCGACGAGCGCGTTGCTTACAGCCGCGCGTAGTCCTCGATGTCCTGCTCGAACTGGGCGACCATCTGCTCGGTCAGCGTCCGTCGCGTCTCGGCGATGCCGCGCAGGATGTCGGCGGTCGTGGTTAGCTCATCGCCCTGCTCGAACATGACGCGCTCGAACACGAGCTGGGCGGTCCGGCGCGCGGCGAACTCGATGTCGGCCGGGGTGAACAGCCGGGACCGCTCAGCGAGCGCCGCCATGTCCACGTCGGTGTGCGGCATCGCCGCGACATACCGGTCCCAGATCGCGCGCCGCGCCTGGTCGTCGGGCGGTCCGACCGGGATCAGGTAGTCGAAGCGGCCGTGGCGCAAGAAGGCGGTGTCCAGGTCCCGCACCGAGTTCGTCGCGCAGATGAGCAGCCGCTCGTCTCGCTCGCGGAACGGCGGGATCAGCTTGAGCATCTCGTTGGTGACGCCCTGCGCGATCGAGATTGTGCCCGGCTGGCGGAGGCCCGCGATCTCCTCGACCTCGTCAATGAACACGACAACCTTGTCCAGCTCGGAGATCATCGCGAACGCCGCCCGCAGCGCGGCGGCCAGCCCGGCCGGCGAATCTGCTGCCAGCCGCGATGGGAACAGCTCCACGAAGGGCCAGCCCAGCCGTGAGGCCACGCCCTTGGCGAACGTCGTCTTGCCGGTGCCAGGTGGCCCGAACAAGATGACAGCTTGCGGCGGGACCAGCCCGAGCCGGCCGGACAGTTGCGGGTTAGCGAGCGGGAGGATTACGCGGCGCTCGATGAGCTCCTTTTCGCGGGCCATGCCGCTGAGCTGATCCCACGTGTTCGCCCTGATCATGCGCCCGCCGAGCTGACCCAGGATGCCGACATCCGCCGGCCCGACTGGCTCGAGTTTCTCGTACAGGAACATGCCGCTGCGGGCGCTGTACCCGGCGTGTTCGAGGGCCGCCGCGCCCATCTCGGTCGCGTCGCCGAGCAGACAGCTAACCCGGTGGATACCGGCCACCACGAGACGGCGTTCCAGCTCGGTGAGCATGGCACTGCCGATGCCCTGGCGCCGCCAGCCCGGCGCCAGGGTGATGCGCAGCAGGAGCGCCCGGTCGCCGGACAGGGTAGCGACGACGGTGCCGACCAGCTCGTTCCCGACGACGGCGACCACTGCGGGCGATCCGGCGCGAACGGCCGAGATCAGGTCCGAGACACCGAACACCGGCGCGGCCGTGCCAGCCGTGGGGTCATCCCAGAGCCGGACCGCCGCGTCCAGGTCATCCTCGTGAAAGTCGCGAATGCGCCATGGCGCCACCGGACTAAGTGTGCCAGCCGGGCGCTCACGCGCCGCAGCTCAGGCCGACCCGCAGGCCACCACCCTGGCGTTTGCAGCTCGGTAATTGGTCTCCGGCTCGTGCGGGCCAGATCGATCAGGCCCGGCGCGCGGGCACGCTAGGCCAGCGCGGGCTCGACGTCCTCCATGCTCGACATGATCATGCGCCGCAGCTCAGGGGTGTCTTCGTCACCATGCTTCGTGACCGCGTGCGATACTGCCGCGTCTAGCACTTCATCCTCGGTCCCGGCGATTGTGAGCGTGCAGTTGATGTCGCTCGGCACCTTGCGGCAATCGACCATCTTCCTCGCCACAGAGACCATCTCCCCAGATCGCGTCATTTCCTATGGGACCGCGCATGACTGGACTGCGCGGCAGTACGGCGTCAACAGCAGAACCCACGAGCACGCGCCTGGCGTGTCGTACGTATGTGCGCGCGATGAAGATGACGTGATCGAGGGCGGAGGCGCTGCGTCCATCGGCACGGTCGCTGTTCGTCGTGATGGTGACTGGACGACGCGACTTCGAGGAGACAGCGATGATGCCCTACCAGACGTACCGGCTCTATGACATCCAGCGGCCGAAGAGCGCAGCCGAGATTCGCAGCGCAGACGAGCGCGCCGGGCGCATTGCCGCGGCCATTGCCGAACTGCTATTGCCGCTCGCCCGCGCGAGCCGGATGAGCCGGTCCCCCCGCCTGGCGCGCCGCACCACCCGTTCGCGCCGTCGGGCAGTTGCGGCAGGATGACCAGGACGATGGAGGTCCGATGAAGTTCCTGCTGCTGCACTATCTCGACGAGAACGAGTTCGACATGTCGGCCGAGCCCGATGACAGCGACCCGGTTGAGGGGGAGCTCCAGGCCTGGATAACCGAGATGGAGTCAACCGGTGTCAAGCTTCACGGCGGTCGGCTGCGGCCAGTGCGGGAGACGCTGACCGTGCGCGTCCGCGACGGCGAGCGGCTGCTGACCGACGGCCCGTTCGCGGAGACCAAGGAGCAAATCGCCGGCTTCGACGTGCTGGAGTGCGACAGCGTTGACGAGGCGGTCGAGGTGGCCTGTCGCCATCCGACAGCGCGAGCTGGCACGTTCGAGCTGCGCCCGTTCTGGGAGTGAAGCTACACGTCGGCCGGCCCGGCCAGCAGGCCCCGCGCACCCACCTCGTCCGCCCGCGCGAGCAGCTCGCTGGGGTCGGCGTATACCCGGTAGGCGCCGGCCCGCTCGAGCTCTTCGCGGCCGTAGCCGCCGGACAGCATCCCGATCCCGAGCGCGCCGGCGCGCCGGGCGGCCAGCAGATCCCAGACGCTGTCGCCGATCACCCACGCGTATCGCGGATCCACGCCGATCAGCGCGGCCGCAGCGAGGAACAGGTCCGGATCGGGCTTGGCGTGCTCAACCATGTCGCGAGTCACCAACGGCGCGTCGTCGGGAAGCCCGAGCATGGTGAGCGCATGCCGGGCCATCTCCCAGCGACCGCTGGTGGCGATCGCCCACGGGACGCCGTGCGCGCTCAGCGCGGCTAGCAGCTCGCGCGCGCCGGGAAGCGGGCTGACGGAATCCAGCTGTACGAGATATTGCGCTACGTGATCCCGCTGCAGTTCCTTGATGTCGTCCTCAGACAGCGAGCGCCCGGTCTCGCGCAGCAGCGCCGATACGAACAAGCCACCGCTCATTCCGATCCGGCGGTGAATGCGCCAGACCGACAAGTCGATGTCGAGCTTGGCCAGCGCGTGCCGCCAGGCGATCACGTTCTGGTACACGCTATCGATGAGCGTCCCGTCAAGATCAAACAAAAAGGCGGGAACGGGCGGCTCGGTGTACTCCACCCTGCTAATCATGGGGTCACGGTAGACCGCCTGTGCGCGTTCATCGGCAGCCGCCCTGGGCAAGCTTTCGGGGAGGCTTCCACCACTGAACGCGAACTGAGCAGGAGCGACGATGAAGGCGATCATGGTCAGCGAGCTGGGCGGGCCCGAAGTGCTGCGGATCGGCGAGACGCAGATCCCGCAGCCGGGTCCCGGCGAGGCCCTGGTCAGGGTCCTTACGGCCGGCGTGGGGCCATGGGACGCCGGCCTGCGAAGCGGCCGGCTGTCGCCTCCGCAGCTGCCGTTCACGCCGGGCGCCGAGTTCGCCGGGCTGATAGTGGGCGATACCGGTGCCGAGGCGGCCTTCGAGGACGGCGAGCCGGTCTATGGCTATCCAGGTCTGACAGGCTGCTATGCGGAATACGTGACCTGCCCGCTCGAGCAGCTTGCGCCCGTGCCGGCCGGCCTCGACGCAGGCGACGCGGGCGCGGTGCCCGTGGACGCGCTGACCGCTCACCAGGGCCTCACCGATGTCTTGCAGCTCACCGACAAAGACGTCATCCTGATCGCCGCCGCGGCCGGCGGCCTGGGGCACTTTGCGGTGCAGATCGCGCGCGGGCTCGGCGCCCGGGTTATCGGAACCGCGAGCCCGCAGCACCACGACTTCGTGCACAAGCTCGGCGCGGAGGTCGTGCTGGACCATACCCAGGCCAACTGGCCCGAGCAGGTGCGCGCAGAAACTGACGGCGGCGTTCACAAGGTGCTCGCCTGCGCCGCCCCGACGCTGACTGGTGCCGCCCACTCGGCGCGCGACGGCGGGATCGTCGCTACGCCAGTCCACGCCGACGAATATCCTGAGGTCCAGCGCGTACGCTGGCAGAACTATAGCGGGCAGCCCAGCGGCTCGCGGCTGATCAAGATGGCGCCGTGGTTCGACGACGGGACTCTTGAGGTTCACATTGTGCGCCGGTACTACTTTGCCGACGCGCCCGCCGCGCATGCCACGGTCGAGCAGGGTCACACTCGCGGCAAGGTGCTGCTGATAGTCGATGAGGATCTCGCGGCGCAGCAAGGCGTGTGAACGCGCAGCGCCTAGGTTCGCATCACGCGTGCGTAGAGCTCGGGCCGCCGGTCGCGGAGCACGTCGTTGTTCTGGCTGACCGCCTTGTCGAGCGCGGTGCCGAGATCACACTTGGCCAGGAGAGTGGCTGGCTGCGCCGATGCCGACCCGCCAGCCAGCGGCCAGCCGTCAGCGTCGACGATGACCGAGCCGCCGACCCATTGGACGCCGCGTTCGGTGCCCGCCCGGTCGCACGCCGCGACGAACATGCGATTGACGCCTGCATCCGCTTGGACGCGAACCACCTCGGACGGCCGCTCACCATCGGGACGCGGATAGGCCGGCCAGTTCACGGGTGCGCAGAGGAGCTGAGCGCCGTCGAGGGCGGGCAGCCGAACCCACTCCGGGAACTCCAGGTCGTAACAAACCATTACGCCGATCAGCCCGTGCTTCGTCGCGACGACCGGCGGCGGGGCAGCGCCAGCGGCGAACCACCGCGGCTCGGCGTCCCAGAGGTGTGCTTTGCGGTAGACGCAGCGCAGCCCGCTCGCGTCGACGAGCACCGCGCTGTTGTATAGCTGCGCGCCGCCGTCCTCGCAGAGACCCGCGACGATGATGACGTCGTACTCGGCCGCGAGCCGCGCCCAGCCCGTGACAGTAGGTCCGTCTGGCGGCTCCGCCAGTCCGCGGGCCTCCGGCTGGCTCTCGAACACGTAGCCGCTCGACATCAGCTCAGGTAGCACGATTACCTCGGCGCCGCGCGCGGCCGCGTCAGCGACGGCCGCCGCAGCGAGGTCACGGTTGGCCGCCGCGTCCCCGAGCTGCGGGGCGAGCTGGCAGCACGCCACGACGGTACTCATCGCGGGTCCGGCGCAGGCTGCGGTGACAGATGCTCATGCACGGCTTGCCAGCTGCCGTCGGCGCAGGCCGCGCTCG
>DATIOU010000031.1:0-28023 GCA_035472835.1 Streptosporangiaceae bacterium | reverse complement strand
CCGAAGGGATCTTCGCCGAGACAGCTGGCGGCGTCACGCTGGCAGTGCTCCGCCAGCTGCTGAACGAAGGCCAGATCGACCCCAGCGCGCGCACGGTGATCATCAACTCCGGTGACGGACTCAAGACCCCGGATGCCGTCGTCGGTACTCTCGAAACTAGTACCCCCATCGCACCAACCCTCGAGGCGTTCGCGGCCCGCGAGCTAGCCTTCCCGCCAGCCGCGCTCTGAAAGGCAGGACGAGCATGACCGTGTCCGTGCGGGTCCCCACGATCCTCAGGAGCCTGACCGGGGGGAACGCGGTTGTCACCGGGACGCCGGGGACAGTGCGCGAAGTGATTGCCGGCCTGGATGCCGACTATCCGGGCATCGGCGGGCGGCTGCTAGACGACGGGGGCCAGCTGCGGCGGTTCGTGAACGTCTACGTCGATGACGAAGACATCCGGCTCGCTCAGGGCCTCGACACCCCGGTGCCAGCCGGGGGCCAGCTGACGGTGATTCCTGCGGTCGCCGGCGGCTGAGACAAGATCGCGATCGGTCGCAACCGCGATTCTCCGCACGGCCCGCAAGGCCGTTGCAGGGCAAGCCCCATGTGCCGCGTGAGGCTTAGCGCATTGCATCAGAGACAGGCACAATTTGCCGCAGCCCCGCCTGCCCACGTTGTAAAGTCGTGTCCGGTCGAGGTTGGTAGTGGATTGAGCAGCAAGCGCACCTTGCTGGTGACGTCAGTACCTGCGCCGCGATCAACGGTTTCCGCATAGCAAGGGCGGAACCCGCAGCCCGAGCAAAAGTTAGGGAGTTGTTGGTAATGGCTCAGGGCACCGTCAAATGGTTCAACGCGGACAAGGGCTACGGCTTCATCGCGGTCGACGGTGGTAGGGACGTCTTCGTCCACTTCTCAGCTATCCAGGCGGATGGCTACCGCAGCCTCGAGGAAGGCCAGCGGGTGGAGTTCGAAATCACGCAGAGCGACCGCGGTCCACAGGCCGAGGCCGTCAGGACCGTCTAGGCCCCCTCTGTTGCGACACGAGCAAGGACCCGGCGCCGATGGCGCCGGGTTCTTTGCCATCTGGGCAACGCAGCCAGCAGAAGCGGGCGCCCTCGGCGCCTGGTATTTCGGTTTGAGCAGCGGTGCCGCCGGGAACCGCGTCCTTGATACAGCCGGCTTTCCGGTTGCCTGCCGCCACAACCTGAACGGCCCGGTGACGGCATGGCCCCTGAACAGCGCAGGGGTGCTGTGTAACGCCCCCGCGCTTGCACTCACCATAGGAGAGTGCTAAACATGACGTTGGCACTCTCGGGGTGAGAGTGACAACGCAGTGACGTGATCGGGGCGATGAGGCCCTTCTGGCGGCGGGCAGGGACTGACCGTCAGACGTGGCCGTCCGTCGCGGGCGTCGGCCCGGTCTGCACGCAGGCACAAAGTTCCGGGAGGACTGGAAGCCTATGGCAGCGAAGATGATCGCGTTCAACGAGGACGCCAGGCGCGGCCTCGAGCGCGGCATGAACCAGCTCGCCGACGCCGTGAAGGTAACCCTCGGCCCCAAGGGCCGGAATGTGGTGCTCGAGAAGAAGTGGGGAGCCCCCACGATCACCAACGATGGCGTGTCCATCGCTAAGGAGATCGAGCTCGAGGACCCGTGGGAGAAGATCGGCGCCGAGCTCGTCAAGGAAGTCGCCAAGAAGACAGACGACGTCGCTGGCGACGGAACTACTACGGCGACGGTGCTCGCCCAGGCGCTGGTCCGCGAGGGCTTGCGCAACGTCGCAGCGGGTGCCAACCCGATGTCGCTGAAGCGCGGCATCGAGGCAGCCGTGGAGCGCGTCAGCGAGGAGCTGTCCAAGCTGGCCAAGGACGTGGAGACCAAGGAGCAGATCGCGTCGACTGCCTCCATCTCCGCGGGTGACACCGCCATCGGCGAGATGATCGCCGAGGCGATGGACAAGGTCGGCAAGGAAGGCGTCATCACTGTCGAGGAGAGCAACACCTTCGGCCTCGAGCTTGAGCTCACCGAGGGCATGCGCTTCGACAAGGGCTACATCTCGCACTACTTCGTCACTGACCCTGAGCGGATGGAAGCGGTCCTTGAGGACCCCTACATCCTCGTGGTCAACTCGAAGGTCTCGGCCAACAAGGACTTGCTGCCGCTGCTCGACAAGGTCGTTCAGTCGGGCCGGGCGCTGGTCATCATCGCCGAGGATGTCGAAGGCGAGGCCCTGGCGACCCTGGTCGTGAACAAGATCCGCGGTCTGTTCAAGTCCGTCGCGGTGAAGGCCCCGGGTTTCGGTGATCGCCGCAAGGCCATGCTCGGCGACATCGCCATCCTGGCCGGCGGTCAGGTCGTCAGCGAGGAAGTCGGCCTCAAGCTGGAGAACGCCGACCTGGACCTGCTCGGGCGGGCCCGGAAGGTCGTCGTGACCAAGGACGAGACGACGATCGTGGATGGCTCGGGCGACCCCGAGCAGATCTCCGGCCGGGTGAACCAGATTCGCGCTGAGATCGAGAACACCGACTCTGACTACGACCGCGAGAAGCTGCAGGAGCGGCTCGCCAAGCTGGCCGGCGGCGTAGCCGTCATCAAGGCCGGCGCGGCAACCGAGGTCGAGCTGAAGGAGCGCAAGCACCGCATCGAGGACGCAGTGCGCAACGCCAAGGCCGCGGTGGAGGAGGGCATCGTCCCCGGCGGCGGTGTCGCCCTGATCCAGGCCGGCAAGAACGCGTTCGAGAAGCTCGAGCTGCCGGGCGACGAGGCGACTGGCGCGCAGATCGTGCGCCGTGCGCTGGATGAGCCGCTGAAGCAGATCGCGGTCAACGCCGGCCTCGAGGGCGGCGTCGTTGTGGAGAAGGTGCGCTCACTTCCCGCTGGTAGTGGCCTGGACGCTGCCGACGGCGAGTACGTCGACATGTTCAAGGCGGGCATCATCGACCCGGCAAAGGTGACGCGGTCGGCGCTGCAGAACGCCGCATCGATCGCCGGGCTGTTCCTCACCACCGAGGCAGTCATCGCCGAGAAGCCCGAGAAGGATAAGGCTCCGGCCGGTCCGGGCGGCGGTGACATGGACTTCTGATCCCGCCGGTCCGCGGCAGCGGGCTGTCAGGAGGAAGTACACGACCCGCCTCGGGCGTTAAGCACGGCAGAAGGCAGTCCCGGCTCGGCCGGGACTGCCTTCTGTATTTGTCAGCTGCGGATTGCGCCGTGCGCGTGCCGGCTCCACAACGGCAGCGCGAAGAGGGATCATCAGCCCATGGGCCCGCCCACCGAACAGCTCATCCGTGATTATCTCTACCGGCTTTCGGTTGCGGCGCGCGGCCAGCTAGGTCCAGATGACCGCCGCGCGCTCGTGGACCGGACGCGCGATTTCATCGAGCGCGAGACAGGGCTGGCCGGGCCGCCGACTGCGATCGAGGTAGGCATGCTGCTCGCCGGGCTCGGGGACCCGGCTGCGCTGGTGCAGCAGGAACGGCAACGGCTCACAACCATCCGCGGCGAAGTGCCCGCGCCGGCGAATGCGGGCAATCCGATCACCAGAGTGCTGCGGCGCGACTCCGATAAGGCCCGGCGCGCCAGCTGGCACTGGCCCGCCGTCGCCGGTAGCCGGACCGACCTGCAGCTCACGTTGCTGGCCAACCGCGGTGCAGGCGCGAGCGTAGCTAGCTCGAACGGGACGGCGACGGGCGATGGCGACCCGAGTGCCGCTGACGAGCCCGCGCCTGCCATTCCGGTCCAGTCTGGCGATCCCGGCTGGTTCTTCCGGGCGCTGGGCCGCGATGAAGCCGCGGCGGAGCCAGCCACGACATCGCCCGATGACGGGGCACCAGGGGATGATGCGGTTCCCGTCGGCGACGGCAGGCCCCCGTGGCCGCTGGCCGGGGCCCTCGGCGCCAGCCCCGGCACGGTGGCCGCCGATGATGAGGCGGGCGAGCCCGATGATGCGGCGCCGACAACTGTGAGCCCCGCCTGGCAGCTGGCGACACCGCGGGAGCCGGTGCTCTCGCCGCGGGTCCGCCAGGCATTAACGGCCGCCGTCTCGTGGTACCGCCAGCGCCCGCTGGAGGCATCGGCGGTCGCGCTGCTGGGTCCCGGCGGCGCAATCTATCCGCCAATCTGGCTGCTCGGCGCCGTCGTGGCCCTGGCATCGCGCTTCTGGGACGGCCGCGATAAATGGCTGGGGCTGGCGCTACCGGTGCTGCTGCCGGTCGTCGCGGCGGCGCTCGGTGTCACTACTAGCGGTCATGCCTCGGTTGGCCACGCTGTGCACGAGGGCTGGGTGTTTGGCGTTGCCGGGAGCCGCTTGGCCGCGGTGCTCAGTGCTGGTTACCTCTGCTGGCGAAGCGTGCGCGGGCGGCGGCCGCCTGCCGTGCCTCCCTGGAACCGGCCGCACAGGGTCGGCTGATTATCGCCCGACTGACCGAGCGTGCGCGCTACCGCTGGTTCAGCAGGCCCCGTTACGGGTATGGGAAGCCAAACTGGCTGGCATCGCCAGCCGATATTCCCGGCCTCGCACGCGATCCCGTCCCAGCACCATCAGCCGTGTGAGGTTGCGGAGGACGTGGTCCCGGCGCCAGCTGGGGCCACGTCTATGCGCCGGTAAACCGGCAGTGACCACAGGAAGAACTCAGTGAGCTGCCGGCAGCGCGGGAGGTCAACCACAACCGATAGCCTTTACTCGCGCAAGCGCTATGCGCCTGTCCTGTCTCGATTCGTTCCTCCTCGCGTAAGGTCCCGCACGTGCCTACTGGCAAGGTCAAGTGGTATGACGCCGACAAGGGTTTCGGCTTCCTCACCCGTGATGACGGCGGTGAGGTCTTCGTGCACTCAACCGCCCTCGAACCGGCCGGCACAGCGCTGCGGCCCGGCCAGCGGGTTGAGTTTGGCGTCGCCGAGGGTCGGCGTGGGACTCAGGCGCTCCAGGTCCGCGTGCTCGAACCACCGCCGACCATCGCCAAGGTCGCGCGCAAGAGCCCGGACGAGCTAATCCTGATCATCGAAGACTTGATCAAGCTGCTCGACGGCGTGTCGAATACCTATCGCCGGGGCAAGCACCCCGACGGCAAGGACGCCAAGCAGACCGCCGCCGTCCTCCGCGCCGTCGCCGCGGACCTGGAGGAGTGACCGCGGCGGAGTACCTCGCCGCCGTCAGAGCGCCGGGCCAGGCGAAGCCCGCCTGGCGCGCAGTACCCGGCGGCGACGGCTGGCGATGAGCCAGCACAGGCCTAGCGCTAGCCCGATGGCGGCCACGGTCAGCCCGGCGAACCCGCTTCCCGACAGGGACAGCAGCAAGCCGATCAGGCCACCTGCGACTAGGGCAAGCTGGTGCACGGTCTCAGAGAACGCGAACGTGGACGATCGCGTCTCCGTCGGAACCTCGCGCTGCAGGATCGAGTCGAGCGCCACCTTCACGAGCGTCTGGCTGATCGCGGCCGCAAGGGCCACCACCAGCACCGACCACAGCCCGAAAAGGATGGCGCAAGCAATGCTGACGAGCGTCGCGAGGGCCAGCACAGTGAACATCAGTACCTGCGGAGCGCGAGCTTTGAGCGCAGAGCCGATCAGCGTGCCGAGCACGCCGCCGATGGCGATGGCGGCCACGAAGCCGCCCAAGGCGATTCTTTGCGACGTGTGGCCAAAGTGCTCGCTGCGCAAGATGAACGCCAGGAAGAAGATCATGAATCCGTAAAAGACGCGGATGGCCGCGTTGGCCTCCATGGCTTCGCGCACAACCCGGCTCATCTTGGGCGGCGTCAGCATGCGGCGAAGGCGTGATGGCGAGCCGTTGGCGCTGCGCCCGGCTCCCGCGGCGGCGGTTCTCGGACCGCCAAGCGTGGTCGTGCGCGCCGATCCGCCGTCTGCGGTCGTGGCGGTATCGAACTCCCAGGTGCCACCGGGTCCCCGACGGCCACCCGCGCCCGCTGCTCGGGCGCCGTTGCCGGTTTGCCCCTCACCTGGCGGAGTCGCGGCATCCTCTTCGTCTGCCCTGTCGACTGTTTGCGGTAGCCGCAGGCCGAAGATCGCCGCCGCGAGATAGATAGCGGTGGCAACCATAAGGACCCACGCTGCGCCCCCGCCATGGTCGCCCGCGATCTTGTCGACTCCGAGGGCGATGACGGCGCCAGTAGACGCGGCGATGATCGCGCCGAGATTCGACCGGGCGTTGGCGGTCACCAGCGTGATCTCCGATGGCAGCAAGCGCGGGGTGACCGCTGCGCGGGTGACCCCATATACCTTCTGCAGGACCAGGACGCCAAAGGCGGCAGGCAGCAGCGTCACTGCGTCGTTGTGCTGGGCGGCACCTGCCATTCCCCAGCACAGCAGGCCGCGGGCGAGCAGCGTGCCAACAAGGATGTAACGGTTGCCCTGCTTCACCCGGTCGAGCAGCGGCCCGATTAGCGGAGCAAGAATCGCATAAGGGGCAATCGTGATGAGCAAGGCGACGGCTACTCGTCCGCGCGCCTGCTCGACGGACGCGCTGAAGAACAGCGTTCCTGCTAGCGCCACGGCTACGAAGGCGTCACCGAACCCGCCCGCGGCGGTGAGCTCGATCAGGGTGGACAACCCCGTCCGGCCAGCACCCGACGCGCCGCTCATGCGGTGCACGAATCGGCCTGTGCCCCCGGCGGCCGCGGCACCCGCCCGGCCGGCCCGCCGTGACGCCGTGACCACCGACCGGCCAACCCGACGCGCGCGCTCGGCCGTCCCGGTGGTCCCCATGGCTCAAGTATTCTTCCTTTGCGAGACTGGACAACCACGGCGTGGCCGTCAAGCGAGCAGATATCGGCCCCGGCCATGCGTGCAAACCTGCGGATGAGGAACAATTAGCTAACGTGAGCCCTCCTACTCGTGCGCGCGCGGCCGCCCTCGATGAGGCCTGCGCGGCGGCGACCGACCTGGCCCGCGCCGCCGCTGAGGAGCTAGCCGGCCCGGGTAATGTCGGCGAGCACGCAGGGGTCGTCGCCGACGACGAGCGCGTAGTCACGCACCTGTTTGGCTGCCTGGATGCTGCCTATGTCGGCTGGCGCTGGGCAGTGACGGTGACCAGGGCGTCTCGCTCCAAAACGGTAACGGTGGACGAGGTTGTACTCCTGCCAGGACCGGATTCGCTGCGGGCGCCCGGCTGGGTGCCGTGGAGCGAGCGGGTGCGTCCCGGCGACCTGGGTGTCGGCGATCTGATGCCTGCACCAGAAGACGACGAGCGGCTCGTGCCAGTCAGCATGCTCGCGGGCGACGAGGGGGTCCTGGACTGGGACGACCGCGTCGGGTGGGATCTGCGCGCTGACGTGGCCCTCGCTGTCGGGGCCGCCCCGACTGCCGTGATAGCCGATGGCGGTGCGGCCGCAGCGCTCAGCGACCGGTCCCGCGTCCTGTCGGCGATCGGCCGGGACTCCACGGCGATCAGGTGGTATTCGAGCGAGCACGGGCCGAGCACGCCGCTGGCCCGCGCTGCGCCGGGGCCGTGCGTTACGTGCGGCTTCCTGACGCCGCTGGCCGGACCGCTCGGACAGGTCTTCGGCGTCTGCGCCAACGAGTACGCGCCCGATGACGGCCGCGTCGTGTCCCTCGACCATGGGTGCGGCGCGCACTCAGAGGCAATAACGGCGCGAGCAGGAGCCGGCGTGATGGCGCCGGTCATCGACGAGGTCGGCTACGACCTCCTCGACATGCCGGGCGTGGCGCTAGCGGATACGGTTTTCGAGTCCCTCGACCACGAGTCGTGAGGGCCGGGCGGCCGCTATCGAGGTGGTGCCTCGGTAAAGTCGGTGTCCGCTGCGGTTGTAGCCGTGATGTCGGTGGCGCTGTGGTAACCAGCCGCCTCGTGCGCAGCGCGACGGCGCTCGGCAGCCCGCGCGCGCGATTTCTGCAGGTGCGGCACATAGACCAAGCCGAAGAAGCCGAGGAATGTGCCGCACGCGGCCACCCAGATCCACCACCGGTCGGCGGCGGGCAAGCTCTCGCGCACCAGGACCAAGACGATGAGGGCCACGAGGAATCCGGCGGTGATCACGGCAGTGATCAGCCGGTCGTTGCCTTCAAGCGGCGGCGGGACCGGACGTTCGGGGCGGCTCACGGGCTCAGGTTAGCCGATGACGGGGTGCTCGGACTGCCGTCGCGGTCCGGGGCGCCGCTGGCGTAGTGCTGCGCTGAGGCCGGCGTCGTGGGACGATGCTTCGCGGACCGGAACGATCTAGACGGCCGCGGCCGCCTGACCGGAGCCGGTCCGGTACAGGTCGCGAGCTAACTGGCCGCCGGAATGCCCGATCATCGGCTATAGTTAGCAAGAGTAATGACTCAGGTTAATGAAGATGAGTACGCCGCAGCAAACCAGGTCCGACGCGGGTCTAGCGAGCGCCCTGCGGATCTCAGTGAGCCGGCTCGCTCGTCGGCTGCGAGCCGAGCGGCTGGCGAAAGGCCTGGAGCCCGACCTTTCCGACACTCAGCTGGCCGCCCTCGCGGCTCTCGAACGGCATGGCGAGATGACGCCTGGCGAACTGGCCGATCACGAGAAGGTGCAGCCGCCGTCGATGACCAGGGTGATCGCAGCCTTGGAGGAGCGCGGCCTGGTCATGCGCGCCCCGCACGCCACGGACCGCCGGCAAGTGGTGCTGACCGTCACCGAAGCTGGTCAGGCCGTCGTCCAGCAGTCGAGGCAGCTCCGGGAGGCGTGGCTCGCGCGGCGGCTGCACGAGCTGACGCCGCCGGAACGGGCGACGCTGCGGGCCGCCGCCCCGATCCTGGAGAAGCTCAGCCAGTCCTGACTGGCCCAGTCTCGGCGGGCACATCCTGGCCTGACGGCCGGGCCCGATGGGGCAGTAAGACGTTCGGTTCGCTGCGGACCCGCAACTACCGGTTGTTCGCGGCCGGCCAGGTGGTGTCGAACACCGGTAGCTGGATGCAGCGGGTGGCGCAGGACTGGCTTGTGCTCGAGCTCACCCACAACAGCGGCACGGCGCTCGGGATCACGACTGGTCTGCAGTTCCTGCCCCTGCTGCTGTTCGGCCTGTGGGGCGGCGTAATAGCGGACCGCTACTCCAAGCGGCGGATCCTGATGGTCACGCAGACGGTGATGGGCGCGCTCGCACTCCTGCTTGGCGTGCTAGCGCTGACTGGCACTGTGCGGATCTGGCAGGTCTACGGGCTCGCGCTCGCACTCGGCCTGGCTACGGTGGTCGACAATCCCACCAGGCAGGCGTTCGCCGTTGAAATGGTCGGCCGGGATGGGATGGCCAACGCCATCGCGCTGAACAGCGCCGTCTTCAACCTGGCCCGGATCGCCGGCCCGGCGGTGGCTGGCGTCGTTATCGGCTGGCTGGGTACACCCGCGGCGTTCCTGGTCAACGCAGCATCGTACGGAGCCGTGCTGATCGGCCTCAAGCTGATGCGGCCGGCCGAGTTGCGTCCGGCACAGCGCGCCGAGCGAGGTCCTGGCCAGCTGCGCGAGGCGCTGACGTACGTGCGCGCCCGCCCGGCGCTCTGGCTGCCGCTTGTGCTCCTTTTCTTCGTCGCCACGTTCGGCATGAACTTCCAGGTGACGACCGCGCTGATGTCGAGGACCGTGTTCCACACCGGGGCGAGCGCGTTCGGGCTGGCATCGGCCGTCTTCGCAGTCGGCGCGCTCGGCGGCGCGCTGCTGGCAGCTCGCCGTAGCCGCCCGACGATGCGGCTGCTGCTCGTGACGTCGTTCATGTTCGGCATCTTCGAGATCGTCACTGGGGTAGTGCCCGACTACCTGACGTTCCTCATCGCCCTCGTTCCAACTGGCGTGACGCTGCTGACGTTCACGACGGCCGCTAACGCGAGCACCCAGCTGAACACCGCGCCGGAGATGCGCGGCCGGGTCATGGGCCTGTACATGCTGGTCTTCCTCGGCGGCACGCCGCTCGGCTCGCCGCTAGCTGGCTGGCTGGCTGCGGTCTTCGGCGCCCGCCTGAGCATGGTCGCCGGCGGCGTCATCTCGGTCGCCGCGACCGTGGTGATGACGTTCCTGCTGGCCCGCAGCCGCGGCGTTCGGGTGCGGAGCTACCTCCGGCGAGCGGAGCTGGCCCGCATCGCCTAAGCCGGCCGGGATGCTGATACCAATGGCGGCATGAGGCTGTTCGTTGCCATCACACCGCCGGCAGGTGTGCTGGCTGAGCTGGCCGCGGCCGTGCAGCCGCTACAGGCGGTCGCACCGCAGCTGCGGTGGACGACGAGCAGCGCCTGGCATCTGACGCTCGCCTTCCTGGGGGAGGTAGACGAGGCCATCGTTCCGGAGCTCACGACGCGACTGGAGCGGGCGGCCCACCGGCATCCGCGCCAACGGCTGGCCGTCGCGGGCGCCGGCGCGTTCCCGGCCGCGACCCGGGCTAAGGTCCTCTGGGTTGGCATCCGCGCCGACCAGCGCGCGCTGGCGTCGCTCGCCGCCTCGGTGGCGGCTGGTGCCCGCCGCGCGGGTGCGCCGCCCCCCGACGAGGGCCGGAAGTACAGCGCGCACCTGACGCTGGCGCGCTGCCGCCAGCCGGCGAACCTCGCCGGACTGACCGCGGCACTGGCCAGCTTCAGCAGCGCGGACTGGACAGCCGAATCGGTCAGCCTGATTCGCAGCCAGCTAGGCAGCGGGCCGCCACAGTACGAAGACATCGGGACCTGGGCGCTGGCGGCTGGCCCCGGCGACTGACCGCAGCGGTGTCAGCGCCTACAGCCGGTCGAGCACGTAGTCGATGCACGTCGTCAGCGCCTCGACGTCGGCCGGCTCGACGGCTGGGAACGTGCCGATCCGCAGCTGGTTGCGGCCGAGCTTGCGGTAAGAATCGGTATCGACGATGCCGTTGGCGCGCAGGGCGGCTGAAAGGGCGGTGGCCTGGATGTTGTCAGCGAAGTCGATGGTGACGATAACGGGGGAGCGGTCGGCCGGGTCCGTGACGAACGGCGTCGCGACCGGCGACTTGTCGGCCCAGTTGTAGAGGATGCCGGACGACGTCGCGGTTCGCTCCGTAGTCCAGTCCATCCCGCCCTGGCTCAGCATCCAGTCCACCTGCTCGGCCAGCAGGAGCAGCGTCGCCACGGCCGGCGTGTTGTACGTCTGCTGGAGCCTGGACTGCTCGATCGCGGTCTGCAGAGACAGGAACTCCGGGATGTAGCGATCGCTGGCGGCGATCTGGCCTGCGCGCTCGACTGCCGCCGGCGACAGCAGCGCCAGCCACAGGCCGCCATCAGAGCCGAAGCATTTCTGCGGGGCGAAGTAGTACGCGTCAAACTGGGCGGGATCAACCGAGATCCCGCCGGCCGCGCTCGTCGCGTCGACCAGCACAAGCGCGTCGTCGTCAGCGCCCGGCACGCGCTGAATCGGCATCGCGACGCCTGTCGACGTCTCGTTGTGCGTCAACGCGTATGCGTCAACCCCCGGTTCGGCCTGCGGCGACGGATGGGTGCCGGGCTCGGTCGCGATGAGCGATGGGTCGGCGAGCCACGGCGCGGAGCGCGTGACGATCGCGAACTTGGCCGAGAATTCGCCAAAGGTCAGGTGCTGCGCCCGGCTGGATATCAGCCCGAACGCCGCGACGTCCCAGAACGCAGTCGTGCCGCCGTTGCCCAGCACCACCAGGTAGTCGTCGGGCAGCCCGAACAGCGTGGCCAGGCCGTCCCGGACGCGCTGCACGACGTTGCGCACCGGCGCCTGCCGGTGCGAAGTGCCAAGCAGGCTCCGCCCCGCGGCGGCCAGCGCTTCGACCTGGGCGTCCCGGATTCTCGTTGGGCCGCTGCCGAACCGGCCGTCAGCTGGCCGCAGGCCGGCCGGAATGACGATCTGCGCGGGGTCAGACATCCTGGTCAAACACCTCGCCGGCGCCGGGGACATCGCGGACCGAGCGCGCCCTGGGCCCGACGTAGTTGGCACTGGGCCGGACGAGCCTGCCGGTCTGCTTCTGCTCCAGGATGTGCGCCGCCCAGCCGGCGGTGCGCGCGCAAGTGAACATCGAGGTGAACATGTGGGCCGGAACCTCGGCGAAGTCGAGGATGATCGCAGCCCAGAATTCCACGTTCGTCGCCAGCACGCGGTCGGGCCGGCGCGCGTGGAGTTCCTCCAGCGCGGCCTTCTCGAGGGCGGCAGCGACCTCGTAGCGCGGCGCGTCGAGCTCCCTGGCTGTCCGCCTGAGTACTCGCGCGCGGGGGTCCTCGGCCCGGTACACGCGATGGCCGAAGCCCATCAGCCGGTCGCCATTGTCCAGCGCCTGCTTCACGTAAGCGCTGGCGTCACCCGTCTTTTCGACTTCCTCGATCATGTGCAGCACGCGTGCGGGCGCGCCGCCATGCAGCGGGCCGGACATCGCGCCCACGGCACCCGACAGGGCCGCCGCGACGTCGGCACCGGTAGAGGCGATAACCCTCGCGGTGAACGTCGAGGCGTTCATGCCGTGCTCGGCGGCCGACACCCAGTACGCGTCGATGGCCTTGACGTGCTTGGGGTCGGGCTCGCCGCGCCAGCGGATCATGAACCGCTCGGTGATTGTCTTTGCCTCGTCTACCCGATTCTGCGGCACCATCGGCAAGCCGAGCCCGCGGGCCGACTGGGCGACGAACGACAGCGCCATGACCGACGCCCTAGCCAGGTCATCGCGGGCCTGCTCGTCGCTGATGTCGAGAAGCTGGCGTATGCCCCACGCCGGCGCGAGCATGGCGAGCGCGCTCTGCACATCGACGCGGATGTCGCCGGAATGCACGGGGATCGGGTACGGCTCGGCGGGCGGCAGGCCCGGCGCGAACTTGTTATCCACGAGCAGGCCCCACACGTGACCGTAAGAGACGTGGCCGACGAGTTCCTCGATGTCGACGCCCCGGTACCGGAGCGAACCGCCCTCCTTATCGGGCTCGGCGATCTCCGTCTCGAATGCGACGATGCCCTCGAGTCCAGGCACAAAGTCGGACATTCGGTTCCTCCGTCTCTAGTCACGGGCAGGCCCACGGGCTGGCCAGGGGCGATCAGGCCGCTCGTCGAGCGGCGGGGACCAGCGCGCCTCTGGTGGCCTGCGCCCCTATTCAACCGCGCAACGACTACGGACGGGTAACCCAGGTCCGCCCGTCGGAGTGCTTCCTGCGGCGAACTGGGACCACTGTGGCGCAGCCCGGGTGCCTGGCGGCCCCGCGGGCAATGCGAGAGGATCACTACCCGTGGACCCATCGCGACATGCTGACCAGCCCGGGCTCGGCTTGCCGGGAACCCTGGACGAGGCCATGCTGCCCGCACAGCCGATGGAGCTGTTCGACACGTGGATGGGCGATGTGATCAGCACAGGCCTGCCCGAGCCGACCGCGATGGTGCTGGCCACGGTATCGGCAGACCGGCGTCCCCGGGCCCGGATGGTGCTGCTGAAATCCGCGGACGCGGACGGCTTCACCTTTTACACGAACAGGACGTCGCGCAAGGCACGTGACCTCGCCGAGGTGCCGGAGGCGTGCCTCGTCTTTCCCTGGTACGCGATCCATCGGCAGGTGATCATCGAGGGGCCTGTCGACCCGCTCTCCACGGCGGACAGCGAGCCGTACTTCCACGGCCGGCCGCGCGGCTCGCAGCTCGGCGCGTGGGCGAGCCGCCAGTCGTCTGTACTCTCGTCGCGAGCCGAGCTCGAGGACCGGTACGCCGAGCTCGAGCGCCGCTGGCCGGAGGGCACGGAGGTGCCGATGCCTGATTTCTGGGGCGGCTACCGGCTGCGGCCGGACCGGATGGAGTTCTGGCAGGGCAGGCCGAGCCGGCTGCACGACAGGTTCCGCTATACGCGGCACGAGGACTCGTGGTGGGTGGCCCGCCTGGCCCCGTGACACAGGCTTGCCAGCGGCACCGGCTAGGCAGGCCCCGTTCCCGGCTAGGGCATGAGGTTGGTCGCCACCTGAACCCATGCGCAGACATCAGCCGTCGTCAGCTCGCGAATCGACCAGTCGATGAGCCGCAGGCTCATGTGCGCCCAGCAGGCCCGCAAGACGTGCGGAGCCGCGGTCTCGCGTAGCAGGCCGCCTAGCCAGTGACCGAGTTCGGGGGCAATGCGGGCCAGGACGAACCGGAGCGTGAACAGGTCGAACGTGCCGTCGCTGCGGTTCGCGCCATCCCAGTCGAAGACGCCGCTGATCCGGCCAGAGGGGGTGACCAGGACGTTCTCCGGGTGGAAGTCGAAGTGCACCAGGTCCATACCGGTCAGGCAGTCCGGCTCGGCGGCACCGATCTCCTCGACGGCGGCCAGCAACCTGGCCGTGGCCTTGTCATAGCTGGCCATCGGGCCATGCAGGCAAAAGCCCGGCCCGTCCGTGCGGAGATACAGCGAAGGCGCTGGGAGGTTGGACCGGTCCGCCAGCAATCCCCGGCAGCGCTGGTTCACCGCCACCATGCCGGCCACGATCTGGCGGCTTGCGGTGGCCGGGACGGTCCCGGGCAACAGCTCCTGGACGATGGCGGTGACACTCGGGAGCTCGGCTATCAACTCGCACCGTGGCGCCGGGACGCCAGCCGCCCGGCCGACCGCGGTCAGGTCCTCGACCAGGCGGGCCGCCGCGAGCTCGTTGGGCGAGCGCGCCGTGAGCACCGACAGATGGCCGTCGGGCCATCGGACGTAGGACGCGCCGATCTGGCCGCCGCGGCAGCGCCCGGCGTCGGTGAGCACAACGCCGGTGACATCGGCGAGCTGAGTAAGGACGGTCGCTGGCTGCCAGCGGGCGGCTCGCGGGTACCTGTCCCGGCTATCGCGTGCGCGGCCGGTAGTTGTCGGCCCATCGCTGACAGGTACATCCGGGCCTTCTCGCGGCATAGCATCGATTCTGGAGGTAATGGGAGTGACAGCGCACGGCCTGATAGATACGACCGAGATGTACCTTCGGACGGTCTTCGAGCTCGAGGAAGAGGGCATAGTTCCGCTCCGTGCCCGCATCGCCGAGCGGCTCTCGCAAAGCGGCCCTACGGTCAGCCAGACGGTCGCCCGGATGGAGCGCGACGGGCTGCTGCGCGTGGAAGGCGACCGGCAGCTAGCGATGACCGACCTGGGCCGCATGCTGGCGACCCGCGTCATGCGCAAGCACCGGCTGGCCGAGTGCCTGCTGGTCAGCGTGATCGGTATGCCATGGGAGGAAGTACATATCGAGGCATGTCGCTGGGAACATGTCATTTCGGACAATGTGGAGCGCCGCCTCGTCGAGCTGCTCGACTACCCGGTGCGGTGCCCGCACGGCAACATCATTCCCGGCCTCGCGGAACGCGGCGTCCCGGACGACGCGAACAAGCGATCCGACGTTGCGACTGGCGAGACTGACATCGCGATGAGCGCGATGGCCATCCGCGCCGGCGAGCACGTCGTGGTGAGCCGCATCAGCGAGCAAGTCCAGAGCGATTCAGAGTTGATGCTTAGACTCAAGAACATTGGGATACAACCCGGACGCGAGGTAACGCTTGCGGCAAGCGACAACGGTGTGCGGGTGACAGGTGCGGATAGGGTCGATGATCTCGGGGCGGAGCTTTCGGCTGAGGTCGCGGCGCACGTCTTTGTCTCGCGGCCGTGACGGCGTTCGGGTGAGCGGGGCATGACACCGGCGGGGGAAGTGACGTCGCCGCTGCTCGCCGCCAGCGACGTGCTCGACCACGTGTCGACCGGGGTCGTCGTCATCGACAGGGACTGCAAGCTTCGGTACGCCAACTCGTTCGCGGTCACTCTCTTTGGCTTCCCTGATGACTCCGCGCATCTGGCCGGCCGTCCGCTGCTGTCGCTGGGGATCGAGCAGTCGGACGCGACGACCGTTCAGCACATGGCCGAGAACGTGCTGCGCGGCTGGCCCTGGGAAGGCACGTTCGCTAGTCAGCGCATCGACGGATCCAGGGTCTTCGTCCGGGCGCACGCGGCGCCGTTGCGGGACGGCCAGGGCGAGATCACTGGCATTGTCATCATGGCCAGGGAAGCGACACGACGCGGGGGCCAGCGCGCGAGCGACCGGATCGGCCTGCTGGAGCGGATCGGCGAGCGCCTGGCCAACTCCCTTGAACTCGATGTCACGCTGCGGCAGGTAGCTGAGACCCTCGTTCCGCAGTTCGCCGACCACTGCTTCATCGACCTGCTGCACGGAGATGTGCTCGTCCGCCGCGCGCAGCTGCACTCGCGGGGCTGGATGCCGGATCCCGGGACGTGGGCGCTGGCCGGCGAGCCGATCAAGTACCCGAAGGGTCACTTCTGCGACCTGGCCATGACCCAGCAGGAAACGATCGTCGTGGCCGACTTGGTCGAGGGCAACTTCCCGGCCCCGACGCCAGAGAGCCTCAAGGCAGGCGAGGACATCAAGCTGACATCCGTGCTAGCCGCGCCGCTAATCGCCCGCGGCCAGCTGCTCGGAGTCATGAGCCTGGCCCTTTCCCACCTGACCGACCGCGAGGAACGTCACTACGGCGCCGATGACCGCGACTTCCTCAGCGCGATCGCCAGCCGGGTGGCAATCGCAATTGACAACTCGCTGTTGTTCGAGGAGGAGCGGCGCACGGCGCTCGCGTTCCAGACGAGCCTGCTGCCGAAGGACCCGCCGTTCGTCGACGGGCTCGAGGTCGCGTACAAGTACATCCCGGCCAAGCCACTGGAGACCCACGGGCAGGGCATTCAGACGCAGGTCGGCGGCGACTGGTATGACATCATCCCGCTCTCGGCCGGGCGCGTGGGGATCGTCATCGGCGACGTGGAGGGCCGCGGCGCGCGGGCGGCCGCGGTCATGGGACAGCTGCGCGCCGCGCTGCGCGCGTTCGCCCAGGATGACAAGTCGCCGGCGGAAATCCTGCGCAAGCTTGATGACTGGGTGGGCTCGCTAGCGCCGGCCGGCGCCGAGACGCACGGCTTCGCCGAGTCCGACCCGCCGACGGTGAGCTGCACGTACCTGATCTATGACGCCTGGTCGCGCACTCTGTCGTTCGCGAACGCCGGTCACAT
The DNA here is from genome assembly GCA_035472835.1 of Streptosporangiaceae bacterium. Lineage (GTDB taxonomy): Bacteria > Actinomycetota > Actinomycetes > Streptosporangiales > Streptosporangiaceae > JAJYUU01. The sequence goes on along the minus strand of DATIOU010000031.1, from coordinate 11,112 downwards.
GCCGCCGCTGATCGTCCGCGGCCATGACGTGAGCCAGCTTGAGATCCGCGACCGCGGAGTCCTGCTGGGCGTGCGCGGGAAAGGAGTGCGCGGCCTGCCGACTTACCGCGAGGAGATGCGCTACCTGGCACCCGGGTCGACCCTCGTGTTCTACACCGATGGCCTGGTCGACCGGAGGCAGCGGGCCGACGGCGAGGGTCACTACACCGATGCCGAGGTCCAGGAGATGCTGCGGGTCGCGGTGCGGGGCGCGGCCGACGGAACCGTCGAGCAGATCGCCGAGGCCGCTGAGCACGCAGTGCCGGGCGAGATCGACGACGACATGGCGGTCGTCGTAGTGAGGACGTCGGAGGTTGACCTCGCCTCCTGGGAGGGCCAGTTCCCGGCTGAGCCGATCCGCGTGTCTGAAGCCCGGCGGCTGGCGCACGACACGTTCCAGGGCTGGGGCATGGACACCGAGCAGGCGGACCTGACCTGCCTGCTCGTCTCCGAGGTTGTCACCAACGTGGTGCTGCACGCGGCCGTGGCCCCGACCCCGCGCCATGAGCTCGTGCTGGAAGGCGCCGGGCCCGGCCCGCTCGGCATTCTCGGCGACTGGGAGCTGTCACCATTCGACGAAGGATTCGGCGCGCCGCCGGGCAAGGACTTCACGTTGCGGCTGCGACGCGGCCACGAGGCCATCTGGGTCGAGGTGTTCGACTCCGACCTGCGGCTGCCGCGCATCAGGAGCGCGGGTGAAAGCGACGAGGGCGGCCGCGGCCTGTACCTGGTCGACCAGCTGGCGACGCGCTGGGGCTCGCGGCCGACCAAGGACGGCAAGGCCGTCTGGTTCGAGATGCCGATCGAGAACGGCCTCGGGCAGGGCATGCTCGGCTAGCGCTATCCGGTAGGGCGCGGCAGCGACTTGCGTGCGCTGCGCCTAGTGCGTCCGGGCCGCGTACAACGCGAGCACGCCGGCGATGACGACGACCATGACAAAGAGCCAGGTCCTGGGCGTAACGATGAAGCCCATCCGGCGCCGGGTCCGCGTGACGATGTAGGCGATGATGAGCGCGATCACCGCGAGCAAGATGGCGCCCTGGCTCATGTCACCTCCCGGCTTTCGGCTCCAGCATAGAGGCCGCGCGGGCCGGGCAGCCGGTTACAGCACAGGGCCCGCGGCGGATCCATAGGACCGGATCCATGGGACGCGACCCTTAGGACGCGACCCTTAGGACGCGACCCATGGGACACGACCCTTAGGACAAGAGTGCGCCAGTGTTGCTCATAGAGAAGAGCAGCATTCGACCGATGCTGCTAAATGGCACGGCTATTTCAGCGTTCCGAGCACCGCCGAAACCGGCAAATCGCCATCGGTCGCGCGCACCGATGCGTGCAATCGCCGCAGCATGGTGACTTGACGGGCCAGCGCCTCAATCTTGTCCTCGACGAGGCGCGCTGCCGCGTCGCGCTGCCCTTTGCTCACCGACCGGCCCGCCGCCAGCCGCGCCAGTGGCGTGACCTCATCGAGCCGGAAGCCGAGGTCTTTCAGGGCGAGTGCCGCCGCGATGTACCCGCCGTACTCCGCCGGGTACTTCCGGGTCCCGCCTGGCGATCGGCGTGGCTCTGGCAGGATGCCGAGCTGCTCGTAGTAACGGATTGTGCGGCTGCTGACGCCGGCCGCTTTGGCGAGCTCACCGATGCTGACGAGGCTCGCGTCGTCGCTGACCTTAGTCATGAGCGGCCATCCCCCGTTCCAGCGCCGTCACGATTCACGTACTTACGGATCGTAGCCGGATGACTACAAAGCTGCGGCGGGAAATCGGCAGCCGAAAGCGTTGCTGCACGCCCTATGGCGGTTGCCGACCTGCGGGGTAGCCTCAATATGACGGCAAGCGTCCGATGCCTTCCCGCAACTGCGGATGGTGCGGGCCGCCACGCCGCTGGGTCTGGAGGTCGTAAGGTGTCTGAGGCTTACATCGTCGGGGCCGTGCGCAGCCCCATTGGCAAGCGAAACGGTGGCCTCTCGGCCGTCCACCCTGTCGACCTGGCGGCGCACGTGCTGCGCGAGCTGATCGCGAGAACCGGCGTGGATCCCGCGGCGGTCGAAGACGTCATCATGGGCTGCGTCTCGCAAGTCGGCCCGCAGGCGATCGACATCGCCAGGAACGCCTGGCTCTCGGCCGGCCTGCCGGAGAACGTGCCTGGCGTGACCATCGATCGCCAGTGCGGCTCGTCTCAGCAGGCCGTGCACTTCGCCGCGCAGGCCGTGCTGTCCGGCACGCAGGATCTGGTGATCGCGGCCGGCATCGAGAGCATGAGCATGGTGCCGATGGGGAGCACGGTGGCCCTGCCCCACAAAGAGGGCCTGGCGCTCCCGTTCGGTCAGGGCTGGCGCGACAGGTACGGCGACCAGGAGATTTCGCAGTTCCGCGGCGCCCAGCTCATGTGCGAGAAGTGGGGCATCAAGCGCGCCGAGCTCGAGGAATTCTCGCTGGAGAGCCACACCAGGGCGATCCGCGCGATCGACGAGGGCAGGTTTGACCGGGAAGTCACCCCGGTCGGCGGAATCACCACCGATGAGGGTCCGCGGCGCGATTCCACGCTAGCGAAGATGGCCGAGCTCAAGCCGCTGCGTCCGGGCTGGGAGCTGACCGCCGCGACCGCGTCCCAAATCTCCGATGGCTCAGCGGCGTTGCTCATCGCTTCGCCGACCGCTATCCGCAAGTACGGTTTCACGCCGCGGGCGCGGATCCACACTCTGGCGGTTACTGGCTCAGATCCCGTTTACATGCTCACCGGCCCGATCCCGGCGACCGAGCTCGCCCTGTCAAAGGGGCACCTATCCATTGACGACATCGACGTGTTCGAGGTCAACGAGGCGTTCGCGCCAGTGCTCATCGCCTGGTCACGGGACACGGGCGCGTCGCTGGAAAAGGCGAACCCGAACGGCGGCGCGATCGCCCTCGGGCATCCGCTCGGGGCCACTGGCGCGATCTTGATGACCAAGATGCTGCACGAACTCGAGCGGACTGGCGGCCGGTACGGGCTGCAGACCATGTGCGAGGGCGGCGGACAGGCCAACGCCACCATCATCGAGCGGCTCGCCTAAGACCCGCCCTCGATCGCAATGCAGACCCGGTCCGTGCCAGCGCGGGCCGGGTCTTTGTTCAGCCGTCGGCGCGAGCCAGCTAACCGGGAGAACCGGTTCTGAGCCAGTTCCCATGGAATTTATAGGTCAAGTCGCAGGTTAACTTAGACGAGAAGGACAGGGAACCTGGGTCGCCGGCCCAGGCCGCGACTTGAAGGTGAAGGTACATGTTGTTTTCGACATTCGACCCGTTTGCAGAGTTTCACCGCGCGCTGCGGACCGCCGATGGCGGGCACTCGACTATGCGGATGGACGCCGTCCGCCGCGAGCAGGAGGTCGAGCTGCGATTTGACCTGCCCGGCATCGATGCTGACAGCATTGATGTGACCGTTGACCGGGGCGTGCTTACCGTCAGCGCGTCGCGCGCCGACGAGTACGCCGAGGGCGAGAAGCCATACTTCCGCGAGCGGATCATGGGCTCGTTCACGCGCCGAATCCGGCTGTCTGACAGCGTGAACGCGGACAACATCGCCGCCTCCTACGAGGGTGGGGTTCTGACAGTCACGGTGCCCCTCGCCGAGCGAGCGCTGCCGCGCAAGGTCGAGGTCCGCACCGAGGCCAGGGCCGCGGTCGAGGCCTGATCATCGCGGTAACCTGCGAAGGGCCCGCGCGGCGTTGCCCGCGCGGGCCCGATTCACGAAAGCACGACCAGGAAAGACGGGAAGCCAGCCATGGCGTCACTGCCACTCGACGACGCGAACATGCCGCTGTTCACCGTCGGTCAAGTCGCCGAGATGCTCGAGATCCAGCAGGCCTTCCTGCGGCGGCTCGACGAGTTCCGGGTAGTGCGGCCGACGCGGTCGGCCGGTGGCCAGCGCCGCTACACGCGGAACGAGATCGTGGTCGTGCGGTATGTGGTCGAGCTCATGGACGCCGGGATGACGCTGGCCGCTGTTGGCCGCGTGCTGCAGCTCGAGGCCAGGGTTCACGAACTGGAAGCGGAGCGAGACGCGCTCCGCGAGGCGCTGGCGCGCGCAGGATCTGACGACCTTGAGGCGCGCCGGCCGAACTAGTCCGTGCCCGGTAGCGCCGCCATGCATAGCTCGTGGTCGTGACTAGCGCGGCTGACGTAGACCTGCGGGCTAATGGTGTGCAGCGCGGCGAGCATTTCGCCAAGCTCATCGTCACGAGGAAGCTCGAGAACCACGTCGCCAGCCAGCTCCGCCTCGAGGCCCGCGCGCGGTGAGAGCCGGATGTCGGTCACCCGCTGACGCGACAGGACCTCGTTGAGCCGTGCCCTGCTCCGCGGATCGTCGGACAGGCTGATTCTGATCCTCCACATGGCCATGCGCTGGCCCTCCAAATCTGCGTAGCTCACGTTCATAAAGGTGCAGCACGCCCGTTGCCGATCTGATTCCGGCTCGTAACGGCGACGTGAAATGAGCCAGGCTCAGACCTTCGACCGGAAGAAGTTCAGGTAGGACTTCGACGGCGTGGGTCCGCGCTGATCCTGATACCTCGAGCCGTATATGGACGACCCGTATGGATGCTCGGCCGGCGAGCTGGTGCGGAACAGGCACAGCTGGCCAATCTTCATGCCTGGCCAGAGCTTGATTGGCAACGTCGCGACATTGGATAGCTCCAGCGTGACGTGGCCGGAGAAGCCAGGATCGATCCAGCCCGCGGTCGAGTGCGTGAGCAGGCCGAGCCGCCCAAGTGAACTCTTGCCTTCAAGGCGGCCGGCAATGTCGTCGGGGAGCGTGATGACCTCGTACGTGGAGGCCAGCACGAATTCGCCGGGATGCAGCACGAATGGCTCATCGCCCTGGGGCTCGACCAGCCTCGTCAGGTCCGGCTGCTCCATTGCCGGATCGATGTGCGGATATCGGTGGTTCTCGAAGACGCGGAAATATCGGTCGATCCGCACGTCAATGCTGGACGGCTGGATCAGTTGAGGCAGGAACGGGTCGAGCTTGACGCGACCGGATTCCAGTTCAGCCTTGATATCGCGGTCAGATAGCAGCACCTTGGCAACTTATCGTTTCCCGGGCTGCGCTGTAGCTGTCGAGCCCGCCATCGCTGCCTGGCCGCTACGTCGGTGCGGATGCTCGGGCCGGCGGGCCGCGTGCGTGTCGTCGAAGCTCGTGATCTACGCAAGTCCGAACAATTAATCGCGAACAGGGCTGCCGCCTCGATAAAGTTTCGCCCGTGGAATCCAGACCGGTGTTCGCGCCAGGTGCCCGGTGCCCGACACGATCTCCCCGGGCGTCGGATCCGGTAACATGTGCGGGCAGGTCGCGCCGTAGCTCCGCGGGAGTCAGCCGCTCAGCAGAGCGCGATTTGGGCGCGCGGGTGTAGTTCAATGGCAGAACGTCAGCTTCCCAAGCTGATAGTGCGAGTTCGATTCTCGTCACCCGCTCCACCATCCACCCGCAGCTCAGCGGTGTATCGCGATTCACGTCCTCCTGGTAGATCAGTGCCGCTCGCTCGCTGTCGGGGCCGGCCCATGCGCGCCATCAGGTCGCGCAGCCTAGCTGCGCTCGCAGCCGCGAACGTGTTGCCCGTGTGCCGCAGATCATAGAAGTGCAGGCCCGGCTCGCCAATGGCATGAACACAGCCGGTAACAGCTGTCGAGATCTGCCGGACGTTGCGGGATTTCACCGGCCGGGGTATCTGCAACACCGAAGGTCAAGGTCGCGACTATCCGCCGGACTGGTCGCCGGGTGTGCATAGGGGATTCCTCTGCGGACAGCGTTCTGATGAGTTTCGGTCCCGCAGTTGTCCATCTCTGAGAGCCAACCCCAGTCGCGTACGCTCGACGCGATGCGTACGACCGGCGGGGACGCGTAGCTTGTGCGGCCGTCCCCGCGCCACCGGTCTATGACGCTGCCCTGGAGGTCACGATGTGTCCGATGGTCCACTCGTTCCGGACGTCCGGCGGCGTCGCCGCGACGGGGCAAGCGTGATGACGACGGTCGAGGCGGACGGCGTCACGCTCGGGGTCGAGCACTTCGGCGCCGCGGCGGCGCCGCTCGTTCTGCTCACGGGCGGCACGACCATGCTCTCTTGGCCCGACAAGCTCTGCGAGGCGCTCGCGCGCCGCGGGCGCCACGTCGTGCGGTACGACCTGCGCGATTCCGGCGCGTCGACCACCGTCGATCCCCAGGCTCCGGCGTACACGCTGCGCGATCTTGCAGCCGACGGCGCGGCGCTCGCCCGGGACCTCGACGACCGGCCGGCGCACCTGGCGGGCATCGGCGTCGGCGGGATGGTCGCCCAGATCGCCGCGCTCGACCACCCGGACGCGTTCTCGGCGGTCACCCTCGTCGGAACGCGGCCTGTGGCTCCGGGCCCGGTCGACGATGACCTGCCTGACCATGACACGGCGACGATGGACCGGCTGTTCTCGCGCTCGATGCCCGACTGGTCGGACCGCGCTGCGGTGGCGGAGTTTGCCGCCCGAGGCGCGGAGATCCTCGGCGACGACCCCGCCGCCGCGCGCGCGACCGCCGAGCGCAAGTGGGACCGCACGCCGGGTACGGAGCTCGCGGTGCAGATGGCCAACCAGCTGGGCCTGGTGTTCGCCAAGCTCGACTGCACGCCGCGCTGGCGCGAGCGCCTGTCCGAGCTGGCGATCCCGGCGCTGGTGGTGCACGGTCGCCGCGACCCGTTCTTTCCTGTCGGCAACGGCGAAGCGCTCACGCGCGAGATCCCCGGTGCGCGGCTGCTCGTGCTCGAACGCGCCGCGACGGCGATCCCGGATGCGGCCGCCGATGAGGTCGCGGCGGCGATGCTCGCGCTCTAGACGCGGGACAGTCAGCCTGGCGCGGTCGTGAAAACCTCTGTGGCGGTGCAGGGCCCCGTGTGCCATTAGCGTGCCATTAACCCCGGTCCGCTGCGGTGCCCCACGGACACTCGCCAGGGTTCCGCATGCCTGCCGCGACCGCGCAGGTAGAGACGGCGATTTGCAAGCAGGTGGTTCTACTTCCCAAGCTGATAGCGCGAGTTCGATTCTCGTCACCCGCTGCAACGAGAAGCCCTAACTCGACGGGTCGTCTTGCGAGGCGCGGAGCCGATCACGGGGAGCAGACTTCTGACCGAGGCGTGCAACTGCGCTGCTGCTCGCGGGCTGGATGCCCATCACCCTCGTTACGGAAATATGCCTTTTGGGGTTTGATCGTGTTTGGTTAGGTTAAGCCAGACCCGCTAGGAGACAGCGATGGCGAACCCGACCCCGAATTGGCAATATCCCCCGGCATCGACGTATGGGGCAGGTCCCGGCGCTCCGCTCGTGCTGCCCGACTCGATGCGGCGCGCCGTCTGGTTGATGTGGGCCGGCGCTGGCCTCTCTGTCGTTACCAGCGTCGTGAACGGCGTGGAAGCGAAGAACCTCTTCACGCTGCAGACGACCAACACAGCCACCTACCACGGCGCCTTCGTCGGCGGGGCGATCTTCGGGGCACTCGTTCAGGCCGCCTTGTGGCTCTGGATGGTATGGAAGGTCAGGGCGGGCCGGCCGTGGGCCCGTATATTGTCCACTGTCCTTTTCGGCATCATGTGCCTGCAGTTTCTCCTCGTGCTGGCAACTGGGCCAGGCGTAGTCAAGGTCGTCATCACGGCCTACTTCATCGTCGCCGTTTCGGCGCTGATCATGCTGTACCAGAGTGAGTCCAGCGCGTTCTTCTCGGCGGCGCAGCTTGCCCGCAATTCGTTTGGTTCCAGCTACATGCAGGCTGGCCCTGGGCAGCCGGGCTACGGGCAGCCGGGCTACGGGCAGCCTCCACGGCAGTACGGGCAGCCTCCGCAGCAGTACGGGCAGCCTCCGCAGCAGTACGGCCAGCCTCCGCAGCAGTACGGCCAGCCTCCGCAGCATGGCGGAGAGCCTCCGCAGTATGGCGGTGAGCCTCCGCAGTATGGCGGGCAGCAACCTCCCCAGTAGGGATTAGCGGGGCCCGTCCCCAGGCCGGCATCTGATCGTCGCGACTACCCTCTGGACGGTGAATCGGCTTCCGCGCGAGTTCTTCGACCGGCCAGCGACCGACGTGGCACCAGATCTCCTCGGCTGCCTCTTCTGGCATCACAGCCCGGCTGGCCTGGTGGCCGCGCGGCTGGTCGAGGTGGAGGCGTACGAGGGCCTGACGGACCCGGCGTCGCACGCGTTCCGGGGCCATACAGCGCGGAACGCGGTCATGTTTGGCGCACCTGGTCATGCGTACGTTTACTTCACGTACGGGATGCACTTCTGCGTGAACCTGGTCTGCCAGCCTGCGGGTCGCGCCGAGGCGGTCCTGTTGCGGGCCGCGGAGATCACGCGCGGGACGGCGCTGGCTTCCCGGCGGCGTCGCGGCCGGTCAGCCGACCTCGCGTCAGACCTCGCCATGGGCGGCATTGATAGTAGCCGCGAAGTCCGGACGGTCGACCTGGCTCGCGGGCCCGCACGACTTTGCCAGGCGCTCGGTATCGATAGGGCCCTGGATGGTGCGGACGTCTGCGGGCTGGATTCGCCGCTCGGCGTCGGACCGCCGGAGATAGTGGTCGACCGCGACGTGATCTGTACGGGACCGCGCGTCGGCGTCAGCCAGGCGGCCGACCGGCCGTGGCGCTACTGGATTGCGGGTGACAGCCACGTCTCTGTGTTCCGCCCGGCCAAGCCGCCGAGGGCACGGCTGAAACCGGGTTCAGGCTCCGCGGCCAAAGATGGGACGATGCATCGGTGAGCGACATCATCGACGACCTGAGGTGGCGTGGCCTCATCGCTGTGCACACCAACCTGGACGACCTCAGCAAGGACCTCGCCCGCGGGATTGTCACGTTTTACTGTGGCTTCGACCCAACCGCGCCTGGCTTGCACATTGGCAACCTGGTCCAGTTGCTGACTATGCGGCGCCTGCAGATGGCGGGGCACCGGCCTATCGCCATCGTCGGCGGCGCGACGGGGCTGATCGGTGACCCGGGCGGCAAGTCGGCCGAGCGCGTGCTCAACCCACGTGAGCTCGTGGCCCACTGGGTGGAGGTGATCCGCGAAGAAGTGAACCGATTCCTGGACTTCACGCCGGGGCCGACAGCCGCGATGGTCGTGAGCAACCTGGACTGGACCGGGCCGTTGTCCGCTATCGACTTCCTGCGCGATATCGGCAAGCATTTCCCGATCAACCAGATGTTGTCCCGCGAGGTAGTCAAGGCTCGCCTCGACGGTGCCGGGATCAGCTACACCGAATTCAGCTACCAGATCCTGCAGGCCAACGACTACCTCGAGCTGCATAACCGATACGGCTGCACGCTCCAGCTCGGGGGCAGCGACCAGTGGGGCAACCTCGTGTCGGGTGTAGACCTGATCCGGCGGGTGACGACGCATGCCGTGCATGCACTCGCCACGCCACTGATCACCAAGCCGGACGGCACGAAGTACGGCAAGACCGAGGGCGACGCTGTCTGGCTGAACCAGGACTTGATGAGCGCTTACGCGTTCTACCAGTGGTGGCTCAACCGGGCCGACGCCGAGATGCCAGGCATGCTGCGCGTGTTCTCGTTCCGCTCCAGAGCCGAGATCGAGCAGCTGGAACGTGCGGTAGCCGAGGACCCGAAGGCCAGGCGAGCGCAGCGGCTGCTAGCCGAGGAAGTAACGACCCTAGTGCACGGCGCGGACGAGCTGGGCAGAGTCCAGGCCGCGAGCGAGGCCCTCTTCGGTCAGGGTGACTTGCGGTCGCTCGATGCGAAAACGCTCGCCTCGGCCGTGGCCGAGGTACCGCACGCCGAGCTTGACCGGCTGCCAGGCGGCGCTCTGCCACCCATGGTCGAACTGATGGCCGCCGCCGGGATCGTGCGGAGCAAATCGGACGCCCGGCGGGCAATCGCCGAGGGCGGCGCCTACCTCAACAACGAGAAGGTCACCGCGGAGGACGCTGCGCCAACCGACGCCGACCTGCTCCGCGGTGAGTACCTAGTGCTGCGGCGCGGCAAGCGCACCGTGGGCGCCGTGCGTGTGCGGCAGTCCTGACCGGCGGCAAATGGTGGCATTCATCACGCTTTCCCAGTACGCGATGATCGGCCGATCGTAGCCGTTGATACACGCTTATTTCCGGCCAACCTATGCGAGGCATAGTCTCCCGAAGTGGGCATCCTCGCAGGTCACAGGTTTGGCTTCGTGGACGCCACTGCGGCCCCTCGTGACCGTGGCGCGGCGCGCCTGCTGCCGATTTGACTTGCTCGCCTTTGCTGCCTAATGTTTCGTCCGACCCCGAGAGAGCGGAACGCCCGGCAGGGCGGTCAGCTTCCGAGGTCAGCTCCCACCTCAGCCAAGGCGGCTTGATGCTGAACAGCCAGCATCGGGTACGCCACCTGAGGGTATGCTGGAAGTACTGAACGTGACCAAGCATGCTTGGTCCGGCTATCTCGCTTGACAGCCCATGGTTGCTCGGGTAAGTTAGCAGGGTTGCCCCTGATGAGGTCGCAAGGCCTTGGACGGTGAGCGTCCGCTCCTTGAGAACTCAACAGCGTGCTAAAAGCCAGTGCATATGCACATCCTCGTCAATGAGGCGGCATGCCGACTTGTCGGCTATGTCTGCCTGAGGATTTATTGCCAGATCGCCTCGGTGGCTAACCAGCCTTCGAGGCATCTCTTCAAGTCTGCATTCCGCTGACGCCCTCGGGCAGAAAGCGGCTTTGCGATAGACATTCAACGGAGAGTTTGATCCTGGCTCAGGACGAACGCTGGCGGCGTGCTTAACACATGCAAGTCGAGCGGAAAGGCCCTTCGGGGTACTCGAGCGGCGAACGGGTGAGTAACACGTGAGCAATCTGCCCCTAGCTTTGGGATAGCTCCGGGAAACCGGAATTAATACCGGATATGACTACGGCCGGCATCGGCCGTGGTGGAAAGCTTTTGCGGCTAGGGATGAGCTCGCGGCCTATCAGCTTGTTGGTGGGGTAATGGCCTACCAAGGCGACGACGGGTAGCCGGCCTGAGAGGGCGACCGGCCACACTGGGACTGAGACACGGCCCAGACTCCTACGGGAGGCAGCAGTGGGGAATATTGCGCAAT
>DATIOU010000030.1:0-26757 GCA_035472835.1 Streptosporangiaceae bacterium | reverse complement strand
ACTCATGCGACTCATTAGTGTGCCGCCAATGGAGCGAGACGCCGAGGGCGCTATTGCCCGTATGCGCCTGCTGCGTTGCGGACGCGTAGTGCGGGCAGCAGCCCGCCCGCTGCGAGTAGGCGCCACGTCCGCGGCGACCCGCCGCTTGGGTGGCACTACGGGGCAAAGACGGTGGCGAACGCCCTGTAGACCGGCGCGCCTGGCTGCCGGTCATGGACGGCAAAGACGATTTGCTCGAACCAGCGCGCTCGGTCGAGCGCAAGGGCAAACGATTCGGCGACCATAGCCGGGTCGTTGCCAAATACGCCGCACCCCCAGGCGCCCAGCACCAGCCGACGGTGCCCGTTCGCCGCCGCGATCTCCAGCACGCGCGCGATCCGGGTCCGCAGGGCACCCGGTACGGTGGCGGCAGCCTCCGGCTGGCTGGCGGCGATGGCGGCTCGATTCGGTGCAGCCGCAGTCAGAAACGACACCCGATAAGGGCTGGCCAACAGCAGGCCGTCATCATCGCGGAAGACCGGCACTGCCGGAGAGTAGATCACGCGATCGCTGTAACACAGGTCATCATGCTGGCGGTGGAATGCGTAGAACTCCGGCGCCGCGCGGAGGCATGCAAATAGCGCCGAGGCGCGAGCCAAGCTCTCCTCCTGAGCCTGCGCACCATTCAGGAACCCTCCTCCGGGTTTTCTCGCCGACGCGAAGACCAGGCCGACCACATCGCCGCCGACACGGCGCGCGGCGGCAAGCGTGGTCTCGCCAGTCAGCTCCAACGCGGGTCTCCCGGAGGCCGGCATGGTAGCGGCAACCACCTCCCCGGGTAGGTACAGCCGGGTCCCGGCCACCGCAGCGGCGATGTCGTCGGCTAGCACGACCGCCCCGCCGCCGGGCGCGTGGTAGCGGCCGGACTCAATGATCTGCACCGTCTCCTCGGCAACGGCCCGCAACTTGCTGCTCACAGGGCTATTGTCTCGTTGCAGCCGCAGGCCTGCCAGCGGGTCCCGCCCTCGAAGTGCGAGACCCGGGCACATCTCGGCGCCTTGGTCAGCATTGCGACCCGCACCTTCGCATGGGCTCCTTGCCTCCGCAGGAGAGCGCCGGAGCTACCTGGTTCCTCAAGCAGCACAAAGACCATGAGCGCTACCTGGCCGAAGTCACGGCCTACCACCGATGGGTCCCGGCTCTACGGGGCCCGGCTCCCCGGTTGCGCGCCTCCGACGATTCGCTGCACGCCGTAATCCTGTCGCCAGTGCCGGGCGAGTCACCCGCCTGGCCCGCTGCTGCCTCCGACGACGGCGACGATGAGAGGCGCGCTTCCGAGGCCGCGGTACAGCACGGCGCCGGCGCGCTGCTGCGCGAGTTGCACGACGGGCAGCCGGCATTGCCATGGGATGACTTTGGGGCGGCCATGGCCGAGGAATTTGATCAGCTGGTGCCCTTTGCGGCCGGGTTGCTGACCTCCGGTGAATTGGCAGCGGCGCGCTCCCAGGTCAAGGAACTGACGGGGCAGCAATGCGCTGGCAGGGTTGCGTGCCATCGTGACTACACCCCGCGGAACTGGTTGGTCGATGCAGGCACGGTCTACGTGATCGACTTCGAGTGGTCCCGCCTCGATGTCTGGGTCAGCGACATGGCCCGCTTGCATCTCGATATCTGGGCGAAGCGGCCCGATCTGCAGGACGCCTTTATGAGCGGATACGGCCGCGAACTCGCAGACGCCGACCGCGCGCTCTTGCACGGCTGCGCCGTTCTCACCGCAGTCTGGCTGCTGGTCAAAGCTCACGCAAGCGGCCAGCGATCCTTCGAGGAAGGCAGCCGAATAGCGTTGCAGCGACTCATGAGCAACCGATATTGATCCTGCTCCAGTCCGTGCGCCACCTACATTCGCGCTGGGTTGGCTAGTGGTCGCTCGGGAAACGCCCCTCGTCTTCCCCTCGCCCGGTTAGCCAACCCAGTCGGCCTCCCGATCTTGGTCAGCCCGCTCAACGATCTTGGATCGTCGCCGCGCATGCTATTTCGTTATAATTTGTCTTAGAAATAACACTGATATCCATGGATTGTCATACCTATAGTACCTTGTGCGCCACGGGCGGTTGAGTCCGGTTGGCTGGGACGAGTCCTGAAGAGCGAGAGGCTTGCGCCGACATGGGGGATGTGCAGCTACCCACTGCTGCGACAGCGCCGAGTGGTGGCCCTGCGCGTACAGCTGGCCGCCTGGGTGAGGCCCCGGCTGGGTCAGACGAGGCCAGCTCACTGGTGGCAATCGAACTCGCCGGGGTGACCAAGGAGTTCCGCTCCGGCACCGAGGTGGTCACTGCGGTGCGGAACCTGGACCTGCAGATCCAGCAAGGTGAATTCTTCTCTTTGCTCGGGCCCTCGGGCTGCGGCAAGACCACGACCATGCGGATCATCGCCGGCTTCGAGGAGCCGACGGCCGGCACGGTCTCGCTGAGCGGACAGGACGTCACGTGGATCCCGCCCAACAAGCGTGACGTGAACATGGTGTTCCAGTCCTATGCGCTGTTTCCGCACATGAGCGTGTTCGAGAACGTGGCCTTCGGCCTGCGGCGCCGCCAGCTGCCGAAGCCCGAGGTGGACCGAGGGGTCCGCGAAATGCTGGAGATCGTCGACCTGACCGGCCGGGAGAAGCGGCGGCCGCGGGAACTGTCGGGCGGCCAGCAGCAGCGCGTCGCCCTGGCCCGCGCCCTGGTCAACCATCCGAAAGCGCTGCTGCTAGACGAGCCGCTCGGCGCGCTTGACCTCAAGCTCCGACAGGCGATGCAGGTCGAGCTCAAGCGAATCCAGCGCGAGGTCGGGATCACGTTCGTCTACGTGACCCACGACCAGAGCGAGGCGCTCACCATGTCGGACCGGATCGCCGTCATGAGCGACGGCGTGATCGAGCATCTCGGCGCGCCGCGGGAGATCTACGAGCACCCGGCGACGCGCTTCGTGGCGGGCTTCATAGGTACGTCCAACCTGCTGACCGGCAAGGTCAGCCGCGTACTGGGCGGGGAGGCGGTCATCGCCTTCGGCGCCGACGAGCGTGTCATCGTTGGCGTGCATACCCCAGATGTGCAGCCAGGCGACCAGCTTGAGGTCACCGTGCGGCCCGAGAAGATCCGTATCGCAGCGCAGGCGCCGGGCTCGGATGAATGCGCGCTGCGCGGCACCGTGGCCGAGGTTGTCTACCTCGGCACCGCTACCAACTTCAACGTCACGACTTCGACCGGAGCCGAGGTCGTGGTGTTCGTCCAGAACGCCGCGGCAGTCGGCCAGGAGAACAGCGACGAAATTCGGCGCGGCGACAACGTATGGCTTACCTGGGACAAGCAACACTCCTATGCGATCGGCGGTTAGGCATGACTGAGCAGACCCCGGAGAACGCTCCCGGCAACCCGGCGTTGCTGCGTGGTATGACGCAGCGTCGGTACGGCCGGCGGGACGTACTCCGCCTGGGCGGCATCGCAGCGGCGGGCCTCGGCCTGGCGGCGTGCGGGGTCGCGGGCGCGGGCAAGAAGGTCAGCCTGACGCAGGCGCAGCGGATAGCGGCTGCCTACTGGCCCAAGCAGCACCAGCATGGCGTGGTGAACTTCGCCAACTGGCCGCTCTACATCGACCCTGACCATGAGACGCTCAAGATGTTCACCCAGCAGACCGGGATCAACGTGCACTATTCCGAGGTCATCCAGGATGACCCCAGCTGGTTCGCGAAGATCGACCCGATCATCCGGTCAGGCCAGCCGATCGGCTACGACGTGATGGTCGTGACCGACGGATTCGAGTTCTCCGACCTGGTCGCGCTGCAGGAGCTGACCCCGCTCGACCAGTCGATGCTCAAGAACTTCCATAAGCACGCAGCGCCCAAGTTCCAGCGCCGCTCGTTCGACCCTGGCAACACCTACTCGATCCCGTGGGCGTCCGGCAGCACTGGCATCGCCTGGAACCCCAAATACGTTTCCGGCCCCATCACCAGCATCAACGAGCTGTGGAATCCCAAGTACAAGGGCCACGTCGGAATGATGAGTGACATCCAGGAGATCGGGAACTTCGGGTTGATCAAGCTGGGGATTGATCCGGAGTCCTCCACCGAGGCCGACTGGCGAAAAGCCGCCCAGGCGCTCAAGGAGCAGCGACAGGCAGGAATCGTCAGGCAGTACTACGACCAGTCCTACATCAGCGCGCTGACCCAGGGAAACATCTGGATCACCATGGCCTGGTCTGGTGACATCTTCCAGCAGAACATCTCGGCTGGCACCAACCTTCAGTTCGCGGTTCCGCAGGAGGGCGGGAACATCTGGACCGACAACATGATGATCCCGAAGCACGCGCAGAACCCCGTTGACGCGATGAAGCTGATGGACTGGTTCTATAAGCCGGAGATCGCCGCGCTGCTTACCGAGGGCATCAACTACATCACCGCGGTGCCCGACGCCCGGCAGATCATCACGACGGATGCTGCGAGGGCGGCGGGCAGCAAGGCCACGACACTGCAGCAGGTCGCGAACAGCAGCCTGGTCTGGCCGTCGGCGGAGACGTACCGAAGGCTGTACAACTACGTGAGCGTGAGCGGTGCCCACGTGGACGCGTACAAGTCGATCTTCGAGCCCGTGGTCGCCGGGTAGCCGGGTGCGCAGGCTTCGCTCGAGGCTGACACCGTATCTGCTCATCCTGCCCGGCGGGATGTGGCTGATCGTCTTCTTCGCCCTGCCGCTCATCTTCCTGATCTCGATGTCGCTGCAGACCGGCGACGTGACCAATGGGTTCAGCCTCACCTGGCACTGGCAGAATTACCTGACCGGAATCAGTCAGTACCGCGGCCAGTTCATCCGGTCCTTGCTGTACGGCGCGGCCGCAACAGGATTGTGCATAGTGCTGTCCTACCCCACGGCATACTGGATCGCATTCCGCGGCGGAGCCCGGAAGACCATGTATCTCTTCCTGATCCTGCTGCCGTTCTTCGTCTCGTTCGTGCTGCGTACCATCTCCTGGCAGTACATCCTGGGCGACAACGGGCTTCTGCTGGGGCCCCTTAAGTCGGCCGGCATTCTTCCGCCGGGCTTCCGCGTGCTGGCCACAAGCGCGGCTGTTATCGGCGGGCTCACGTATAACTACCTGCCATTCATGGTGCTGCCCATCTACGTCGCCCTGGAGAGGATCGACGGCCGGGTGGTCGAGGCCGCCTACGACCTGTACGCGAGCAAGGTCGAGGCGTTCCGCAAGATAATCCTGCCCCTGTCATTGCCCGGAGTATTTGCAGGCGTGCTGCTGAACTTCGTGCCGGTGGCGTCGGACTACGTCAACGCGCAACTCCTGGGCGGCCCGAACAACACGATGATCGGTAACGTCATCCAGGACCAGTACCTCAACCTGCAGAACTATCCGATTGGCGCGGCGCTGTCGTTCACGCTCATGGCGATCCTGCTGGTCGGGATCTTCCTCTATGCCAAGGCCCTCGGGTCCGAGAACGTGCTCGAGGCGGCAGCTCAGTGATCTCTACCGTCCTGGACTCACCGCAGCCTGCTGGCCCTGGCACGCCGCAGCTGCCCGCCGGCCGGGGCAAGCGCCGGACCGGTGACCGGCTGTTGCACATCTATACCTGGCTGGTCATCATCTGGCTGGCACTGCCGATCGCTGGCGTCCTGCTGTTCAGCTTCAACAACCCGCACGGCAAGTTCAACTACGCGTGGGTCGGTTTTACGCTGAAGTGGTGGGGTCCGAAGCTCTTCCAGTACCCCTCGCTGACGCACGCGATGCTCAACTCAATCCTCGTCGGGCTGCTGGCGACTGCGCTGGCGACAACCCTCGGCACTCTTGTCGGCCTGGCGCTGGGCAAATACCGGTTCCGCGGCCAGGGCTCGCTGAACCTGGTTCAGTTCGCGGCCATCTCAGCGCCCGAGATCGTGCTTGGGTCGTCGCTGCTGACGTACTTCATCACGTTGGGCATTCCGCTCGGCGTTGTCACGATCGTTATCGCCCACACGGCCTTCTGCGTGTCGTTCGTCGCGATTACGGTGCGAGCGAGGGCCCTGACCCTGGATCCGTTTATCGAGGAAGCGGCCCGCGACCTCGGCGCCGGACCGTGGACGACGTTCCGGATCGTCACGCTGCCGATGATCTGGCCGGGTGTGATGTCGGGTGCGCTGCTAGCGCTCGCGCTGTCCATTGACGACTTCATCACCACGAACTTCGTGGCCGGCCAGGTGCAGACCTACCCGCTGTTCATCTGGGGTGCTTCCAGGGAGGGCCTGCCACCACAGGTCAACGTCATGGGGTCGATCATCTTCCTGGGCGGCGTTGCTCTGGCGGTATTGTCCTCAGTCCGATCCCGCAGATCCAGGACTTAGCCCGGCGCGAGCGCTGCCGTGAGCGGATCCGCTCGTGCCGCGAGAATTCACCGAGAGTGGTGACGCGCGCCGGTCGAGCACCTGAAGCCATGAGACAGCTGCCTGGCAGATCTCGCACTGCGCGTCATAGATGGCAGTCAGGGGCAGATGGCCGGCCAGGCCACCTGATTAGTGTCCCATACGGGCCACTTGACGGCTAAGGACTAAATAGGCTGATACGGAGGTAGATCCAGATTATCCCGGAACGGAAGTGGCGATAGAGCTGGCGCCCAGCACGACCAGCGCGCGGGCACGGACGTGGCCCCTTGCAGGTGCCGTAGCGGGTGCGATGTGCATCTCGGCGTCCGCCGTGCTGTTCACGCTAGCCGACGTCCAGCCCGTAACAGCAGCCTTCTATCGCTGCGCGCTACCGCTGCCAGCTCTGGCCGTCCTGGCCGTTGCCGAGCATCGCCGGGACGGCCCACGCCGGCTGGCAAGCCGCGGTTGCTCAGCACTGGCCGGCTTCTTCCTCGCTCTCAACCTCGTGTTCTGGATTCATGCCATCGCAGACGTCGGGGCCGGTGCCGCCACCGTGCTCGGGAACTTGCAAGTGCTCTTCGTCGGCCCTCTCGCGTGGGCAGTCTTCCGCGAACGTCTAGATCGGCGTCTCCTGGCCCCGCTCCCAGTGGTTTTGCTCGGCGTGGTACTGGTTTCCGGAATGCTCGGACACGACGGCACTGGGCTGCATCCGGTGGCGGGAGTGTTGTTCGGGCTTGCTACCAGCGCTACCTATGCGTGCTTCCTGCTGATCTTGCAACGGGCAGGCGGGCATTCGCCGTACGTGGCCAGTCAGCTCTTCGACGCGACCGCAGGCGCTGCCGCGGGTGCCTTGCTGCTCGGCGCGACATTCGGCGGAATGCAACTGGCGATATCCCTGCGGTCGCTGATGTGGCTGCTAGTGCTCACGTTGACCAGTGGCATCGTCGGCTGGCTGCTGATTACCGCGTCGTTGCCGCACATGTCGTCGACCGCGGCCGCGATAGTCCTTCTCCTGGAGCCTGCCGGTGCCCTCGTTCTCGCCGGTGTGACGCTCGGACAGCGGCCCAGCCTTCTTCAGCTCACCGGCGCAGCCCTGATTTGCGCGGCCGTTCTGATCGTCGCCAGAAGCGAAGCGAGGTTGACACTGCGAGGCGGCAATCCGCGTGGGCCTGAGGCGAGCACACCCGCTTCTAGAGCCGTCTGATTGTCGCGAGCCAGGCTGGGGCGCCGTCGTCGCCATGAAATGCCGTCTGAACGCGCTCCGGTTCAATGGCGGTCACGTTCCATCCACTGCCAGCCCTGAACGCCGCCTGCAACTCGACCTGACTGACGGGGTGCGGGCCCGTGCCGGGGCCCTGGTCACTGAAGCACAACACGTGCAGGGTTCCATCGTGCTTGGTGACGGACGAAACGCTGGCCGCGTACTGCGCTCGCTCGTCACTATCAAAGGAGTGGAACAGCCCGCAGTCCAGCACCGTCTCAAACGTGCGTTCCAGACGCTCCAGCTGCAACGCGTCAGCCGCCGCGAATTCGAGCTCGATCCCGCGCTCAGTGGCCTTCGCGCGGGCGATCGCCAGTGCGGTCTCGACAACGTCAATGCCCAGGACCGGAAATCCGAGCGACGCGACATGCAGAGAATTCTCGCCGGTTCCGCAACCTGCATCGAGCACTGCTCCGGCGAATGCGCCGACAGACGCCAACCGCAGTACTGCTGGCTGCGGCTGGCCTGTGTCCCACGGGGCGCTGCCATCGCAGTACGACGCATCCCAGTGCTGTCCGGACAACCGTTCGTGACTCGTTGGCCGCCGACCCCCAAACGGATCGTCGGCCAGGGCTCCTGAATGCTCCGCCAACCCCGTTCCCTTCCCGTGACCGGTCCTGCATCGCATCGTGCCACGCCGGCGAGGCTTCCGGACTGGTCAAGGCGAGGGATCGAATAGCGGCGCCGCCCGCAGACGGTGGCAGGCCTGCGCTAATATCTTGATATCAAGATATATGAATGGAGGGCCATTCTTGATCCACCATGTTCAGCTGGCCTGCCCGGAGGGGAACGAGCAAGCACTCCGCGACTTCTACGGTGGCGTACTTGGAATGGAGGAAATCCGGAAGCCGCCGAGCCTGGCCGCACGCGGTGGTTGCTGGTTCCGGGGCCATGACATCGAAATTCACCTCGGCGTCGAGGAGGACTTCCGGCCGGCCCGCAAAGCTCATCCTGGCCTGCTCGTAGCCGGGCTGGACGCCTGGGCCGGCCGCCTGCGCGACGCCGGGTACCCGGTGCGCTTCGATGCCGAGTTCCCAGGCATGCGCCGGTTCTATAGCGAGGATCCGAACGGGAACCGGCTTGAATTCCTGGAGCCGCTCGCAGCTGGGCCTATTGGCACAGGCCAAGTGACCTTCGGCGCTGCGACGCACCCGGCAGCCTAGCCATGGACCGTCAGCGTGCCTCCCGCACATATCGCGCGAGGACAGCGGGGCCGACCTGCTCGGCTGATCGGCACTGCAGGTAAACAGGCGGCCCGTCGGCGGGGAACAGCCGATCACCGGCGCCGACGATCGTCGGGAAGGTCAGCAGCCGGTACTCGTCGACCAGGTCGGCGGCCATCAGCGCGCGCACGACGCTCAGGCTCCCGGTCACGATCACGTCTCGCCGCTCGCGCTTGACGGCATCGATGACGTCCCCGTCGATGACCTGCGAGTTCCTAAACGCCGACGTGTCGGCGAGGGTGCGGGAGGCGACGAGCTTCGGCACGGCGTTCATCCGCGCCGAGAACGGGTCGTCGCGGCTCGGCCAGAGCCGCGAGAACAGCTGCCACGTCGTGCGCCCGAGCAGCATGACTCCGTTGTCCAGTGTGCTCCCCAGCTGGAATTTGTCTCCGGCGATTGTCTCGGGGCCGTGCCGGAACGCCCAGCCGCCGGTTGGCGTGCCCGCGCGGCCGTCCGGGTCCGACACGATCCCGTCGAGGGTGATGAACTGAATCGCGATGACGCTCACGCTGACTCCCTTCGATCGATGTCACCGGTACATACCGCCGGCATCGGCCCAACTCATCGGGGGCGGCGAAAATCGCCGAAGGGAATCCATTCCGGCAGGTCGAAGGCTGCGAATATGCGCAGATCCGCGAACACGATGTTGCGGGAGACCAGGCCGCCGGTGACCGTGAAAACCTGGAGGCTGTGCAGCCGCTGATCGCCGCCAGGATCGGGCGCGTAGGCCGCGAGCGCAGGCTGGCCGCTGGCAGTAAGGTACCGCAGGGTCCAGCCGGTGCCGCGTATCTCGAACACGCGGCGCATCAACAGGCCGTAATCGCGGCGACCGCGGAACCACAGCGGCACCGGCGGCATTTCAAGGACCACATCGTCGGTGACGAGCCCGACCAGGGCGGAGACGTCGGCTGCCTCGAATGCGCGCATGTACCGCTCGATCACCTCGCGCGCCCCTGCTTCGTCTGGCTCGGCCACTTCGCCTACGTCGCCCACGTCCGCCACGGCCGCGCGGGCCCGCTGCAAAGCGCTATTGACGGCTGGGACGGTCGTCTGCAGTTGCGCGGCGACCTCGTCGGCGCTGAACTCCAGTACGTCGCGGAGCACGAGGACGGCACGCTGCCGTGGCGGCAGGACCTGCCTGGCCGCTACTAGCGCGAGCCGCATGTCGGCACGGATCTCGGTGTCGTAGCGCGCGTCCGGAAACGGCTGAAGCCATGGGATGTCGAACGATGGCGCGAGCGGCGCCCCGGTATCCTGGCTCGGCGCCCCCAGCCCAGACGGCAACGGCCGCCGCTCGCGCCCCTCCAATGCCGTCAGGCACGCGTTCGTCGCGATCCGATACAGCCAGGTGCGCACCGAAGCGCGGGTGCTGTCGTACCGGTCGCGAGCCTTCCACGCACGCAACAGTGTCTCTTGCACCAGGTCCTCGGCGTCGTGGACCGAGCCGAGCATCCGGTAGCAGTAGGCAACCAGCTCGCCGCGGTACAACTCGAGGTCCACGGGCCCATCGTCCCGTATGCGACCGACAACCCGGCGGGCAGGCACGTATCAGGGTATGCGCGGGCTATAAGCCGCATCCACTCGCATATCGCTACCTGCGATGGTCGGGTTGCTGTCGGCGTTCCCCGTCCCGGCCAGGCTGAGCTGCGCAAACGCGCCTGGCTGGGAGACCGCTTGGGTGCGACAATAGGCACTGTGAACGATGGCAGGAAGGACACCGAGCTCGCCGACACCCTGGCCGAGGTGGGCCGGAGAGTAGGGCAAGCCATCACTGACGCTCTCGAGCGCTTGCGGCCCGCCGCCGATGCGCTGGCGGACGTGATCAATCGCCCGGAGGTCAAGGCGGTGATCGAGCGTGCCGAGCGGGTCTTGCGGCGCAGGCCGTGTCTCTGTTTCTGCCAGCGCGCTCATCCAGATGACCGCGGTATCTGCGAGACGTTCGACGCGGTAGTCACCGGCCAGCACAGCTCTGACCTGCTGGGTGATATCGAAGTGCCGTTGTGCGCTCCATGCGCCGCAGCCCGGGCAGCGCGCGAGTTCGCTGCCGACCGGGACAACTGACGGGCGAGGCTCGCCGGCGGCTTCGCCGAGCGGGTTGCGAAGCCGCCGGTGAGTGTCTCCTACATGTTGTGCATCTTCAGGAAACGCTCGATGTCTTTCCGGTTGGCCAGCAAGATCGTGGCAACGGCGATGGCCCCGGTGGCGGCCGTCCACTTCAACAACTTCACTGAGTCCCCCTGATGAGCCCGACGTCCCCCGATGAGCCCGACCCAGACGCCACGTCTCGGGCCAAGGTCTCCCGTCAGTTATCCGGTCGCAGCCGCAGCAGCTTCCTGCTGCTCCACGAGTTCGCCCTCGATCATGATCTTGACTTCTTCGCTGACGACAAGCCTGCCGTCCAGCACCATGTTGAAGGTGAGGCCGAAGTCCTTCCGGTTGATCGCACCCTCAGCGCTGTAGGCGATCCGGTGACCCATCATCCCCGGATCGTTGAACTCGCCGTACTTGGTGACCAGGAGTGTCATCGGGCGCGTGTTGCCCCTGATAGTCAAATCCCCGGTCAGGTTGAAACGGTCCTGGCCGGCCGTCTCGACGCGGGTGCTCTTGAAGGTGATGAGCGGGTTGTGCTCCACGTCCAGGAAACTCTCGGACCGGAGATCGTTGTCCCGTGCCGGGTTGTTCGTGCGAATACTTGCGGCTGACATGGTCACCTCGACCGAGGCGCTCGCCGGGTGTCCGGGGTCGATGTTGGCGGTAGCGCTCACGTCGTCGAAGTAGCCCCGCACCGTCATCATGCCGAGGTGCTTGGCCGAGAATTCGACTTGCGTGTGATAAGGGTCGAGCTGCCAAATGCCCATCGAGGTCTCCTGCCTCACGCGGCCAGTGTGCACGTGCTAGCAAGCGGTGATCGTCGCTTCATGGCGCCGGACCGTCGCCCGAGCGGTCGGTGCTGTGCTCCGAACACTACCCGCGACGGCCGCGGCTATCTCAGACGGGCCAATATTCCTGCCGATAGCCCATGTCCCAGAACATCCACTCGTACCGGCTCGTCGTCACGAAGTGCTGGCGTACGCGAGCGGCCTCGGCGGCACCGAGGCCGGGTCCGAGCCGGTCGGCGACCGCGATGACCTCAAGCGCCTCCGCCGCGAACTCCTCGGCGCTGTAGGTATCGATCCATTTCTGATAGCGGGGGTCAGGCGAGCCCTGACTAAGCAGGTGCTTGCCGACTTCCCAGTAAATCCAGTAGCAGGGCAGCACCGCGCCAACGCCCTCGGCGTAAGAGCCGCCGCGGGCGGCGGCAAGCAGGTAACTGGTATACGCGAGCGTCGTCGGCGCGGGCTCGGCCGCGTCTGCGGCGGCCGGGTCGATGTCGAGGTCAGCCAGCAGCGACTCGTGCAGTGTCATCTCGACGTCGATGATCCCCGCCGCGTGCCGGGCGAACATCTCAGTCCCGCCGGTATCGGTCGCCCGGCTGGCAACTGCCGCAAGCGCCTGGGCATACGACCGAAGGTAGAGCGCATCCTGGACTACATAGAAGGTGAATGCGTCCTGCGGCAGGCTGCCGTCAGTCAGTCCGCGGACGAAAGGGTGCGCGAGGATCGCGGCGTATATATCGGCAGTGCTGTCCCACAGCTCAGCGCTGAAGCTGTCACCCATCGGGTTTGCTCCCGGTCCGGCGTCGATTCGGCTGTCAGCCAGGCGCAGCTTATCGTGACATGTCTCAGCGTTCAGTCACTCCGTGGCCCGCCACGCAACGGGGGGACAGGGCTTGGCAGCCCGGATTAGGTACCGAGGTACTTCCCGCCGCGCGGCTCGCCAGGTAGATCGCCGGGTCCCGCGAAGTCGGCCGCCGGGCCGCCGAGGGCGTGCTGCGCCGGCGCCCCAGCCGCTGCGTCGACGCCAGTCCGGGCATCCTCTTCGCCGTCGATCAGGTGACTGTGGCTCAAGGCGGTTACGCCGGCGACAAGCAAAGCGAGGGCGAGCGCCTCGAGTGCCAGGGCGCTAGTGTCGGCGCCGAAATGCTCGCCAAAGACGAACAAGCCAAGGAGGCTCGCCGCGAGGGGATCGAGAATCGTGAAGCCGGGCTGGGACGCAGCGAGCGGCCCAGCCGCTAGCGCGTGCGACGATAGCAGCAAGCTCATGGCTCCGGCGCCGAGCAGCACGTAGAAGGACCAGTTCGAGAAGATCTCCGCGGCACCGCCACCGAGGTGCGAACTGAACTCTTTGATAACTGCCGCTACGAAGCCCCAGGCGACGCCGGTGATCGCGCCGAGCACCGCCGCTTGCTGTGCCGCCGAGGCGCCGGACCTCCGGTGCCGCAGGCCGTAAGCCGCCGCGATCCCGGCGAGCACGACAGCTACTGTTACCAGTCCAGCCAGCACCCACAGTGTGGCGGGAGCATGCTGCCGGCCGCACGATGGCGAAGCGGCGAACAAGAACAGTCCGAGCCCTGCAGACATCGCCGCCGCGGCAAGCCAGTCGCGGCGGCGTACCGTCCGCGAGCTCAGCACCGCCATGTAGCCGAATACGAACAGCAGCTCAAGCGCGAGAATGGGCTGGACAAGCGCTAGCGCTCCGAAGTGCAAGGCCGCGAGCTGGAAGACGAACCCGAGGATCATGCTGGCGATTCCGGCTAGCCAGATCGGACGGCGGGCTAGCCGGAAGACGAGCCAGACGTCCAGGCTCGTGGGGTGGGTGTCGCGGGCTCCCAGGCGTTGACACACCGACGACGTGGCCGTGCAGACGCTCGCCAGGAGCGCGAGCGGTATCGCCTTCTCCATGTCCTCCAGCCTGTCTGCTCAATCACTTCGCCCGCATTGGCGGCGATTCTCTGCTCGCCCCCGCACTCACCCACAATCGCGCACTCGCCCCGACCGCGCACCCCCAAGCCACGAGACTGATACCCCGGCGGGCCGCGCGGCGACGGGGACGACCAACGGTGAACGTCCTTTCCCAGGCAATAGCGAGCTTTACCAGTTGTGTATTCCGCGATGCGCGCCGATGGGAACGCAAAAATGAAGACGAGATGCCGATTGGGGATTGGCCGGTGCCCGGCCCCCGGCACGTCCAAGGCGCACCGGTCAGAGTGAGGTCAGTCCGCGCTGCACTCGCAGCAGGTACGCCCGCCGGTCAAGCGGGTTGAAATCGGTTCGCGGCCGAGTTGGCGGCGTGCCGTGGACAGGCTGGTAGCGGGCGAATTCAGACTCCAATGTGCCTTCGCCCCGAGTAATCGCCGGCAGCTGCCGTTGAAGCTGGTCCACCTGGCTGGCAGGGATTTCACCGGCGACGATGGTCCAGTCGCCGTGCAGTTCAGGAGTCTGCTCCTTCGCGCGCAGCCGGCCGAGCACCGTCAGCACTGGCGGCAGGCAGTCAGCAGGCAGCTCGAGCCGGAAGCTGCTCACGGGCTCGCAGACGATCGTCCGCGCTGCGCGCAGGGCGCTCATCAGTACCAGCGGCGTGAGGTGACGGAAGTCGCTGGCTGAGCTCGACCACTTGCTCCAGCCGGACGGCGGCGGTGGCACATAGCCCGAATCTGTCAGCGTCACGACAAGGTCGATGACCGGCCAGCCCTGCAGGCCATGCCGCAAAGTGTTGCGGACGGTCTCCTCTACTGCCTTCATGAACGGCATCGGCATCGAGCCCAGCTCGACCTCCAGCCGGAACGACAGCCCGGACGCGCGCGGGCCGGGCTCGACCCGCAGTCCGACGGTGGCACGGAACGGGTTGCTGCCGGTGCCCATCGCTTCCGTGGCGGCACCGGTCCCGAGCACTCGCTCGACGCAAATGGTGGTGGTCTCGCGGAAGTTCACGGCCAGGCCGAACTGCTCGGCGAGCGTGGCCTGGATGACCTGCTTCTGTACCTCGCCGTACAAAGACACCAGGAGTTCGTGCCTAATGTCGTCCTGGCGCAGGTTGATGAGCGGGTCCTGCTCGGCAAGCTCCGCGAGCGCGGAATACAGCGCAGGCCGGTCGGCGGCGGAAACCGGGTCGACGACGGTCTCGAGAGTGGGCGGCGCGAACACGTGCAGGCGCCCGTTCTCGGCGGCCGGTCCGATCACGTCGCCGATCTGCGCACCCGGCAAACCGCAGACCTTGGCTATCTGCCCGGCGGTCGCTGTACCTGCCGGCACCGCCACGCCGTCCGACAGGACGCTGAGCGCGGTGATCTTGCCTTCGCGGCCGGACCCGTAGGGGACAGGCTCCCGCGTGCGCAACGTGCCAGCGAACATGCGGACGTAGGCGAGCTTCTCCCCGGCCGGGCCGCGCTCGACCTTGAAGACGGTGCCGGATGGCGGGCCATCCGCGTTGCCGTGTGCGGCTGGCAGGAAGTCGGCCAGGGCGGCCGTGAGGCTATCCACGCCGGCCCCGGTGATGGCGGAGCCGAAGTAGACAGGGTGGACCAGCGCACGGCGCGCCTGCGCGGCGAGCTCGGTCCGCAGGCGCGCATAGTCGAACGCTTGACGGCCGTCAAGATACGCCCCGAGGAGCACGTCGTCCTGCCTAGTGAGAACGTCGGCCAGGATGGTGGCGTACCCCGCGTCACCGGCGCCGAAGGGCCGGAAGCGGGCGCGGCGCGTGCCTGCCTCGGTCACCGCGCCCATCGCGATTACCGCGGGCGTCAGGCGCGCCACGATCTGATCCAGGACGCGGCCGGGTTGCGCGCCGTTACGGTCGATCTTGTTGACGAAGACGAGCGTGGGGATTCGCAGCCTCAGCAGCGTACGCATCAGCACGCGCGTCTGGGCCTGAACGCCCTCTACGGCCGAGACGACGAGGATCGCGCCATCCAGCACGGCAAGGGAGCGCTCGACCTCCGCGATGAAGTCCGGGTGCCCGGGCGTGTCGATCAGGTTGACGGCGAGGTCGCTGACGCGGAAGGAGGCGACGGCGGCCTTGATCGTGATCCCTCGCTGCCGTTCGAGCGCGAGCGTGTCCGTATGCGTATCGCCGTCATCGACGCGACCGAGTTTGTCGATAACCCCGGCGGCGAACAACAGCCGCTCGGTGAGGCTGGTCTTGCCGGCGTCTACATGCGCGAGAATCCCGAGGTTGAGCGAGTGCACGAAGCGTCATGTCCTCTGACTAGGCGGAATCTGCCATCGGTGAACATGAGCGCTGCCCGCATCTCGCCTCCCTCGCTTGTGCGCCTGTTGCCTGTTGCCGATGGAAGTAGACCAGCGGGCTACGCGGCGCGCAACCGATTAAATCTGGCGGGCCATGGCTGACCGTGCCTGAGCTTCGGTATTGCCTAGCTAATCGGTCGTTCACGGCCGGGTCATAGCCTGGCTTGCCGCCCCGACGGCGGCCCTGGCCCGAGTTACCGTGTCGCGTGGGCATTGTTCGGCGCGTTGATCGGCGGCTGCTGATAGCTGGTGCCGTCGCGTTTCTGGCAACGGCGGCCTGCTATCTGGTTTTCATCCTCGGGCATGCGATGGACCGCTGGCTGGCGCCCGTTGACCTGTACGTCTACAGGCTGGGTGGCGATGTCGTCGCGCAGCTGGCGCCTGGCTACCGGGCGGGAGTCGCCGCGCCCCTGTACGACTGGCCGGGCTACGGGCTTAAGTTCACCTACACGCCGTTTGCAGCCGTTGTGTTCGCCGTGCTGGCGCTACCCGCGTGGGGTGTCGTCCAGGCGTTTTCGGTTATTTTCAACGTCCTCGCGTTTCTGGCGACGATCTGGGTGACGCTGGGTGCCCTTGGCTACCGGGTGAGCCTGGCGAGGGTCGGCAGCATGCTGCTGCTGGCGGCAGTGTTGTTCTGGACCGAGCCGGTGCAGCGAACCCTGTATCTCGGCCAAGTCGAGCTCCTGCTGATGGCGCTGGTCATGTGGGACATGTGCCAGCCGGATCGACGATCGTGGAAAGGCGCCGGCGTCGGGCTCGCGGCCGGGATCAAGCTCGTACCGCTGATCTTCATCCCCTACCTGCTGCTGACTCGGCGGTACCGGCAGGCTGGCGTGGCGGCTGGCACCTTCCTCGGTACGGTGCTCGTGGGTTTCGCCGTGCGGCCAGCCGACTCCCGGCTCTGGTGGCTGCACGGACTATTCGTCAAGGGCAGCCGGACGGGCTTTGTCGGCTGGGAAGGTAATCAGTCGCTCCAGGGCCTGATCACCAGGCTCGCCGGAAGCATCGCAGCGGGCCAGCCGATCTGGCTGGCGGTCGCGGCCGTCACGCTGGTCGCCGGGCTGCTGGCGGCGGCGGTGGTTGCCCGCGCCGGGTATCCCGCGGCGGGCATCGTGACTTGCGCCCTGACGGCCTTGCTGGTGTCGCCGATCAGCTGGGATCACCACTGGGTATGGATTGTTCCCGGCGTCACGATTTTGGCCTGTCTCGGCTTGCGGGCACGCGGCCGAGTGCGGTGGGCCTGGTTCACGGGTGCGGCGCTGGTCACCGGGTTGTTCGGTGCATGGCCTGGATTCTTGTGGGGTCAGCCCATCGATCTCGGCGCATTCTCCGAGGGGTTCATCTGGGCACCGCCCAACACGCCGCCAGGGACGTTCGCGCGGCTTGGCGACCTGCCGTCCTACGCGGAGTACCACTGGTCGGGCTGGCAGCTTGTGTCCGGAAACCTGTACGTGCTCACCGGCATCGCGGTCCTCGTGGTGATCATCGTCTTGGCGGTGCGCAGCCGGCCAGCGCGCCGTCGTGCGGAACGAGCTCCGGCTGGGGCCGACAAGCCGGTCCCGGTCGTCAGCCGGTAGCTGCCTGCGACTGCGGGGCAAGCGCCCCGGCCGCTGCGGCGCTCGCGACACCTGGAGCGCCTGGCGCGCCGGTCGAGGATTGTCGGGACCGGTACCGGCCTGCCAGGCAGAGAAGGATCATCGCGACGAGCGCGGTGATCAGCACGATAGGCGCGGCCAGCGTCAGGGCGTCGGTCGAGATCCTGGACAGCAGGTGTGACGGCAGCGGTGTTGGGTTACCTGGCATGAGCGCGACGGTGCCCGCTACGAGGCGGGCGATGACGAGCCAGTCCAGCCAGAATGCGGGCACGAGGACCAGGAGGCAGACGATCATAGCCTCGTACGAGGGAAGCTGGTACTGCCACGTAAACAGCCAGGCGGTGCTGAGGGCGAGCGCGGCGTAGATGGCTGGCTGAGCAGTCACGCGGCCTGGCAGGTGCCTCAGTGCCAGGATCGCGGTTCCGATGACGATGACGGCGGCGATGACGGCGATGTGCTTCATCAGGAAGCTGTGCTGTCCGTGGCCGAAGAGCTGGTAAAAGTTATCGGCTGTCGTGCGGTTGCCGCGTGCCACGAGTGCCTCGATCGCCGGCGGACCGAACCAGGCATAGCTGGGCAGTAGCACCGCCAGCATCGCGCCCGTGCTGGCCAGCCACGCGCCATGCGACCGGCGGAGGGCCCAGGCGAGGCCGAGCCCGAACAAGGCGAACGTGATCTTGATGTCGGCGGCAAATCCGATGAGCGCGCCGCCAGCCAGGAGGCGACCGAGCGGCGCCCGGCCGCTAGCCGGAAGCGCCGGCCAGCCCCCGGCGATGATGAGACCGAGCACGCCAGCGGCGGCAGCAAGCACATCGAGATGGGCCGCAGCGATGAGCTGCCAGATCAGCAGCGGGTTGATGGTCCACAACAGGTGCGCCCGCAACCGGGCGGCTGGATCCGACCGCAGCAGCCTGTCGGCGGTGTACGCGACCGAGCCAAACGCCACCGCGTTGGCCAGCTTGAGCCAGAACACGATCCGGGCCGGCGAGGTGCCGCCCAGCATGGCCGCGACGTACTGCTCGACTGTTGCGACCGGGCCGTACACCGTCGGGATTCGGCCCCATTCCCACGGGATCGACACGCCTACGACGTCATGCATGTGCTTGAGATCCCACGGAACCATGACATACGGGCTGTGGCCAAGTACGACCATCCGGCCGAAGGCCATGTAATCCAGCGAGTCGGTTGAGCCCACGGGCGGTAGCACTGTCAGGATCGCGACGACCAGGATGGCTGTCCCGATTAGGAGTCCGACCCGAGGCCGTGCCCCGCGCCGCACGGCCACCAGCCCAGCCGCCACGCCGATGCCGCCGGCGACCGCAGCGAGCCACAGCGCGAGGGCCATGTTGTCCAGCGGAATACGCCAGCTGAGGGCCTGCAGCGGCGGCCCGGTCTTCGGCATGGCCATCGGGGGCCCCATCCAAGAGGCCCTGGTCAGCGATGCTGCGATCATGACAGCCAGCGCAGTGCCGATGCCTAGGCATGCGACCACCGCGTAGACGCGGGTCGACGTGCCTGCTGGCACCGTCAGCCGTACCCAGTCGGGCCGAATCCGGGCGCGCGGGTGAACGTCGGAACTCACGTGGAAAGCTCACTCTGCTTGTATCTGCTGAAGAGACAAAGCCTGTGAAACTCACAGAGCCGCTGAAATGCGCAAAGCCCCTGACACTCAGGGGCGGGTAGTTGCCCTCTACCCTTCGCAACGCCCCGAGACGCTGGCCGTCAGGCCCGTCGATGGTGAATTTAGCATTGGGCTGCTGTGCATCTTGTGTCAGGTTGCCGATGCATGACCGGATAATGCGCGGCTTTTTGTCTGCCGTTGCCTGCGCAGGAGTTGCCAGCGCAGCAGGCTGCCAGTGCAAGCGCCGGTGATCAGTGCGGTCACATGGCCGACGGCGCTGACTTCAAGCTGCGTCAGGCCTTCGAAGATCCGCCCTACAAAGATCAGCAGCGCGAAGTCGATGGCAGCCGCGGACCGGACGAGCCAGTTGCCCCACAGCAAGCCGACCGCGATTGCCGCGACGACGACGTACGACGGTCCGACATCGATGAGGTAGCGGTTCGCATCCGGCAGCGCGCCCGCTGCGACCCGGTGGGCGACGAGGCCCTCGCTCACCAGCGTTCCGATAAGGTGCGCTGCGGCGCAGGTCACAAGCGTGCGCCAGTTGCCGATCACGTGATTCGCGCCGAACAGAGCCAGCGCGATGATGAACGGCCACGCGAGGTCGAAGCCGGACGGCACGAACGCCGAGACGACGAGGCTTCCGACAGGGTGATGCTCAAGATTGTGGACGCTCGTGCTGGCCCAGGCCCGGAACGTCGCCCGGTCGCGGGCTCGCAGCAGCTCGTAGCTGATCTCGACGGCGGTGAATGCCGCGACGTACAGCCAGGCCACGGCGTATCGCCGGAGGACCTGGCCGATGACTTGCCGTGGCATGCGGATCAGATTAGGTGAGTCGCAGCTTTCCCGCTTGACAGTCATCGAATACCTGTTCGATAGTGGAGGGATGGGAACGGGGGGAGCGCAGCTCATCTCGCTGTCTCCAGGACGTCACCGGGACGACGTGCTGACCGGCGAGGGCGTGCTGCCGCTTCTGCCCGCGCTGCAGGAGTTGCTGCCTGGTGGCGCCCTTCAGCGCGGATCGGTGGTGACATCGGGGGGCTGGGGGCTGCTGGCGCTAGCACTGACGGCTGGTGCAGTCGCTGACGGAGCGTGGTGCGCGGCCGTCGGGATCCCGGCCATGGGCGTGCGCGCTGCAGCCGAGGCCGGCCTGGATCTGGACCGCGTACTGCTGGTCAGCGAGCCCGGGCCAAGCTGGGCGCAGGTGGTGGCATCGCTCCTGGACGGTTTCGACATCGTGCTGCTACGCCCGCCGGATCAGCCGTCGGCGCAGCTGCGACGCAAGCTGGAGGCCGTAGCGCGCCGCTACGGGAGCGTGCTCGTGGTCGCGGGGGACTGGCCCGGCGCACAGTCCCGGCTGCTGGTGACGGATGCGGAATGGATCGGGATCGGTGCCGGGCACGGACGGCTGCTGGCCCGCAAGGCTCACGTCATCGCGTCCGGGCGGGGTGCCGGAGAGCGGCCACGTTCTGCCTGGCTGTGGCTGCCTGGCCCGGACGGCGCGATAACGACAGCGGACCTGGCCGATGCGAGCTCGCGTGCTTACGCAGACGATCGCTTCCTGGATCAGGCGTACCTCGATGACGCATATCGGAGCGACACCGAACGGCTAGCGAGCAGCGGATGACCAGTCCTACCGCGCCGTCGCGGCGAGTGCTCGTGCTCCGCTGTCCGCAGTGGCTAGACACGCCAGACAGCGAGCATGAGGGGGACACCTGGCGGGAGCCTGCCAGCGGGCAGGAGCGGGAAAACAGTGCGGCCGCGCGAGCATTTGAGCCTGTCGTCGCCGTCGTCGGAGAGTTCTGCCCGCAGGTTGAGGTCCTGCGGCCAGGCGTCTGCGCGATCCCGGCGCGCGGGCCGGCTCGGTACTTCGGCGGGGAGGCCCAGCTCGCGGCCAAGCTGGCTGAGGCGGTCTGCCGGGCCGGCTTCACCTGCCAGGTCGGCGTCGCTGACGGCCTGTTCGCCGCTGGACTCGCGGCTCGCACCGGACCGACGGGAATGCTCGTGCCGGCGGGGGAGGCGCGGGAGTTCCTGGCCCGCTTCCCGGTCGGCGTGCTCGGCCTGCCCGAGCTGTGTGAGCTGCTGCCCCGGCTGGGCATCGAGACGCTGGGCCAGCTTGCCAGCCTGCCGCTCGCCGAAGCAGCGAGCAGGTTCGGGGCTGACGGCAAGCTCGCTTGCCGGCTTGCCCGCGGCCTCGACCCGCGCCCGCTGATCCCGCAGGCGCCTGCGGCCGACCTCTCCGTTCAGATGGAGTTCGATCCGCCGACCGAGCAGTCGGAACCGGTGATCTTCGCGGCCAAGGCGCTGGCCGATACGATGCATGACCGGCTGACGGCAGCCGGACTCGCCTGCGTGCGGGTCAAGGTGTCGGTCCGCAGCTCGGACGGCCATGAGTTCAGCCGGCTATGGCGGCATGACGGGTTGCTGTCGGCGCTGGCCGTAGCCGAGCGCGTTCGCTGGCAGCTCGACGGCTGGCCAGGCACGGCCGGAATCGTGCTGCTGCGACTGACGCCGGATCAGCTGGTCCGCGCTACCGGACGGCAGCTGGCGCTCTGGGGGGACAGCGTGGTCAGCGACCGGGTAGCCCGTGCGGCCATCCGGGTGCAGGCGATGCTCGGCCACGACCGAGTGGTCACGCCGGTGCTGGCCGGCGGTCGCCGGCCAGCGGACCAGGCCCTGCTCGTGCCTTTCGGCGACGCCGGGGAACCCCAGCGGCCCGCCGATCGCCCCTGGCCAGGGCGGCTTCCCGCGCCCGCGCCCGCGACCGTCTACCCCGTTCCGATCGCGGCCAGCGTGACCGATGAATCGGGCGACACGGTTTCGGTCAGCGGCCGGGCCGAATTGTCCGCGCCGCCGGCCTGGCTGACCGCTGCGGGCAAGCCCGTCAGGGCGGTCACGTCCTGGGCCGGACCGTGGCCAATCACCGAGCAGTGGTGGGATTCGCGGCACGCGCGGCGGCAGGCCAGACTCCAGCTCATCACCGACGACGGCAATGCGTGGCTGGCGGCGCTCCAGGATGGTCGCTGGCTGATCGAGGCCAGCTACGACTAAGTCGCTAAAGCGCCAGCGGGCATGCCGCGCGACCGGTCGGTGAGCCGCGCGGCATGCCCGCTGGCACGGGCCGCGTTACTTGGCCGGCCCATACGAGCTGTCGTTCAGTTGCGGCCCCGCCCCCGGGAGTCACCCCCCGGGGACGGGACCACTTCGCTAGGACAGCGTTAGCTGTGCAGCGCTGTTTTTACTGCCCTGCTAGCGGTGGCTAAGGTGCAGGATCACGACTTCGTCGGTGCCTGCGCCAGCGCCGGTGTTGGTTCCGGTCGGCTGACCGGTCTCGTACGGGTTCTGCTGGGTTGGCCAGCCGACCCAGTTCTGCGAGTTGTACTCGAACCACTCAGACGCGGTGGTGATCGGGATAACTGGCAGATTATCGGACACGAACTTGTAGATGGGGGCGAGGTCAGCGGTCTGCTGAGCCACCGTCGAGTCGCCAGCTAGCTTGGCGAGCTGGGCGTCGATCGTCTTGTTCTTCAGACCCTCGTAGTCGCCAGTGTTGGCCTTGCCGTTGTTGAGAGCGCTGTCCAGCCAGTTCGCATACAGGTTGTATGGCGTCAGGCCGTTGTTCGACCAGTGCTCGGCAAGCGAGAAGTTCCCGCTGGCCATGTCGGCGTTCCACGCGTCGACGCTGATGCCCTGGAAGCTGGCGTTGATGCCGGCTCCCTTGAGCTCGTTGGCGACCATGGTTCCCACCGCGGCGTAGTCGGTGTAAGCGGCCGGGCTGATGAGCTGAATCACGACCTCCTTGCCGTTCAGCGCGTAGAAGCCACTGGAATCCTTCTTGTAACCGGCCTTCGAGAGCACCTGCGCGGCCGCAGCGGAGTCGGCGGTCGGCGAGACGCTGTAGGAGGAAGCCGGGCCACTCCACGCCGAGAACGTCGGCAGCGTGAGGCCGCTGGTGTTGGTAATCGGGTTCTCCAGCCCAGCCTCGCCCTCAGAGGCGAGCAGGTTGCGGTTGACCGCCAGGCTGATGGCCTGCCGGACCGCTAGCTGGTTGGTCGGCCACTTGTTCAGGTTCGGCATCAAGGCGTTGGTGCTGCCCGGCGCCTCCCAGAAGTGGTGATAGGCGGGTGCGGTGTTGACGAATTCCTTCTGCAGGCCCGGAATGAAGTTGCCGGTCCAGTCGATCTTCCCGGAGAACAGCGCCGACAGCGCGCCGGTGTTCGAGGTGTAGACCGGGAAGAAGACGTTCGGCACCTTGACCATCGACGCCTGCCAGTACGACGGGTTCTTCGTCAGCGTGAAGCCCTGCGGCGTGAAGGTCTTGAGCACGTACGGTCCGGTGCCGACGGGCTTGGCATCGGTGAACGTGGTCGGGCTGCCTGCGGCGCTCCAGATCTTCTGGGGCAGGATCGGCACGCCGGCAACCTGCTGCAGGTTCAGGTACTCCGACGAGCTGAAGTTGATCGTCACGTTGCTGCCGGACGACGTCACGCTCGTGATCGGCAGACCGGCCAGGTTGATCGCGGCGTTCTTCTGCACCAGCTGGTAGGTGAAGACGACGTCGGCCGGGGTCATCGCGCTGCCGTCATTAAACTTCACGCCCTGCCGGATCGCGAAGGTTATCGTCTTGCCGCCGTTGGACCAGGTGTAGCCGGTTGCCAGCCACTTGTAGTAGTTCGGCGGCGCCGCGAGGTTGAACTGCAACAGCGGCTCATAGATCAGGCCCGTTGCGCCCATGCCCTGAGGTGCAGCCGTCGAGACGAACGGGTTGAAGTCCTGAGTGATCGTCGTCTCGGGAGAGCTCTCCATGACCAGCGTGTTCGACGACGAGTTACCGGACGAGCCGCCGCCGCCGCCGTTGCTTGATTTGGACGAGCCACACGCGCCGACTCCGGCTGCCAGCAGGCCGACAGCCGCGACGGCGAAGAGCTTTTTAGGGCTCGGATAGTTGATACTCATTGTCACCTTTCCTGTGCTGTGCCTAATATCCCGCCTGGTATGGGGTCGTCTGACCTAGCTCGTAATGTCCCCACCCCCTTCTCGCCCGGCGAAGACGGAAGGAGCTGCGACGTCCAGCCGCCAGCACGCGGCGGCATGGACGACGAGATCTGCAGGAGTGGGGGCGCTTCTTCGCGGCAGTGATCGACCGCGAATGGGCACCGCGGAGTGAACGGGCAGCCGACATCAGGCGCCGAGCCGGCACTGGCGCTGGCGGCCCCGTTCCCGTTGAGAAGTTCGCGCTTTGGTCGGTTACGCAGGGCGCCGCCGAGGTTGTCGGGATCGGGTGCCGACTTCACCAGCAGCTGGGTGTATGGATGCGCTGGCTGCTGCGTCACCTCTTCAGCCGGCCCGCGCTCGACGATCTGCCCCGCGTACATGACCAGCACCTCGTCGGCGAAGTAGCGCGCGGACGCGATGTCATGAGTGATGTAGAGCATCGCCAGCTCGAACCGAGTGCGCAAGTCGTCGAGCAGGGTCAGCATCTCGAGCCGGATCGACACGTCCAGCATCGAGACGGGCTCATCGGCGAGCAGCACGCGCGGCTCCGCCGCGAGTGCCCGCGCGAACGCGACCCGCTGGCGCTGGCCCCCGGACAGCTCGTGCGGGTACTTCGCCAGGTACTTTTCGGCCGGGCTAAGGCGCACCTGCTCGATGAGCACCGCCGCCTCGTCGCGGACCTGCTGCCTCGACAGCGAGCGACGGTGCAGGTGCAGCGGGCGCTCGAGGTGATAGCGAACCGTGTGTGCGGGGTTGAGCGACGCGAACGGGTCCTGGAAGACGAGCTGGACCTCGCTCTTGTACTGCCGGAACGGACGCCGCCCGGACAGGTGCACAACCTTGCCGTCCAGCGCGATCGTGCCCGCGCTTGGCTGTTCCTGGCCGGCGAGCAGCCTGGCGACGGTGGACTTACCCGAACCGCTTTCACCGACCAGCGCGACGACGGCGCCGCGGTACAGGCCGAGCGACACGTTCTGGACGGCGTGCAAGACGTGTCCCCGGCCGAGCCGGAAGTCCTTGCCCAGACCACTGGCCGAGAGCGCCAGCGGCCCGCGAGCGGCGGCGACAGACACCAGGCCGCCAGCGTCTGGCTGCTGACTGTCGGTCGTCTGGCTGCTCACGGCTTCACATCCTCGGTGCGCGGCTGGCCGGCGGCCGCGGCGACGGCAGGCTGACCGCCAGCCGCGTCGAGGGCGTCGGGAAGCACGAACGGGCAGGCAGTGACGTGAGCGGGATCGGCCGACGTCTGGACGTGCGCGAGCTGGATCTCGATCGTGGCGCACACGTCGGTGCCCTCGCTGCATCGCGGCAGGAACGGGCAGCCAGGCGGCGGGTTCAGCAGGTCGGGCGGGGTACCGGGGATCCCGGTTAGTTCCTTGCGCGGACCGCGCAGCGACGGGAACGAGCGCAGCAGCCGCTTCGTGTACGGGTGCGCTGGCTCGTGATGGATCTCCGCTGCGGTGGCGACTTCCATCAGCTGCCCCGCGTACATTACCGCGATCCGGTCGGCGAGTTCGAGCAGCAGCGACAGGTCGTGGGTAATGAACAGGATCGCGAAGCCGAGGCGCTCCTTGAGATCGAGGATCTGGCCCAGGATCTCGCGCTGCACGACGACGTCCAGCGCTGTCGTCGGCTCGTCCATGATGACGACCTCGGGATCTGTGGCCAGCGCCATCGCGATCATCACTCGCTGGCGCATGCCGCCGGACAGCTCGTGCGGATAGCTGCGCAGGCGCGTGCGCGGAATGCCGACCAGGTCAATGAGCCCGGCGGCCTTTGCCGTGGCCTCGGCGCGAGTCAGCTGCAGGTGCGCGCGAATCGCGTCGGTGAGCTGGTCGTGGATGTTCAGGACCGGATTGAGCGCGTTCATCGCGCTCTGGAAGACGATCGCGATCTCGCGCCAGCGCAGGCTGGTGAGCTGGTCAGCGCTGAGCGCGAGGATGTCGGCCGGCGAGTCCATCCGGCGGCCCTGGTAGTGGACGCTACCGCTCGTGATCACGGCCGGCGCCCGCAGCAGCCGGGTCGCGCCGTACACGAGCGTCGACTTGCCGGAACCGCTCTCTCCGACCAGGCCGACAACCTCACCAGCGTGCAAGTCAACGGACACGTGGTCGACGGCGCGGACATCGCCGTCGATGGTGCGATACGCGATCGAAAGATCGCGTATCGACAGCACAGGCTCGCCGGAGAACCGTCCGTGTCCGCCTGGCTCCGCCGGGGCGGGAACGGGGCTGCCTACGTCGGTCGTCATCGTTGGCCCTCGCTTGGCTGGGTGGCACTGAGTCGGGCCGACCGATCGGCTAGGTAGGCGCTCCGAGAGAAGGACCGGACGAAGGCGGTCACCGGGCTGCTCCGCAGCGGCAGCGCCGGCTCGGCACGCACGACCGGCGTCGGCGCGTTGGGCTGGAGCCGCCGTCCGTCAACCTTGGCGCGCCGGTTGGCGTCTCGCAGCCGCGGATTGCCGAGCTCGTCGATGCCGGTATTGAGCAGGACCAGGGAGGTGCCGATCAGGGCGACGGCCAGGCCGGGCGGAACGAACCACCACCACGCTCCCAGCGTCAGCGCCTGCTGGCTCT
>DATIOU010000029.1:0-75207 GCA_035472835.1 Streptosporangiaceae bacterium | reverse complement strand
CGCGAGGGTCCGGTGTTCACCAACCTGCTCCTCGCCGACGAGATCAACAGGACACCACCGAAAACTCAGGCCGCGCTCCTTGAGGCGATGGAGGAGCGTCAGGTATCGGTCGAAGGGACGCCGCGGCCGCTGCCCGTGCCGTTCCTGGTGGCAGCGACGCAGAACCCGGTTGAGTACGAGGGCACCTACCCGCTGCCAGAGGCTCAGCTAGACCGGTTCCTGCTCAAGCTGACCGTCCCCGTGCCAGACCGCGATGCGGAGATCGACGTGCTGGCCCGGCACGCGGCCGGCTTCGATCCGCGCGACCTCGCGGCCGCCGGCATCCGCCAGGTGGCGACGGCCGCCGATCTGAGCCTCGCGCGCGCCGCCGTGGGTCAGGTCCAAGTCTCGGCGGAGGTCACCGGCTACATCGTCGACATCTGCCGAGGAACGCGGCAGTCGGCCTCGCTCCAGCTCGGCGTCTCGCCTCGCGGCGGCACGGCGTTGCTCGCGACGAGCCGAGCGTGGGCGTGGCTCGCCGGCCGCGACTACGTGACGCCCGACGACGTCAAGGCACTCGCCCGGCCAACCCTCCGGCATCGGATCCAGCTGCGTCCCGAGGCTGAGCTGGCAGGCGCAACCGCCGATGGCGTGCTGGAGAGCGTCCTGTCGTCGGTTCCCGTGCCGCGGTAACAATGGCGCTCACCGGACGCGCAGCCCTCCTCGCGCTCATTGGCACCCTTGCGGCCCTACTGCTGCGCACAGTCGCAGGCGTCGTTGTCGTCGACAGCCTCATCGCGGCGGCTATCGTCGTCGACGTAGCGCTCGCTGGGGGCGTCCGCCAGCTGCAAATCTCCAGGTCTGGCGACACTCGCATCATGCTCGGGGAACTCGGCGCCACCACGCTGACGATCGCCAATCCCAGCCGCCGCACGGTTCGGGGGCTCGTCCGCGACGCATGGCAGCCGAGCGTAGGCGCGAGCGGGCGAGCCGAGATCTCGATCCCTCCTCGCGGCCGCGCGACCGTGACCACAACGCTGCAACCCACTCGCCGCGGCGACAAGCTAGCGGCGAAGGTCACAGTGCGGTCCCTGGGTCCGCTCGGGCTCGCCGCGCGCCAAGGTGGCCGCGTAGTGCCGTGGACAGTACGGGTGCTCCCCCCGTTCCTGAGCCGTCGGCACTTGCCGGACAAGCTCGCGCAGCTGCGCGCGCTCGACGGCCAGCACCGGAGCCTCAACCGCGGCGAGGGCAGCGAATTCGACTCCCTGCGCACGTACGTGATCGGCGACGACGTGCGCTCCATCGACTGGCGATCTTCGGCCAAGCGTTCTGACGTGATGGTTCGTACGTGGCGGCCCGAGCGTGACCGGCGCGTCGTTCTGGTACTGGACACCGGGCGAACGTCGGCCGGCCGGGTCGCAGGCGTGCCACGGCTCGACTCCGCCATGGACGCGGCGCTGTTGCTCGCGGCTCTGGCGTCCCGCGCCGGGGACCGCGTGGACCTGATCGCCGTCGATCGTCTGGTTCGCGCCAGGGTCGTGGGCGCTAGCCGCACCGAGGTGCTGGCGTTGATGACGGACGCGATGGCGCTGCTGGACCCGGAGCTGGCTGAATCCGACGGTGACCTCATGGCCAGCGTGCTGCTTGCGACCTCGCGTCAACGTTGCCTGGTCGTGCTGCTTACCGACCTCAACTCCGCGGCACTCGAACTCGGGCTCATGCCGAGGATCAACCTGCTGACCAGTCGATACCGGCTACTCGTCGCCGCGACCGCAGATCCGCGGCTTACCGAGCTCTCGTCCGCGCGGGGCGACGCCGCGGCCGTGTATCAGGCGGCCGCGGCCGAGCGCGCCCGCACGGAACGGGGCAAGGTTGCGGCGCTGCTAACCCGGCACGGCGTCGACGTCGTGGATGCGCCGCCGGGGCAGCTCGCACCCGCGCTCGCCGATGCCTACCTGACGCTCAAGGCGGCCGGCCGGCTCTGACGGGCGCCGCTAGCCGGCCACGGGCGCGTGCTCGGGCGCCTCAGTGATGTCCGCCGACTGACCCAGCCGACCCGCCCGCCGGCCCGCGGTGACCACGTACGCGATGAAAGCGATCTCGACGACGGCGCCGATGCCTATACGAGCCCACGACGGCAACGAGGACGGCGTGACGAAAGCCTCGATTGCCCCCGACGTCGCCAGCACCACGATGAGCCCCAGAGCGATCGTCATTGTCGCGCGGCCTTCCTCGGCGAGCGCCTGGATCCTGGTACGGGGGCCTGGATCGATGACTGCCCAGCCCATCCGGAGCCCGGCCGCGGCCGCCAGGAATACCGCCGATAGCTCCAGCATGCCGTGCGGCAGCAGCAGCGTGAAGAACTCGACGGCCTTGCCGTGGCCGATCATGAGACCGCCGTCGATGGCGAGGTTCAGCGCGTTCTCAACCAGGACGAGGATCGTGCCAACGCCGAGGAACGCACCGAAGATCAACGTCTCGGCGGCCACCCAGACGTTGTTTGTCCAGATCTTGAGCGCGAAGGCCGATGCCGTGTCCTGGGAGTAGTAGTCGCGGAACTGGTGGTTCACCAGGTTCGCCACTTGCGAATGCGACAGGAGGCTGGTCTGAACGGCTGGCGACGTGGCGATCCAGCGGCCCGCAACGAGCGCGAGCAAGAACGATCCGGCCGCGGTCGCGAGCCACCACCACCGGGCCCGGTACGCCATCGACGGGAAGGCCACGCCGAAGAAGGCGCCAACCGCGCGCCACGCTGGCGTGTGCGCGCCGGTGACGGCTGCGCGGGCGCCCGCGAGCAGGCCAGACAAGCGCGCCGTCAAGGCAGGGTCGCGGCCGGCGCTGCGCAGCGCTGACAGG
Organism: Streptosporangiaceae bacterium; assembly: GCA_035472835.1. Taxonomy (GTDB): domain Bacteria; phylum Actinomycetota; class Actinomycetes; order Streptosporangiales; family Streptosporangiaceae; genus JAJYUU01. The sequence goes on along the minus strand of DATIOU010000029.1, from coordinate 72,372 downwards.
TGCGTGGCGGTCCGGCGGTAGCTCGCTACAAGTTCATCGACTTCGGCGCCGGTCAGCCGCCGGCGGCGCCGGACGAGCGACGCGAGCCGGTCCCAGTCAGCCTGGTGCGCTGCAGTGAAAGCATCCACGTCCACGATTCCGGAGACTACAGCCCGACCTGCGCAATAATGGCCCGGTGCCTGCGGCGGCTCACCCGAGCCGCGGCGCCCGGAGGGGAAGCTGCGGATGCGCACGCTGAGCTAGGAGCGATCATGACCGACGTCGTCACGGGCGAGGCTGTCGCCCTTGAACTGCCGGTGGCGGCCTTTCCGAGTCGCATCGCGGCACGGCTCCTGGACATGATCTTGCAGGGCGTCGGCCTGCTGATCCTGCAGGTTGCGCTGACCATAACGTTGCGACCAACCAATTTTGACTACGCGGCAGCCGAGTTCCTGACGGCCTACGTGCTGGTGATCGTCGCGTATCCGACTGTGTTCGAGACGCTGAGCCGAGGTAAGACGCTCGGAAAGCTAGCGCTCGGAATTCGTGTCGTCGGTGACGATGGCAGCCCGGTGCGGTTCCGGCAGGCGCTGGTGCGCGCGCTGGTCGGCGCGTTCGAGATCTGGACCTTCGTGCTCGCGCCAGTAGCGCTGATCACGTCGATCATCTCGGCCCGCGGCAAGCGGGTCGGCGACGTCTTCGCGGGCACGTACGTGATCCAGGAGCGGGTCCCGCCGAGACAGGCGCTGCCGCCGGTGTTCGCCATTGTGCCGCCGCCGCTCGCGGGCTGGGCCCAGGTGGTGCAAGTCGCCACGCTGTCGGACGAGACCGCAGAGGCTGCGAGCAGTTACCTCCGGCGATTCGGTGAACTGAACCCCCAGGCCAGAGACGCGCTGGGTGTGCAGCTCGCGAACGCCGTGGCCGGGCAAGTCAGTCCGCTGCCGCCGGTCGGAACGCCGCCGGCAGCGTATCTGTCGGCGGTCCTCGCCGTCCGGCGTGCGCGCGAGTTTGTCCGGCTTGCGCCGCCACCTGGGCCATTGCCGGCTCAGCCTGCGGCAACAGAGCCTGCACCAGCTCAGCCTGCACGAGCTCAGCCTGCACCAGCTCAGCCTGCGGCAACACAGCCTGCACCAGCTCAGCCTGCCGCCCGCCAGCCTGCGTTGACCGACCCGGCGCCAACGCCCGATGCGCCCGCTGAGGCGCCCCCGGCGGAGCCCACTCACCAAGGGCTCGCGCCGCCCGCCTAAGAACCCTGCCGCCAGGTTTCCAGGTAGCTCCGCTGCGACTCGGTCAGCTCGTCGATTCGCGTACCGAGAGAAGCTAGCGCGAGGCTCGCCACCTCAGCGTCGATCGACGCAGGAACATCGAGAACGAGCTGTGCCGATGCACCGGGCCGCGCCGCGCCGCCGGCCAGTTCGGGCGCACTCGCAGCGAGCCAGGCCAGGGCCAGCGCCTGCACAGCGAAGGATGTGTCCATGACCGCAGCGGGGCTGCCCTCGGCCGCGACGAGGTTAACGACTCGACCTTCGGCCAGCAGGATTATCCGCCTGCCGTCGGCCAGCACGTACTCGTCTGCGTGCGGACGGACTGCGTGATTTACCTCGACCGCCAGCTCAGCGAGCGCGGCCACGTCGATCTCCACGTCAAAGTGCCCGGCGTTCGCCAGCATGGCCCCGTCCGGGAGCGCAGCGATCTCGGCGCTGCCGATCACCTCGCGGGAGCCGGTCGCGGTAATGATCACCTCGCCGAGCCGGGCCGCGGTACTCATCGGCATGACGCGGAAGCCCTGCATGATCGCTCCGATTGCTCGCACCGGGTCCACCTCGGTGACCAGAACCTGAGCGCCGAGGCCACGGGCGCGTTCGGCAACGCCCGAACCACACGGGCCAAATCCAGCCACGACCACCGTCTTGCCTGCGACGAGCGTGTTGGTCGCCCGCAGGATTCCGTCCAGGACGGACTGACCAGTGCCGTACTTGTGATCGATCATGCGGGTGATCGCCGACAGCTCGGCCGCAATCATCGGGAAGCCGAGCGACCCTGCGGCCGCCATTCGCCTGAGCCTCGCCGCCCCGGTGGAAGTCGCCTCGCAGCCGCCTCGCACGCCGGGTGCGAGCTCGCCGCGCGCCTCATGCAGCGTGTTGACGAGGTCACCACCGTCGTCCATCACTAGATCCGGTCCGCTGTCCAGGACCCGGTGAATGTGCTCGTAGTAGACGCTGCGGTGGGCACCCGCGCGCGCCTGGACCGTGACGCCAGGCTCGGCGGCGAGAGCCGCGGCGATGTCGTCTTGAGTGGAGAGCGGATTCGACGCCGCTAGGTGCACGCGAGCGCCGCCAGCGGTCAGTGTCCGGACGAGCACGGCCGTCTCCGCTGTTACGTGCAGGCAGCAGCCGATCGTGAGGCCAGCAAAGGGCTGCTTGTCGGCGAACGACCCGCGCAGCATGCCGAGGACAGGCATCGCGCGCTCCGCCCAGGCGATGCCGGGCCGGCCCGCCAGGGCCAGCCCGGGATCGGCTATGTCGGACGCCGGCGCAGACCCTGGCGGACGACCCCCCGAGGAGTCCGCCCGTGGCCGGTCAGTACCGGTAGTGATCCGGCTTGAACGGGCCATCGACCGGGACGCCGATGTAGGCGGCCTGCTCCTTAGTCAGCACCGTGAGCCGCACGCCGAGCGCGTCCAGGTGCAACCGCGCAACTTTCTCGTCGAGGTGCTTGGCGAGCACGTGCACGCCAATCGGGTACTCGTCTGTCTTGGTGAACAGCTCGACCTGCGCGATGACCTGGTTGGTGAAGCTATTGGACATCACGAAGCTCGGATGTCCGGTCGCGTTGCCAAGGTTCAGCAGCCGCCCCTCAGACAGGACGATGACCGCGTGGCCATCCGGGAAAGTCCACTCGTCGACCTGCGGCTTGATGTTGACGCGCTTGACACCGGGCAGCCTGGCCAAGCCCGCCATGTCGATCTCGTTGTCGAAGTGGCCAATGTTGCCGACGATCGCCTGGTGCTTCATCTGGCTCATGTGCTCGGCCGTGATGATGTGGAAGTTTCCGGTCGCGCTCACGAAGATGTCGGCGGTGTCGACGACGTCCTCCAGTCGCGCCACCTGATAGCCGTCCATCGCAGCCTGCAGCGCGCAGATGGGGTCGATCTCCGTCACGATGACCCGGGCGCCCTGGCCGCGCAGCGACTCGGCGCAGCCCTTACCCACGTCGCCGTATCCGCAGACGACCGCGGTCTTGCCGCCGATCAGCACGTCGGTGGCCCGGTTGATGCCGTCGATGAGGGAATGACGGCACCCGTACTTGTTGTCGAACTTCGACTTGGTCACCGAGTCGTTCACGTTGATGGCCGGGAACCGCAGCATCCCGTCCTTCGCCATCTCGTACAAGCGGTGCACGCCGGTGGTGGTTTCCTCGGTGACGCCCTTAATCTCGTGGGCCATGGCGGTCCACTTGCCTGGCGCCTGCGTCAGCGAGTCCGCTAGCACCGCGAGGACGACGCGCCACTCCTCGGCGTCGTCGTCCTTGGCCGCGGGCACCGCGTCCGCCGCCTCGAACTCGGTGCCCTTGTGCACGAGAAGCGTTGCGTCGCCGCCGTCATCGAGCAGCATGTTCGGCCCGACATCGTTCGGCCACGTCAGCGCCTGCTCCGTGCACCACCAGTACTCGGGCAGCGTCTCGCCCTTCCAGGCGAACACCGGGATGCCCTTCGGGTTCTCCGGTGTGCCGCCGGGGCCTACCGCCACCGCCGCCGCCGCGTGGTCCTGCGTGGAGAAGATGTTGCACGACGCCCACCGCACCTGTGCGCCGAGAGCGACCAGAGTCTCAATCAGCACCGCGGTCTGCACGGTCATGTGCAGCGATCCCGTGATCCGGGCGCCTGCCAGCGGCTGGGCGTCAGCCCACTCAGCGCGAACGGCCATCAGTCCGGGCATCTCGTGCTCAGCCAGCCTGATCTCGCGCCGGCCGAAATCGGCGAGCGACAAATCGGCGACCTTGAACGGGAGTGTCTCAACGGGCATGTGGGCTCCTGATGTCTGGGACTCGTGGGTGTCTTGGTTAGCAGTGCGCCTATCCGGCTCCGGATCCGGGCCGTCATCACGACGCTACGCCAGAGGGGATACCCGCGGCACGTCGAGTGGACCGTTTCTAACAATAGTTTGTAAGATTGCTCCATGCGGATCACCGAAGCGGCGAGGCGGCTCGACATGACGCCTCGGATGCTCCGATACCGCGAATCGCTCGGGCTGCTCCCGGCGCTTCGGTCATCGCGCCGCCGGGCTGGCGTCCAACGCCCGGACCAGGCGGGCACGCACCGCCAGTTTGCCGACGCCGATGTGGCAGCGGTGGCGCTCGGCCTGTCACTAGAGCGCCGCTACGACATCAGCCCGGTCGCCCTGGCCTTCGGGATCCGGGTGCTCGCCGACCCGCGGGTACGGTCGGATGTGGCCGACCTCGGGCGCCGGATTGGCCGCATCCAGCCCCAGCCTGCCCGCGCCCTCGACTTCGAGCAGGAGCGCGCGCTCCGGCTCCTCAGCCAGCCGCCGACGCGAGGACCCGTCAGGCGCTCTGGCGGAAGTACGCCCCCGGCGTGACGCCGGTCTCCCGCCGGAACGCCTGGACGAACGCGCTGTCGGAGTCGTAGCCGACGCGCCGGGCCACGTTTCCTACGGGCTCGCCGTGAGCTAGCTGGGCGAGCGCTAGCTGCACCCGCAGCAGGGTGCGCCACCGGCCGAAGCTCACTCCTGTCTCGGCGAGGAACGCCCGGGCCAGGGTCCGCTCGCTAGCGCCAACGTCGCGGCCCCAGTCAGCCAGCGTTCGGCCATCGGCCGGGTCGGCGGCGATGGCGTCGGCCACGTTCCTGGCCCGGTCGTCGACTGGCATGCGGACCTCGATCGTCGTCATGGCTACCGGCTGCAGGAGGTCGACGAGGACAGCCTCGGCATTGGCCCGCCGGCCGGCCTCAAGCTCCGGGTCTTCGAGGTATCCGATCAGCTCAGCCAGCAGCGGACTAGCCGAGACGGGGGTCGGCTCGGCCCAGCGGATCTCACACCGCGCAGGCCGGATGTAGGCGGACCTCATGGTCGCCGTTCCCGTCGAGAGCGTCTCGTGTCGCAGGCCCGCAGGTATCCAGAGCGCCCGGGTGGGCGGCAGTACCCAGGCCGATGCCTGCGTGCGCACGGTCAGCACACCGCTCGCGGCCCACGCGAGCTGGTGGTCGGGGTGCGTGTGCCAGTCGAACACCAGCCCGGCCGGCATGGGGAAGGTCGCCACGACAACGGCAGCGGTCGGATAAAGCTCGTCAGCCGCACAGTAGCTGTCCAGGTCATGTCTGTCCTGCGACACAGCTTGGCAGCCTACGCCCTTTGCCCGCGCCGCCGGAATTCCTAACGTCGTGGGCATGAACGAAAATCACGCCAAGGTATGCACCAGCCCGGAGTGGGCACAGTACATCCAGACCGCCGTCTTGCCGGCCCTGACCAAAGACATCGAGCTCGGCGATCGCATGCTGGAGATCGGTCCCGGGCCAGGCGCCGCGACAGAGTGGCTGTGCACCAGGGTGAGCAGCCTGACCGCGATCGAGGTCGACGAGGTCGCCGCCGCACTCCTCGCAGCAAGGTACGCGGGTCAGAACGTGGCGATAGTGACCGGCAGCGCCACCGCGCTGACGTATCCATCGGACACCTTTGATTCTGTCGGCTGCTTCACGATGCTGCATCACGTGCCGACGATCGCGCTGCAGAACAAGATCCTGGCCGAGGCGTTGCGGGTGCTGCGTCCTGGCGGCGTCTTCATCGGATCCGACAGCCTCGCGAGCAGCGACCTGCATCACTTCCACGCCGACGACACGTACAACCCGGTCGACCCCGGCTCACTACTCAGCCGTCTCCAGACCGTCGGCTTCGGGCACATCACGCTGATCGTCGACGACATCGTCAAGTTCATCGCCGCCAAGCCGACCGAGCCCGAGCCGTCCGACTCGGAACATCGGGAAGACACAGGCACGGCATGACCGCAGTCGACGGCCTGCGCGCCGCAGTGACCGGTCTCATCGGCCTGCGATCAGGCCGGGGCAGGCTTACTTGACGAGGCCGCGCAAGCGTTACCGAGGCTGCGCGACTTAACCCGGATATACGCGCCAAGGCGCAGCGAGACAGCGACCTCGCGGCTCTCCGCGCTAAATCGCAGGCTGTCGGTCCTCGGTGATAGGCCTGGCTCGGGAGGTGCGTCATGAAGGAAGACGACGCAGACATTGCCGAGCTTCAGCAATTGCTGGACCGCTCGCGGGCTGGCGCCAGCGAGCACCTGCAGTCGATCATCACGCCAGCACGGGCCGCATCGGCCGCCGATCTGGTCGCGCGCCTGACTGGCCTGCGAATCCTGGCACTGGGTACCGTCAGCGCGGGCGGGCGGCCGCGCCTCAGCGCCGTCGATGGCCATCTGCTGCGCGGACGCTGGGTGTTCACTACGAGCGGCTCCTCCGTCAAGGCGACCGACATGCGCAGCCGTCCGAATGTCAGCGCGGCCTACCTGGAAGGCGACTCGGTTGGCGTCTTCACGCACGGGACGGTCGAGGTTCTGGGCGCCGACCACCCGGACCGGGGATGGATCGAACAGCATCTGACTGACCACTACGGGGAGTCGCCGTCAAGCTGGGGCCCGGACATCTTCTACGGCCGGATCCAGCCGACCTGGATGGTCGGCTTCGTTAACGAGCCTGCCGGCGGCTGAGCGGCGGTTAGGGCTGCCAGGGCCGCTGAGCCGCGGATCGGCTAGCCAGGAGGCCGGTTACGCGGAGCGCGAACGGCCGGCCAGCCGAGTCCGCGCCGTGCGCGTCGCCTGGCTGCCCTGACGGCCGGATCGCCGGGATCGGCCCGGCCCGCCCGGTAGATATCAGGCTCCAGGAAGATGTGCTCCGCGATCGGGACGGCCGCGCGTATCCGGCGCTCCGCGGCGTCGATCCCGGCCGCGACGCTGGCCGCCGAGTCGTCATGGCGGACACCGATCTTCGCCGCGACTAGCAGCGTCTCCGGGCCTACGTGCAGCGTGCGCAGGTGGATGACCTGCTCCACCTCCGGACCGGCTTCTATGGCTGCCACGATCGCCGCCTCGACGTCGGTGCTGGCGGACTCGCCGATCAGCAGGCTCTTCATTTCGGTCGCGAGTACCGCGGCGACCACGCCCAGCAATAGGCCGATGCCCACCGAGCCGGCGCCATCCCATACGTCGTCGTGGGTGACCGTCGCCAGCAGCACGCCGACGAGCGCTAGGACGAGGCCGCTCAGCGCGGCGACGTCCTCCAGCAGGACAGCGGGCAGTTCAGGCGCTTTGGCGTGCCGGATGAAGCTGTGCCAGCCGGCCCGGCCGCGGGCCGAGTTCGACTCCTTGATCGCGGTCCGCAGCGAGAAACCCTCGAGCACGATGGCGATACCGAGGACGATGAATGCAACTAGCGGCGAGGTCAGGTGCCCAGGGTGCCGGATTCGCTGGATGCCTTCATAGACAGAGAACAAGGCACCGATCGTGAATAGCACAAGCGCGACGATGAACGCATAGAAGTAACGCTCCCCGCCGAAGCCGAACTGGTGCTCCTCGGTCTCCTCCTGCCGCGCCCGGTGACGACCGACAAGGAGCAGCGCCTGATTGCCAGAATCGGCCACCGAGTGCACGCCCTCGGCCAGGAGGGAGGCAGATCCGGTGATCGCGAAGGCGACGAACTTGGTGACGGCGATGCCGACATTGGCCGCCAGCGCGGCGAAGACGGCGCGCTTCCCGCCCCCGTGCTCGGTCGCGGCGGCCGGACCCCCGCTAGTGGCGATGGACCTTCACGCCCCTGTGCTGCCGGCGCCCGCCTCGCCCGCCGCTGGCCCGCCCGCCGCCGGGTCCCGCGCCTCGTCGATCAGCAGCACAGGAATGTCGTCGCGCACAGGGTAGGCCAGGCCGCAGTCGGCGCCCGTGCACACCAATTCACTGGCGGCGTCGTCGGCCCGGAGCGGCGAGTGGCATTTCGGGCAGGCGAGGATCTCGAGCAGCCAGCTATCGATCTTCATAACTAACTCCAGTCGCTGTGGTTGCCGGGCTCCTGCTCGCTCCCGAGCATCAGGATCTTACCGGTGCACCCTACGCAAAGGTGCGACGATGATCGTGCCGGGGGCGGGAACGGGGCCGGGAAGGCTAGCGAACCCGGCCGCCATCGGTGGGCGACGACCGCAAGATCCGCAGATGGCCTCGGCGGCCGACCTCGACGCCCTGACCAGTGGGTTCGGCCGGGGTGCGCGGCGTGGTGGCCTCCCGGACGGCGTTGGCGAGCGCCTCCAGGTCGTCGACCTCGACCGGTTCTTCTGGCGGGTCGCCGAGCGGCAGCCGGACGACATCCCAGCCGCGAGGCGCGGTCATCCGATCGGCGTGCCGGGCGCACAGGTCGTAGCAGTGCGGTTCAACGAACGCGGCGAGCGGCCCCAGCACCGCCGTCGAGTCGCGGTAGACGTAGGTGAGCGTGTAGACGGCGATCTGCCGGCACGCGGGGCGGGAGCACTGGCGTGCGGTCACGTTTCCGGCACCCCGACGCGGTGGGCGCGCCTGGCAGCGAGCAGCCCGTTCGCGGCTCTCACCGGGGGATCGCGATGCTCGCTCACAACGGCTGACGGTATCGATCGGCGGACGGTAACGCCACCACCTGGGGCACACTGCGCGATCGTGTCTCCGTCTGGCAGATCGCTGCGACGAAACTTACCGTTCCGGGCTGGGATACGCTCAGTTACTGTGCACGACGGCGAAGGCATTGGCCGGGCGAGAGCGGGCCTCGTTCGCAGGCGTGACCGGCATGGCCGAGGGCTGCGCGGGCCGATCGTGCCACGCGGCGTGCCGCTGTACCGGACCCGGTCGGAACGATTCGACGATCTTGTCCTGCTCGCCCTCTCCCAGCTGGAGCCGCGCTGGGAAACCGAGCTGTCGGGGGTTGAGTTCGGCGTCGAGGAGATCCCGCCGGTCATCCCCGATAACGACGATCCCGAGCCCATACCACTCGCCCGGCTCGAGCCCGGATCAGTTCCCCCAGCTGACCCGGAAGCGGCTGGGCAGTTCGCTACCGAACTGTCTGGCCTGACCGACCTGACCGGGCTCGCCGACTTGACCGAGCTGCCCGACAGACCAGCGCGCATCGTCCTCTACCGGCGCCCGCTCCTGGCCCGCGCCGATGGCCAGGAAGAGCTGGCTGAACTCGTACTTGACGTGATAGTCGAGCAGTTCGCGCACTGGCTGGGCGTGGATCCCCAGACCGTTGATCCTGGCTACCCGGCAGAGGAGTAGGGGCCTGTCAGTGGAGGAACGCAGACAGCGATTCGGTCACGCCGGGCAATGCTATCCATGTCGGCGAGCTCCGCACTGCCAGGATGGAGCGCACAGTGCCGCCGGAGGTGATGACGCGGCCCGCGTAGACGGGGCCGCCGGAGAGCGGCGTCACGATAACCGAGAAGGCGCCGGCCTTGCCGCCCGGCGGAACCACTGGCACCACCACTGACTTGCCGGCCCCGATCTGTACAACGCGGCCCGATTGCCCGGAAGCAGCCAGCGTCGGCGTGGCGGTCGTAATCCGGACCGACGCGGCATGCCGCGGCGCCGACAGCACCAGCTCGGTGCGCCCAGCTGACCCGGCCGGGTTGTCCGCCACCACTCCTTGTTCCAGCACCGGCCCGGCCGGGGCTGCGAGGGCGCCGGGGGTAGCGGCCGGGCCGCCGGGCGCCAGCATGGTCGCGACGACGGGCGCCGTGGCGGAAATGCTGATGGCTCCCGGCACCCCACCCAGCGACGGCAGCGGGATCGAGAGTGCAGAGCCACCGAGCAAGTCGATGCCGGTGCCTCCGGTGGGCTGGTACGAACCCTTCGCCGTCACGGCGGTGATCTTCACCTGCGCTGCCGCTGTGCCCGGGACGGCGATGTACAGACTCCGCGGTCCTGGCGCGCCGGGCATGCCCGGAATCACCAGGTGCTGTGCCGGCGCGCCCGTTGCGGGCAGCCAGTTACCGTCAGCCCCAGGCGAGCTGCTCTCCCGGACGGCGGCCACGACCTGGCCGACGCTTGTGGTGACGTTAAGCGCCACGACCTTCGAGGACTGGAGCAGCTGGCTGAGCGACTGCACGACCACGCCGTGCGGCGGCACGGTAATGCCGTTGTCGGCGTTACCGAGCAGGGGCGGGCCCTTCGTGCCGTCCGTGACGACCGACACCTGCGCGTCGGCCGCCACGCTGCCCGTGTTCGCCAGGTAGAGCTGGATAGTTCCAGCCGGGGCCTGGCCTGGTCCGAGGAACCAGAAGCTCGTGCCAGGCGCGCTGCACTGGGCAGTGACCAGCCCCCCTGGGCCGGTCTGCTCGACGTCCAGCCCCTGAGCCATGGCGCCGGTTGCCTGTACCTCCACGCCGCCTCGGGCTGCCCTGGTGATGACGCCCGGGCTCGAGCCAGGCTGGCCGGCCTGCTGCGCCTGGGTAAGCGGGGCCGCAACAGGCGGGTTCGAGATCTGCAAGACGGCGGGCCGCGTATGGGTGGCGACTACCGCGCCGCTCGTGGGGCTGCCACCAGGCGTCAGCCGGGTGATCACCGCGCTGCCAGCGGATGTCGCAGCGGGCAGCGCGGTTACCGCGACGCCTGCGGCCGTCGGCGCGCCCGAGCCGACCGCTGGGCAGACCCGGACGGCGCTCGTAACCGGCGCGCGGTCTGATTGGGCCGCGCGCTGGGCGTGCTGCCTGACGGCGGCTGCGTGCTGGCCACGGCCCGCAACGAGGTAGATCCCAGCGAGCGCCAGGAGGACGAGCGCGGCAAACACCGGCCGGCCGTACCGTGACCGGCTCACCATGTCTCGTCCTCGCCATCCCGGGGCGCGGGCCAGCCGCGTCCTCTTCTGTCCTCGCGGCCCGGCCAGTCGTGATGCACCTCGCCAGGCGGGAGAGCGTCAAGCCCGTCGCCCGCATCGGACCATTGCTGATCATCTGGCTGCGGCCAGCCGCGCTGGTCGCCTGACGGCCAGGCCGAGGACTGGTCAGGCTCGCCCCAGGAACTGCCACCGTGGCCGCGGGAACCAGCGGAGTTACCGGAGTTATCAGGCCCGTAGTCGTGGACCGGGGGATATCCGGGCGCGTCGGAGGCCGGCCGAGCCCGGCTGTCGTAACCGCGGCCGTAGTCGTCGTCGCCATAGGCGTCGCCATTGGGGCGATAGCCTGACGCGCCCGCATGGTCAGGCTCGTCGGCATAACTGCCGCCGCGGTCATGGCCTGGCCGCTCCGGAGAGCGGCCGCGGTCCCCGTCATCCCGGTCGCGTTCGCTGCCTCGCCGGCCTCGCCGGCCGCGGCGTCCGTCGCGACCGTCGTTGCCTGCCCCGCCCTCGTCGTGACGGGCGCCGCGGCGGTAACCGGAGCCGGAGTCGGGAGCCTGCTCCCGGCTAGTCGACGGCCCGCTTCCTGGCGGCTCGGCGTAATACGCCGCATCCGAGTATCGCGTACCCGACGCCGATCCGCCCTCGCCCGCAGGTGCGTGCCGGTCCGGGTCGCCATGCTGGGCGTCGTAGGGCTCGTCGAAGTGGCCAGAGGGCGACAGCGCGCTACGGCGCGGCCCGACGCCATAGCCTGACGAGCCGCCGTAACCTGACGAGCCGCCGTAGCCTGACGAACCGCCGTAGCCTGACGAACCGCCGTACCGCGGATCGCCGGAGCCTGGCGAATCACCATGAGGCTGCTCGGTCGTCAGCGGATCTGGCTGGCTGTGCCCGCCCCGCCGCTGGGTGGCTGCCCGGATCGCGGCGGCCGCGCCGGCGACCCCAGCACCCGCGATCCCAGCAGCGGTGGTGCCGGCACCGGTGACCCTCGAATCGCCAGCGCCCGCAACCCCGGCATCCGTCACGGCGCCCCGGCCCGCTCGCGAAGGGCGCCCGCTGCGGCCGAGCTTCCGGCCCCGCACGGCCTTCTCGCGCCGCGGCCTGTCGGACTCCTCGCGGCCTGGCCCGCTCGAGCGCCCTAGCGCACCGGAGCCTGCTAGCGCCCCCGGGCGCGACGCGTGCTGCTCACTGGCCGCCTCCGCCTCGCCGTTGCCGACGGCGAACGCCGGAACGTTAGGCCGGGCCGGGGCGGCTGGCCGCCGTCCGCGCCCTGACTGGGCAGCGCGCGCATCCCTGCCGCCGCGATCGGCTCCGGACAGTAGCGGCCGGCGCTCGCCGGCGCGGTCGCGAGCAGAGCCTGCGGACTCGCTGGGAAGGTCATCAACGTCGCCGGCCGCCGCCATCTCGGCCGCGGTCCGGATGCCCGGCAAGGCGAGCGCCGCGACGACCGCGAACGCGAGCAGCTCCAGCGCCATCACCAGGTCGTGCGCGAGCGCGTTCCGGCTCACGCTCAGTGTGCCGCCGCCGGCGGGCAGCCTGAACGCCTGCGCCCAGGGGCTACCCGGCGATGGCACGGCCGTCAGCGCGTGCCCGTTGACCGAGGCAGACCAGTTGCCGGCCGGCTCAGCGAGCAGCACCGTTCCGCCGGCCGCGGGTACTTGCGAACCCGCGACGCCGATCGGCCCAGACCGAACTGGCACGACGGCGCCGTTCGGCTCCACCACGCTCACCCGAGACGGCAGCACGGTAAGCCGCCACAGATCGAACTGTGGCGTCATGCTCACCCCGGTCAGCTCCGGCACTCCGTCGAGCACGCTGACCAGGGTCTGGTTCAGCGGTGCCCGCACGAGGACGAACCCGATGTCGAACCTGGCGAGCAGCTGGCTCTGATTGACCGCCTCACCGCCGTCGGGTGCTACCAGCGCGGCCACGGCTCGCGCGAGCGCGGCCTGGGCTGCGGGCGCCTCCGTCAAGTTCGGGTCCGCGAATTGCGGGCTACCCCCGCGCAGAAGCAGGTACGAGATACGGCTGCCGGAGGACGTCAGTACCAGCGTGCGCAATTGCTGGCCAGCGGCGCCGGTGCTGGACACCAGCGACGGCACAACCTGGCCCGCCGATGCCGGTCCGATCGGCCCGCTGACGCCGTCCTTGATCCAGTAAGCGGCCGCCAGCAGCGGCGCCGTGCACGCGGCGAGGCCGATGATGGTCGCGGCGAAAGCGCGCCCAGAGCCCAGCCGCCTGACCCCAGTCCGGCCGCTGCGCGACATGCCTTGCCCAAGACCGTCGGCCCCCGCGGCGGCCGCAAGCAGCACCCCCGCGGCGGCAACAGCAAGCGCGACGCCCGGCCACGCGACGCCCGGCTGGCCGCCGGCCGGGGTAACACTCACGCGGCTCGCCAGCAGCCCGACGATGAACCCGAGGACGGCGACTACCCAGCCGGACATGACAAGCGCGGCGCGCCGCGTTGTCAGCAGCCCGGCTAGGCCGACAAGCAGCAGCGCTCCGCTCACCCAGTGGGGCGGCAGGCCGGGACCGCCGGGGCTCAGCAGCAGCAGCGAACGAGCCGACAGGTGCGCGTCCGCTAGTCCGGGCTGCTGGATTCCGGCCTCCAGCAGCAGCTGGGTCGGGTGCGCCAGCAGCGGAGCGAGCCAGGGCAGCAGGAGAACGGGCGGCGTGAGCACCACGATGGCTAGATTGGGCAGCGTCGTCCGCCGGCGCCGCAAGCCAAGCCCCGCTGCAACTGCGCCCGCAACGGCCATAGGCCATAGGAGCGGAACAAAGGCCGCGCCCACGCTGACCGTGAGCCCGGTAGCCCAGGCGGCCCGCCGGGCCAGTCGCGGCGGCTGGCTGAGCATCCGCCCAGCTAGCAGGCCGATGAGCGGGATCAGCACGAACGCGGTTGCGCTGCCCAGCCGGCCGGCCGAGATGGCCCCGAAGGCAACCGGCAGCAACGCGTACGACGCCGCCGCCCAGACCCGGATGGCAACCGACGTCGTGACGCGGCGCAATGCCAGGAATGCAGTGATGCCAGCCAGCGGCACGCACCCGAGCAACAGCAGGTCAACGGCAAGCCAGGCCTTGCCGAGCAGGATGGACGCGAGCAGGGCCACGACCCCCACGTAGGGCGGCCCCATGCTGGCCGAGCCAGTCCCGGTCGGGTGGTACGCGCGCAGGAACTCCGACCAGAGCCCGGAGGCGCCTTCCCACGCGGGCAGCAGCGACCCGCCGCCCAGCGTTCCGCTGGTCACGATGGAGCGTTCAGCGACGCCGGCGACGACGATCAGCCCGATCGTCAGGAGCACGCCGGGACGGGTCAGCAGCCGCTGCAGCAAACCGGTGTCGACGAGCAGCGAGTCGTCGTCCGCCGGGTCGTCCGAGGCGTGATGGGCGCCGGCGAGGTCTTCGGGGGCAGACCGGGCGAGCATCATGGCCGCGAACTCGATAAACCGGCGGATGGACCGGCCGGCGGGCAGGTCGGCGCGGAGCCTGCTGTAGGCGGCCCGCCGGCCGCGGGCGCGGCGGCGGCGCGTGCCCGCGAGCTTGACCGGATGACCGACGACGCTGAGGACGGCTGCGGACTCATCGAGCGCCGCTGTCGGCCGCTTAGCTACGAGATAGAAAAGTATGCGCGCGGCCGACAGCAGAACGTTGCCGACCAGCGAGATGATCATGGGGCCAAACGGCAGGTTGCCGAGCAGGGTCATGAGGCCGTTGCGGCGTTCGAGCAGGCGCGGCCTGCGGCCCACGGACACGGCCCGCCGCCTGCGCGTGGCGGCCTGCACGTGGAAGACGACGGCGTCCGTGATGACCCGCACCCGATAGCCGGCGGCGTGTACCCGCCAGCAGAAGTCCAGCTCCTCACCGAACAGCGTCATTCCGGGGTCGAACCCGCCGGTCTGCTCCCACACGTCGCGGCGAATGAGCATCCCTGCGCTGGATACGGCGAGGGTGTCCCGGTCGCCGTCATGCTGGCCCTGGTCGACCTCGCGCGGCTCGACGCCGGTGAGGCGGCGGCCGGCCGTGTCGACAGTGAGGCCGGCCTCGAGGATGACATCGCGGTCGGTCCAGTCCATGAGCTTCGGGCCGAGCACTACGGCGGTCGGCGTCTCGGCCGCACCGCGAAGCAGCTGCTCCAAGGCATCCGCAGCCGGCTCGCAGTCATCATGGAGCAGCCAGAGCCACTCGACCCGGTCGTCGCGCCCCCGGCTGGACTGTCCGCCCGGCACTGGCGAGCTCGCCGCTTTGTGCTGGACCGCCCGCCGCACTGCGGCGGCATAACCAGCGCTGCGATCCATGCCGAACACAGCGTTCTGCCCGAGCAGCGCCGCGAGCACGGAGCCGCTGCGGTCCCGGCTGCCCGTGTCAACGGCGACGACGCGCTGGACCGGCTTGGTCTGCTCGTTCAGCGCGTCCATCAAGCCCGGGAGCCAGGTGGTGCCGTCGTGGGCGACGATCACCGCGGTCACCACGTGCTGGGAATACGAGTCGGTAGGCGACAAGAGATTCGCTTGCTGTCCGGGGGTTAGCTTGCCAGGCCGGCGGCTTGAGACACCGACTGCCCTGGTAGGGGTACGCGTGAACAATACGCGAATCTGACCCGGCTAGATGGCCAGACAGGATGTGCCGGGCGGGCTCAGGGCCCGGCGCGCGGCTAGACCGCCTGCCGCTTCAGCCTGCGCCGCTCCCGCTCAGACAGGCCGCCCCAGATTCCGAAGCGCTCGTCATGGCCAAGCGCGTACTCCAGGCACTCGGCCCGGACCTCGCAGCTGCGGCAAACCCGCTTGGCCTCGCGGGTCGAGCCGCCCTTCTCCGGGAAGAAGGCCTCCGGATCCGTCTGCGCGCACAGCGCGCGATCCTGCCAGCTCTGCTCCGCGGCATCGTCTGCACCAATGCCGAGCGCGTCGTGCACCAGCGAGACGATGACGTCTGCCACTGCACACCTCCCTGCGTCAGATCCCCGTGCTCCCGCCCCCGTCTGCTCGGCGCGAGAATTACATGAGTGAAATTACACGCGCGTGTCTTGCTGCTCGTCAAGGGAGATACGTGATAATGGCCACCTGGTTGCCCCGGATGCGGCGAAAGTCCGCCTGATATTTTCCGGGAACGGGGCCGTCGCGACCTGGTCCCAGTCATCCGGGCGCCGCGTAACCCCGACTCAAACGGCGGGGTAACGCGCACGCGGGCCGTCGGAGTTGCAAGACTTTCGTGCATGCGCATCACAGTTCTGGCCGGCGGGGTCGGCGCCGCCAGGTTCTTGCGCGGCTTGCGCGCCGCCCTTCCGGACGCCGACGTCACCGTGATCGGCAACACCGGCGATGACTTCGCTCCATTCGGCCTGCACGTCTGTCCGGACCTGGACACGGTTATGTACACACTGGGCGGTGGTATCAGCGAGGAGCAAGGCTGGGGCCGCGCCGGCGAGAGCCACGTGGTCCTGTCCGAGCTGGCTGCGTACGGCGCCGGTCCCGGCTGGTTCGGCCTCGGCGACCTGGACATCGCCACCCACATCTTGCGGAGTCAGCTGCTCGCCCAGGGCCGTACGCTCTCCGAGGCCACCAGGGTGCTCTGTGACAGGTGGCAGCCCGGCGTGGCGCTGCTGCCGATGTCCGACGACCCGGTGCGGACGCATGTGATCGTCGAACTGGATGGCTGCGAGCAAGTACTGCATTTCCAGGAGTGGTGGGTGCGGCTGCGCGCAGCAGTGCCAGCACGCAAGATCGAGGCCATCGGCGCGGCGGCCGCCAGGCCGGCACCTGGCGTGCTCGAGGCCATCCGGGCCGCAGACTTCGTCATCTTGCCGCCGTCGAACCCGGTTGTGAGCGTCGGCGTCATTCTGGCGGTGCCGGATATCGCCGCCGCGGTTCGGCAGAAGACGGTCGTTGGCGTGTCGCCCATCATCGGCGGCGCTCCGGTTCGGGGCATGGCCGATGCGTGCCTGGCCGCGATCGGCGTCGAGACGTCCGCCACCGCGGTCGGCGCGCACTACGGAGCTGACCTGCTCGACGGCTGGCTCGTCGACGACCAGGACAAGGACGCGGTGGACGCGCCAGAGCTGGCAGGCATCGCCGTCCGCAGCCGTCCGCTATACATGACCACGGTGGCCAAATCAGCGGAGATAGCCAAGGCCGCCGTCGACCTGGCGCTGGAGGTACGGCCTTGACCAGCCAGCGCTTCACGCGTGGCCCGGACCGGCTGACGATCCTCCCGGTAACTGGCCTGCCCGAAATCAAGGCCGGCGACGATTTGGCTGCGCTCATCGCCGACGCAGCGCTCGCAGGTCCGGGGCTGCAGGATGGCGACATCGTGGTGATCACTTCCAAGATCGTCAGCAAGGCCGAAGACCGTGTCGTCCGCGGCGACCGGGAGGACGCCATCCGGGCCGAGACTGTCCGCGTGGTCGCGCGGCGCGGCCCGACCACGATCAGCCAGACCCGGCACGGCCTGGTGCTAGCCGCGGCCGGCGTCGATGAGTCCAACACCGAGCCCGGCACGTTGGTGCTGCTCCCCGCCGACCCTGACGCCTCGGCGGAAGCGCTGCGCAAGGGCATCAGCGGCCGCGCAAGCGCCCGGCTCGGGGTCATCATCACCGACACCATGGGCAGGCCCTGGCGCGCCGGGCAGACCGACACCGCGATCGGCGCCGCGGGGGTCACGCCCCTGCGCGATCATCGCGGTCAGACCGACACCTTCGGCAATCTCCTGGAAGTCACGGTTGCCGCCGTCGCCGACGAGCTCGCGGCCGCAGCAGACCTGATCAAGGAGAAGACGACCGGCGTCCCGGTGGCGATCGTCCGCGGCATTCCCGACCTGGTCACCGACTCCGCCGGGCCAGGCGCCACGGCGATCATCCGGCCGGCGGCAGAGGACATGTTCCGACTCGGCGCTGCGGATGTCCTGGCAGCGCGGCGGACCGTACGTGATTTTACGTCCGCGCCGGTATCGCCTGACGCGGTGCGGCGGGCCATCGCGGCGGCAATTACCGCGCCAGCGCCACACCACAGCCAGCCGTGGCGGTTCGTCGTGCTCGAGTCAGCCGAGGCCAGGACACAGCTGCTCGACGACATGCTCGCTGCCTGGATGGCTGACCTCACGGCCGACGGCTTCACGCCCGAGCAGATCGCCCGGCGAGTCCGGCGCGGTGAGCCGCTCCGCAGAGCGCCCCTGATTATCGTCCCCTGCCTGGTTGCAGACGCCGCGCACACTTATCCGGACGCACCACGCAACGCGTCCGAGCGAGCCATGTTCCTGGTCGCCATGGGCGCAGCGATCGAAAACCTGCTCGTCTCGCTTGCGGTCGACGGCCTCGGGTCCTGCTGGATTTCCAGCACCATGTTCTGCCGCGAAGTCGCCCAGCAGGCGCTCGGCCTGCCGCCGGGCTTCGAGCCGATGGGGGCGATCGGGGTCGGCCAGCCGGCCGCGCCACCCGCCGACCGGCCAGCCCGCGATCCCGACCAGTTCACCGAGCGCCGCTAGCGCGAAAACCGGTGGTCGCCGCCATCGCCGCGCGAATAAGCTCCACGGCGAGCGGTTGACCGCCTGTTAGCGATCGAGGAGCGCGCCAGTGCCGGACACCGGCGGCCCGAGCGAGTGAGCCGATCAGGGGTCGCTGGCCTCCTGCGCGCTAACCCGGCGTTCCGTCGGCTGTGGACGGCGCGGCTGCTGTCCTTCGCCGGTGACAGTATCGGGCTCATCGCGCTGATGCTGTACACGGCCCAGCGCTTCGGCAGCGGCCTCGCCGTGGCGCTGCTACTGATCGCCGGTGACTTCGTTCCCAGCATCTTGAGCCCCTTCGCGGGTATGGTCAGCGACCACTTGGACAAGCGCGTCGTGATGGCCTGCTGCGAGCTAGTCCAGGGCGCGATCGTTTCCGTAATCGCGCTGGCGCTGCCTGGCCTGCCGCTGCTGCTGGTCCTGGTCGGAATCCAGGCGTGCGTGGGCGCTGTCTTCCGGCCAGCGTCGCAGGCAGCTGTCCCCGAGCTAGTCCGCAGCGCTGAGCTGGAGCGTGCCAACGCCGCCATCGGGTTCGGCACGAACGGCATGGACGGCTTTGCTCCGCTGACCGGCGCGGCGCTGCTGGCGTGGCTGTCAGTACGAGACCTGCTCTTGGTTGACACAGCCACGTTCGCGATCTCGGCCGCGCTGCTCGTCACGCTGCCTGCAATGCGGGCGACTATGCCTGCCCGCCGGCACGACGCGGGCGATCGGCAAGGTCACGGGCCGTCCGCCACCGGCGGTGCGGGACTGCTCGCTGAGGCGCGGGCTGGTCTGGCCTATCTCTGGCGGGACAGGCTGCTGCGGATCCTGACGCTCGTCTTCTGCGCAGTCGTGCTCTTCAACGCCGTCGACGACGTTGCCCTGGTGTTCCTCGCCCGGCGCACGCTCCACGGCAGCGATGCGGCCGCCAGCCTGGTCTATGCCGGCGCCGGGCTCGGCATGCTGGCCGGATTCTGGCTCCTGGCCAGGACGGGCCGCCGGCTGGCCCTGCCGCCCCTGGTGGTCATCGGATACGCGGTTACCAGCCTGGGCAACCTACTGACGGGGACCGCTGGCGTCATCCTCGCTGCGCTCACGTTCCAGGTCGTCCGCGGACTCGGCATCGCGGCGCTCGACGTGGGTCACAACACGCTGTTGCAGCGCGTCGTCCCGGCCGGTCTGCTGGGGCGGACCTTCAGCAACTTCTACGGCGCGGTCGGCGCAGCCGCTGGCGTGTCGTACATCTTCGGGGGCATGCTGCTGGATGCCACCAGCCCGCGGGTAACGCTGATCGTGGCTGGTGCTCGCGGGCTCGCCGCGGCCGCGCTGGCCGCGTTCCTCGTGCCGCGGGCGGCAAGACTCACCGCCGGCGGGACACCCCCCGACGACCCCCCGAAAACCCAGTCGGTGGGCCAGACGGCGGTCTAGGGCTTCCGCGCCACGCCGGCCCACAGAGCCGCGGGGCTGCTAGCTTCCTCGGCGGTCTCCGGCCGCCAGTCCGGGACATTCGTCATCCCCGGTTCGAGGAGCTCAAGTCCGGCGAAAAGCGGCGCTACTTCGGACTGAGTGCGGAAGGTGACCTTCTCGGCCATGGTCTGGTTCAACCTGTTGGCCATCTCGGCCATCTCCGCCGCGTGAATGTCCTTTGCCGGGTGCGACAGCGCGAGATAGCTACCGGACGGGACCGCGGCCATCAACCGCCCAACCACTGCGTACGGATCGTTATCGTCGCTGAGGTGCTGCAAGATCGCCATCAGCATGACCGCGACCGGCTGGCTAAAGTCGAGCGTCTCGGCGGCCTTGGCCAGAATCTGATCGGCATTGCGAAGGTCGGCGTCGATGTAGTCGGTCGCTCCCTCCGGCGTGCTGGTCAGCAGCGCGCGGGCGTGAGCCAGTACCACGGGGTCGTTGTCGACGTAGACGATGCGGCAGTCGGCCGAGACAGCTTGCGCCACCTCATGAGTGTTGTTAGCGCTCGGAATCCCGGTGCCAATGTCGAGGAACTGCCGGATGCCGACCGTGCCGGCCAGATACGTCACGACCCGGCGCAGGAACGCCCGGTTCGCGCGGGCCGAGTGCACGATGTCGGGGAACGCCGCCATTGCCGCCTGGGCCGCCGCCCGGTCCGCGGCGAAGTTGTCCTTGCCGCCGAGCCAATAGTTATAGACACGAGCAACATGGGCCACGCTCGTGTCGAACGCCGGCGCGTCGCTAGGCGCGGGCGCTGTCTCGCTGGCTGCCGGTGCGCCTTCACTCACCATTTAGACTGCCCTTTCGCTGGTCCGCTGCGACCCGCTATCGCCATATTTACACAGCAGATTAGCGCTCCCGCTGGCGACCTGCTACGCGGGTAAGGATGGCGCCTGCCTAGATGGTGTCGAGCAGCCGCTTGAGCTGCCGCTCGCTCTCGGCCGGGGTCTCAGCTTCGGCGCTGAGGCTGTTCATGACCTCCCGGTAATGGTCGGTCTCTTCAGGCCTATCCAGGTAGAGGGCACCGGTGAGCTGTTCGATGTAGACGATGTCCGGCAGGTCGGGTTCGGCGAATCGGAGAATAGAGAACGACCCGCCGGCCGCCGAATGCCCGCCGCGGTCGAACGGCATGATCTGGAGCGTCACCTGCGGCAATCCAGTCAGCTTCAGCAACCGGCTCAGCTGAGTGCGCATGACGCTCCGGCCGCCCAGCGGCCGCCGAAGAGCCGACTCGTCAATCACCGCCCATACCCGGGGCGTCGCGTCTGACCTGGTCAGGATCTGCTGGCGCTGCAGCCGGAGGCTGACGCGCCGCTCGATCTCAACGGGCGTCGCGGAGCGGTGACCGAGAACGGTGACGGCCCTGGCGTAATCCTCTGTCTGGAACAGGCCAGGAACGAACTGAAGCTCGTACGTCCGGATGAGCGACGTCGCCTGCTCGAGGCCGACGTACGTCTCGAACCAGTCCGGCATGACGTCGTCGTACTTGGACCACCAGCCCTGGCTGTTGGCGTGCTGCGCGAGGTTGAGCATGCGCCGCCGCTCATCCTCGTCGGTGACGCCGTACAGGGTGAGCAGGTCCGCCACATCGCGTTCCTTGAAGCTCACCCGTCCGTGCTCGACGCGGCTGATCTTGGACCGGGATGCCCTGATCGCGTAGCCGGCCCGATCGGGCGTGATGCCCGCGGCCTCGCGCAGCCTGCGCAGCTGACCGCCCAGGAGTATCCGCAGTACCGTCGGTCCGGTGACCACATCGGCGCTCGCCTCGTCCTGGGGCTCCTCCCCAGGTCGCTGAACCACGCTCACGAGTGCTCCCGCGCGAAGGCGGCAGAGCGCGGCACCGCCCCACCTGGTAGTCCCTGCTCCCGCCGTGCCGAGCGCGCAGCTACCAAGACGGCAAGACCAGACAATGGCTCAGGCAAAACTGCGCACTCAGAGCACGTTATCACCTAGTACTCGGGCAATCGGCGCCGCTGCGGCCGAACTTTTCACATTTTCACATAGGGGTGCTTACCGAGCGAGGTCGTCAAACTCGCCATTCCGCACGCCAGCGAGGAAAGCCGCCACCTCGCTGCGCGTGTAGACCAGCGCAGGGCCGTCGGGGTAGCGGGAGTTCCGTACCGCCACCGCCCCGTCGGCCAGCCTTGCGACCTCCACGCAGTTGCCGCTCGGGTTGCTGGCGCTGCTCTTGCGCCATTCCACGGACCCTAGACCGCCCGCTGACATGTCATTCGTGACCTGCATCGAATCTCCCTGGCTGAGATCGTCAGTAGCTTTGCTCGCCAGGCCACGCGGCGCCGGCCGCGCGCATAATGAGCGACCAAAACTAACCCTGTGATTGCAAATGCACGTGCAGTTGCACGGAACGGCAGCAGCTTAGCGCGCGTTTCGCACTCGAACAAATGCAAATGCACGTGCAGATGAAGGTTGCGGCTGCGTTGTGCATGAGGCAGGATATGACCATTAGCGCCATATTTTTCGGTTCCCGTGTGCCCGCTACCCACTTGGACCTGCGATGAATACGCGCTCAGCCGCATTAGCGCCCGCCCGCGGCGTTGACTGGCGGTGGCTCGAGGCGGCCGTGCGCACGGCGTGGCGCTCGTGCCGCGAGTGGCCATGTGAGCAGGGCGGACTGGACGGCAGCTGGATTTCGATGCCCAGGGTGGCCACTCACACGCCGGTTCCGGCCGCACACGCGATAGCGAACGCCCGGAACTTTACGTTCCAGACGATGCAGAAGTGGGGCGTCACCGATCGTGCGGACGACGTCGCGGCAGTAGTCACCGAGCTGCTGACGAACGCGATCCGGCACGCGCTACCGATGGCTCAGGAGACTGCCGTGACGCTGTCGCCATGGCCCATCAAGGTTGGGCTGCTCCATCCCGGCTCGCACGTCATGTGCGCGATCGCGGACCCAAGCTCGCGGCTGCCCGAGCTGCGAGACCCCGACGGGCAGGACGAGTCGGGGCGGGGCCTGCTCGTCGTCTCCGCGCTCAGCGATCACTGGGGCAGCTGCGCGGCGCCGGATGAGCCGGGCAAAGTTGTCTGGGGCGCGTTCATGACCGCCTCTCGCCCGTACTAGCCAAGACCGTCTTTGCGCGTGCGTGCACGAGCCGGTATCGAGCGGGCCCGGGTATCAGGCGCGCAGCAGCGGGAGCGACGGCCGTCCGCCCCGGACGGACGCGCAGACGCCATCGCTCGCGGCAGCGGCGGCCATGCGATCGGGCGTTGGCGTGCCGTAGAGCGTCGATCGCTGCCGCAGCGGGCGTCCGATCGGCGCGACCAGGTCAGCGAGCTGGCTGATCGTCTTGTACGACCCGTTCTCCGAGCCCGCCATGCGGCTGATGGTCTCCTCCATCAAGGTTCCGCCCAGGTCGTTGACGCCGCCGAGCAGCACGTCGCGGCAGACGTCCGGACCGAGCTTGACCCACGAGCACTGGATGTTTTTGATCGAGCCGTGCAGCATGATCCGCGCCAGCGCGTGCACGGCCCTGTTCTCACGTCGGGTCGGGCCAGGACGCGCCATCCCGGCCAGGTAGATGGGCGAGCTCGCATGCACGAACGGCAGCAGCACGAACTCGGTGAACCCGCCCGTACGCTCCTGGATCCCGCGCAGGACACGCAAGTGCCCGACCCAGTGCGCAGGCGTGTCGACATGCCCGTACATCATCGTCGACGTTGTGCGGATGCCGAGTTCGTGCGCCGTGGTGATGACATCGATCCAGGCTGAAGCCGGCAGCTTGCCCTTGGTCAGGACCCAGCGAACGTCGTCATCGAGAATCTCGGCCGCCGTCCCCGGCAGCGAATCGACGCCGGCCTCACGCGCCCGGATCAGCCACTCGCGCACCGGCAGGCCCGTGCGGGACGCGCCGTTCATCACCTCCATCGGCGAGAACGCGTGCACATGGATGTCGGGGCAGCGGCGCTTGACCTCGGCTGCGATATCGAAGTAAGCCGTGCCAGGCAGGTCGGGATGGATACCGCCCTGCATGCAAACCTCGGTGGCGCCGGCCTCCCACGCCTCAGCGGCCCGGTCACCGACCTGCTCCATGGACAGCGTGTACGCGTCGGCGTCCGTCCGACGCTGCGCGAACGCGCAGAACCGGCAGCCCGTATAGCAGACGTTCGTGAAGTTGATATTGCGCGTGACGACGTAGGTGACGTCGTCCCCAACCGCCTGACGGCGCAGGTCGTCGGCCAGTTCCGCCAGCGCCTCGAGCTCAGGGCCGTCGGCGTCGAGCAGCGCGAGCGCCGCCGCATCGCTGATCCCGCCCGGATCCCGCTCGGCGCTGCGCAGCGCGGCCAGTACCTCGGCTGGCGCTCGGCGGGCGTTGGCGACGCCACGCGATGCCGACTCTTGCCGGGCGGCCGGGTCGATCCTGGCACCCACCTCGTCCCAGTCGCCGTAGACCTCGGCGAAGTCGGCGCGCCGGTCGCCCGTCCGGCCGGTGCTGTCGATCGACGTGAACAGGTCAGTTCGCCCGCTCGCACGCCACGCCGCCCCTTCGGCCCAGCCGCCGTCGGGCTCCTGCCATGGCAGCCCGGTTGGTCGCGCGTCCGCGCGGGCAAGCCCGCTCGCCGGGTCGGCTAGCGCCGCTACGTGCGCGAATAGTCGCGGGTCAAGCCATGGCTCGCGGATATAGCCCGGGTAGATAGTGAGCCGCTCGGCCAGCTCGAACCCGCCGGCTGCGGTCTGCGCTGCAAGATCGTCAATCTGCGGCCATGGCCGTTCCGGGTTCACGTGATCGGGCGTCAGCGGCGAGACCCCGCCCCAGTCGTCGATGCCAGCCGAGAGGATGATCTGGTATTCATCGCCGATGAGGTTCGGCGGCGCCTGGATCCGCGCCGAGGGGCCGAGCACCAGCCTCGAGACCGCGATAGTGGCGGCCAGGTCGGCCATCTCCGCGTCCGGTACGCGGCGCATCTTGGTATCCGGCTTGGCGCGGAAGTTCTGCACGATCACTTCCTGGACGCCGCCGTACTCGCGCGCAACCTGCCGGATCGTGAAAATCGAATCGGCGCGCTCCGCCAGCGTCTCGCCGATGCCGATGAGGATTCCGGTGGTAAACGGGACGCTGCTGCGACCGGCGTCCTGGAGGACACGCAGCCGAACGGCCGGGTCCTTGTCCGGGCTCCCGAAGTGCGGGCCGCCCCGTTCCGTGAAAAGTCTTGTCGACGTTGTCTCGAGCATCATGCCCATCGACGGCGCCACCGGCTTGAGCCGCTGGAAGTCTTGCCAGCTCAGCACCCCTGGATTCAGGTGCGGCAGCAGCCCGGTCTCCTCCAGCACCCGGATCGCCATCGCCCGCACGTAGGACAGCGTGTCGTCGTAGCCATGCGCATCCAGCCATTCGCGCGCCTGCTTCCATCTGGCTTCCGGACGATCCCCCAGGGTGAACAGCGCCTCCTTACAGCCGAGGGCGGCACCATCGGCGGCGATCGCGAGCACCTCATCCGGAGACAGGAACGGGGCCGGCAGTCTGCCGGGCACCGTGGCGAACGTGCAGTAGGCACAGCGATCGCGGCAAAGTCGCGTGAGCGGGATGAAGACCTTGCGCGAGTACGTGATGACACCCGGGCGGCCAGCCGCACGCAGCCCGGAATCACGCACCCGTCCGGCGTGCGCCAGCAGGGCGGCCAGGTCGCCGCCGCGCGCTTGCAGCAGGACGGCGGCCTCGGCCGAATCGAGCGACTTGCCGTCCCTCGCCCTCGCCAGCGCGCGCCGCAGAGCGCTCGGGCTCGCCGCTATCTCGGCCGGAGCCGGTGCCGTCGTGGCGAGATGTTGGCCTGCGTGTGCCTCGTCGGCCCTGATGGCAGTACCTCTTTCGCTTTCGGGCAGTTCGTCTCTGCGCAAACGCCTTATCCCAACCCTAGGCTGCCACCGTTGTTCGGCCCCCGCTGACACCGACTCAAACGACAACCAGCGCGGGCGCTATGAACTTCCCGGCTCAGATGGCGCGGTAGTCACGGACGCTCATCCGGGGCCCGCGCCGAGGCGGCCCCTGACCGCCGAGCTCGAGCAAGCGCGTGACGCGATAGCGCTGACCCGCATACGGCGCCAGCAGGTCCAGCATGCCGGCGTCGTCGGTTACCCGGCCGGCCAGAGCCCAGCCCACCAGCGCCGGGATGTGGTAGTCGCCAATGCTCACTGCGTCGGCGTCGCCGCATGCGCGCTGCCGGACCTCAGCGGACGTCCACGGCCCGATGCCGGGCAGGGACCGGAGCATGCTGTCCGCGTCGGCGCCGGGGAGCGGGCAGATGGTCTCGAGCCGCCCGGCAACTCTGGCCGCGGTAGCTATGGTCCGGGCACGGACGGCCTCGACGCCCGCGCGGTGCCAGTCCCAGGACGGGATGGAAAGCCAGGTCTCCGGCGCCGGGAAGACCCGCATCCCGGCCGGTGCCGGGCCTGGCGCGGGCGACCCGTGCCAGCTCACCAGGCGTCGCCAGGCCCGGTGCGCCTCGATGCCGACGACCTTCTGCTCGAGCACGGCTGGCACGAGGGCCTCAAGCACGCGCGCCGTCCGGCCGATGCGCAGGCCTGACAGCTGACTGGCCAGTGCGCGCAGGCGCGGCTGAGACGGCTGGAAAGCGGCCGGGTCGTCGCAGGCGCCGAGCAGGTCTGGCAGCGTGTCCAGCAGCCAGGAGCCGCCGCTGCCCCAGGCCGAAGCCCGGATCAGGGTGCCGTCGCCGTCTGCGGCTGCGTCGGTGCCGGGCCTGGCCAGCGTCAGCCGCAGCGTCCCTGGCCCATCCGGAGTCAGCGAGGTGCGCCAGATCGCGCCGCGGCCGTCCGTGCGCAGCGTCGGGTCGCCGCGCCCGCGCCAGTGCGCTGACAGCGTCAGGCGGACGTTGAGCGGGATAGGGGCGCGCCAGTCGCGGCTCAATTCGCCGGATGCACTCGGCGGTGCCGCCACGGGCCGCGCGGCGACGGACGTTCCCTCGCCTTGCGGCTCGCCTGGTGGCACGCCCGTTTCCTCTCTGCTCACCCGGGTATCGGCACCAGCCTGGCTGCTGCACAAAGCACCGCGTACGTCGGGCATAGTTGGCTAGATGTTGTACTCCACGATTCTGGCAGGTGGCAGCGGCACGCGGCTGTGGCCGCTATCACGAGCCTGCGAGCCCAAGTTTCTGCACGCACTGACCGGAACGGACCGGTCGCTGCTCCAGGCGACGGCTGACCGGGTAGGCCCGCTGTCGGCCACTGACCAGATCTACGTCGTGACTGGCACCGCGCACGCGGCCGCGATCTCCCGCCAGCTACCCGAGGTGCCGGCCGCCAACATCCTGATCGAGCCGTCGCCGAAAGATTCCTGCGCGGCGGTGAGCCTGGCCTGCGCTGTCCTCGCGCGGCGCGATCCAGGTGCCGTCATGGCCGCGTTCTCTGCCGACCACCTGATCGGTGACCAGGACCGGTTCGTCGAGATCATCGAGCAGGCGGCCGCGGCAGCGCGCGACGGCTATCTGACGACTGTCGGCATCCGGCCCAGTCACGCCGAGGTCCGGTTTGGCTACCTGAGGCTCGGCGCGCCAGCCGCAGGTCACGCTCGAGCGGTGGCCGAGTTCAAGGAGAAGCCCTCGCTCGAAGTGGCCGCTAACTACGTGGAGTCCGGGCAGTACCTCTGGAACGCCGGCATCTTTGTCTTCGGCGTCGACGCCTTCCTGGCCGAGCTCGCCCGGCAGCGGCCGCAGCTCAGCGATGGCATCGCCAGGATCGCTGACGCGTGGGATGGTCCAGAGCGCGACGCGACGCTCGCCGAGGTATGGCCGGGGCTGGAGAAGATCTCGGTCGACTATGGCGTCCTTGAGGGCGCCGCGGCGGCCGGCAAAGTGGCAACGGTACCCGCCGACATGCCGTGGAGCGACGTCGGCGACTTCGACTCTCTCGGCCGTTCGCTGCCGACCGATGAGTCAGGCAACCTGCTCATCGCCAGCCAGGCAGAGATCGTCGCGCGCGATGTCAAGGATGCCGTCATCGTGTCCACGACTGACCGGGTCGTCGCGGTCGTCGGTCTCGATGATGTGGTGGTCGTCGATACGGCGGACGCCACGCTCGTCTGCGCCAGGTCCCGATCGCAAGAGGTCAAGCAGATCGTCGAGGAACTCCGGGATCGCGGGCACGCCGGCCGCCTGTAAGCGCCGACCGCCTTACATGATCGTGTAAATCTTGACGTGCTCGGCAACGTCAGATGCTTCGCCCTATTCGGCGCCCTGCGCGGCTGCTCGCTCGTAGCTGATCATGTGCGCTTCGGCGGAAGCGGCCCAGCTGAACTCCATCGCCCTCGAATAGCCCGCCACGCCGAGGGCGGTCCTGCGCTCTGGGTCCTCAAGCAGGGCGTGAAGCGCGGCCTGGATGCTGGCCGCGTCCGGCTCGGTGTAGGCGACGGCGTCGCCGCCGACCTCAGGCAGGGCCGTCCGGTGGGTGGTCAGGACCGGAGCGCCGCAGGCCATCGCCTCTAGCGCCGGCAGGCCGAATCCCTCGCCAGTGCTCGGGAACGCCACAACCTGCGCACCTCCGAAGAATCCGGGCAGATCGTTGAAGTGCAGGTATCCGGGGCGGACGAGGTGCAGGTGCGCCGGCACCGACGCGACCGCCTCGTCGACCTCCTCGCTCCAGCCGCTGGCGCCAGCGAGGACCAGGGCGGGCGGATCCGCCATATCGGCGACGGCGGCCGCCCAGCCAGTGATGAGGGCGGGCACGTTCTTGCGGGGTTCCAGGGTGCCGAGATAGGCGACGTAAGGCTTCCCATGCAGGCCCAGCCGGTCCGACACCTGGCGCCGCTGCCGTTCATCTGGCCGGTGGAAGAGCCTGTGATCCACTCCGTGATAGGCCACATCGATCCTGGTCGGATCGGCGGCCAGTACCCGCACCAGTTCGTCCCTGGTTGCCTTGGACGGGACGATGAGGCGTGTCGCGCGGCGGGCCGACGTCCGGATCGCCGCCTTATAAAAGGTGGCGATCACAGGGCTGTGCGCGTCCGGCTCAGTGAAGAACGTGAGGTCGTGGATCGTAACCACGACGGGCGTATTGGGCCGCAGCGGCATCGAGTAGTGCGGCGAGTGGATGACGCCCGCTTTCACCTGCTCGGCCACGAGCGGCAGCCCGCTCTGCTCCCAGGCGAGCCGCGCCGGCCGGTGCGCGATGGCAGGCGGTCCCGCGACGACCCTGGCGTGCGGCACAAGCCGGCCATATCGTTCCTCGTCGGCCCGCTGGCACGCGACGACGAGGTCGGCGCCGGCCGCATCAAGGGCGCTGATCAGGCCATCTACATATCGGCCTAGCGCACCACGGTCCGCGGGCACCGCGGTCGCGTCAACCAGCACACGAGGCCCCACGACCAGTACCGCTCCCTTCCCCTCCGCTGCGGGAGGACGGACCTGATGAGGGTCTGCGTCGGCAGAACCGCTCTGGCGAGGTCGTGCTCATGCCAAGACGTGCAGACAGATGCGAACGCCCCACCCTGGATGTCCCGTCAGATCCGAGCGTACGCCCTTGGCGCCGTGCCTGTGCCGCGGTGGCCGCGCGTCCTTGCCCGGCATGCGGACAATCGCGCCAAGGCCCTCATAAGTTCAGTCCTGACCTGCGAATTGTTAAGGTCAGGTCCGCTCCGCGGTCAGCCTCTGGTGGGTTTCTGGGTCCCGGCTAGCAGGTCGGGACAGCCTGGCCGTTCTCGAGGGCGCGAAGCTCGCTGATCGCGCCCGCCAGCGAGCTGACCTTGACGACCCGCAGCCCCGACGGCACGGCGCCCGCCGTATTCGGGCAGTTCGCCGCCGGCGTCAGGAAGACCGTGGCGCCCGCCGCCCGAGCGCCCGCCAACTTCTGCTGGATGCCGCCGATGGGCTCCACCGCGCCCGTCGGCGCGATCTCGCCTGTCCCGGCTACGAACCGGCCCGCGGTGATATTGCCGGGCGACAGCTTGTCGATGATGCCGAGCGCGAACATCAGACCCGCACTAGGCCCGCCAATGTCCTTCAAGTTGATCTTCACAGTGAACGGGAACTGATATTTCGGCGGCGCTAGCTGAATCCCGACGACCGCCTGGCCAGACACGTTCTTCGTGGGCAGCGAGATCGTCTTAGTGGCGCCGCCGCGGTCGATCGTGATCGTGACGGTAGCGCCCGGCTTTCGATTCCTGATCATGTTCACGACATCGTGATGACAGTTGACCTGCTGGCCGTCGACGGCGATGATCACATCACCTGGCTGCAGGGCGCCAGCTGCAGGCGTGGCCTTAACCGTCGTCGAGACGCGGTCCACGGTCTTGAAGCTGATGTTGAGGTAGCACAGCGCCGCGGCGGTGGCGTCCTGCTGGGAGCCCAGCATCTGCTGGGTGTCCTGCTGGACAACCTGCTGCTGGGTCTGGCCGGCCGAGTAGATCTCACTCGCCGGGACGACAGCGTCATCTGGCGTCAGCCACGCCCGCAGGGCACTGAAGATGTTGAAGCCACTGCCCGGGCCACCTGTGTACGACACGGTCACCAGGTTGAGATTGCCGGTCGTGGCGTAGGTGCGGTGGCCGACGATCTGGATGATGGGCTTGCCGCCCGGGCTTCCCAGGGTGTTCAGCGTCGGGCCGGGGGTCAAAGCGACGTACGGTACGGGGACGAGCGCGGCCACCACGAGCCCGGCTAGCACGCATACGCCAGCGATCAGCAGCGTCACGAGGCGGTGCGACATGGGCGGGAACCGTGCGGGCACAGGCCGAAGCCTACGCATTATTGACCCATTCGCTGTCGCCGCCAGTGAAGAACTGGCGCTTCCAGATCGGCACAGTCGCCTTCAGCTCGTCGACGAGGAACTGGCAGGCCGCGAACGCGACTTCGCGATGCTCGGCGCCGACGGCCGCCACCACCGCAAGATCGCCTATCTCGAGATCCCCGGTCCGGTGCGCGACGGCCAGCGAGACGATCGAGTAGCTGGCGACGACTTTCTCGGCCACGCGGCTGAGCTCGGCTGCGGCGGAGGGGTGGGCGCTGTAGGACAACGCGGTAACGCCGCGGCCATGATCGCGGTCCCGCACCGCGCCGATGAAGACCGCGACAGCGCCGGCTCCTGGGTCGGCCGCCGCGCCACGGATTTCGTCGACGGAGAGCGGCTCGGCCCGCAGCTCCGTCATCCTGATGACGGTCACTATGCCAAGTTACAGGCATCTGGCGACGTGATCGCCGGGCCGGGGCTGACCCGGGCCCGCCTGGGCCGGGCATCGGCGGTCAAGAACCGCGCCGGCGGCGGCGAACCTGCCGGACAACGGCCGCGGTGCCGATGACGGCCACTGTCGCGCCCGCCGCGGTGATCGTCGCGTCCTTCTTGCCCAGCCTGCGCCCGGCGACCGCGTGGTGGCCCGCCCGCTGAGCGAGCAGTACGTCGAGCGCGGCGGAGTTGTCGTACCGCGGCTGCCAGCCGGCGTCCCGCAGCGACCGACAGTCAACCACCCACGGATACACCACGTAACGCAGGTCAGCGACGGGAGCCGGGGTGATCCCCGCCCGATGGAGGCGCTGCGCGGTCGCAAAGGTAATCCCAGCTGGCAGCTCGATCCGGCGCAGCCCAGCGATCTCCTCGAGTTCATCCTGCTCTAGCCAGCCGTCGCAGCCAACCGCGAACTCGCCGGTCACCTTGCCGGTTACCGAGAGCTCCAGTGCCGAGACCAGGTCATCGATGTGGCAGAACTGCCAGCGTGCCGCGCAACCCTTGACCGCCAGCAGGCGGGGCGCCTCGAAATGCCTGGTCACAAGCGTGTCGATCCCGTCGCCAACCAGCGCGGCGGGCCTGGCTACGCTGATCTGGAGGCCCAGGTGCGCCCGCGCCGAGCGCTCGGCGAGGTGCTCGATCTCAAGCAAGTCGCTCACCACGCTGTCGTCTGAGTCCACGCTCAGCGGCGAGTCCTCCGGCAGCGGCACGGGATTGTCGGGCCGCGCGCCGTAGACCATGGCGCTCGTCACGAGCACGACGCGGCCGACACCGCCGGCCGCCGCCGCGGTAAGCACCGTCTGGGCGCCGCGGACGTTGAAGGCACGCCTGACCCTGGCATCGGAATCCGGCGAGTAGTCGACAGCTGTGTGCACGACCACGTCGACGTCGGACAGGCGCCCAGCCAGCGCCGGGTCACGCACGTTGACAATCCGCCACGTCACGCCGCTGACGTCCCCCCGGATGTCGTCGATCGCGACGACGCGGCCGACGAGCGGCGAGTGGGCAAGCCGAGCGGTCAGTGCCAGTCCGAGCCCAGCCGCGGCGCCGGTGATGGCGACCACGGGCCGCGCCACCTCGGTCCCGCCACCTGCCAGTTCGGTGACGGCACCAACGCCTGGTGCGTCCCCCGGGCCAGCATCCGAGGCGGCGGCGAGCGATACCGGTGCCGCCGAGGCCGGATGAGCCGCTTCGTCCGGCTTCCGCCGCCCGCGCCGGACCGGCTGAGCCCCAGGACTGGCGTCTGGGCTGCGCTCAGCGCGAACCTGGGCTACTCGGTTGCTCACGGTGGACCGCTCCTGGGATAGCTTGGCGAGTGTGGACCCTTCCATCCTGCCTGAGAGATAGGGCAGATGACCCCGAGAGGCTGGGTAGATGACTGAGCCTCCTTTCGGCTTCGGCCCCGGCAGAAACTCCGGCGATGATCCGGACGCCCCCGGCGGATCCGGCGGATCCGGTTCCGGCGGCGGGCCCGCCGGGCCATTCGGCGCCATGGGCCCCCTCGGGCCCATGGGCGACCCGCAGCAGTTCGCGGACGCGCTGCGTCAGTTCGCCGATCTGATGTCGTGGCAGGGCGGGCCGGTGAACTGGGACCTCGCCAAGAACATCGCGCGCCAGACGGTCGCGCAGAAGGGCGACGCCAGCGTCCTCGAGATCGACCGCTCCAAAGTCGTCGAGGCCCTGCGGCTTGCCGACCTCTGGCTGGAAGACGCCACTGAGTTCCCGAGCGGGATCCGGACGGCGCAGGCCTGGAGCAGGTCCGAGTGGGTAGAAGCGACCCTGCCTGTCTGGTCGAAGCTGTGCGATCCGATCGCCGCCCGCGCCGTGGACGCCATGAGCGGGCTGCTGAGCGAAAATCCGGCCGAGCTTGGCGCGGATCTTCCGCCAGAGATGAGCGCGATGCTCGGCGGCCTCGGCGGGCTCGGCGGACTGACTGAGATGATGCGCCGGATCGGCGGGATGATGGTGGGCGGCCAGACAGGCGCGGCGGTTGGGGCGCTGGCCGACGAGGTCGTCAGTTCAACCGACGTCGGATTGCCGCTCGGGCCCGCAGGCACGGCGGCGCTGCTGCCAGCCGGCGTCGCCGCATTCGGCGCCGGCCTGTCGGTTGACGCAGAAGAGATACGGCTTTTCCTTGCGCTGCGGGAGGCAGCTCATCACCGGCTGTTCGCCCACGTTCCCTGGCTGCGGGCTCGCCTGCTCGGTGCGGTTGAGGACTACGCGCGCGGGATCACGGTCGACGCCTCGGCGTTGCGGGATGCCATTCCGCAGATCGATCCCTCGAACCCCGAGGCAATGAACGAGGCGCTGTCAGGTGCCGCCATGTTCCAGCCGGAGGACACGCCGGAGCAGAAGGCCGCGCTGGCCAGGCTGGAGACGGCTCTGGCGCTGGTGGAGGGCTGGGTCGCCACTGTCGTGGCGACGGCCGCTGATGGCCGGCTGCCGCAGGCAGACGCGCTTGCCGAGGCAATCAGGCGCCGCCGCGCTACCGGTGGCCCGGCCGAGCGAACGTTCGCGACGCTCGTCGGCCTCGAACTGCGCCCGCGCAGGCTACGCGAGGCCGCCGACATCTGGCAGGGCCTGACCAGGGAGCGGGGCATCACCGGCCGCGACGCGATCTGGGCGCACCCTGATCTGCTGCCGACAGCCGACGACTTCGACGACCCGGACGGTTACGTCCGCGGGCGTCCGGAGCTGGATATCTCCGGCCTCGACGAACCCACGGCCGATAGCCCCGGCGAGGGCGAACCGGGCGGTCCCGGCGAGGGTCCGGATACCCAGGGATAGGCGGACTACAGGCTGACTCGCGCAGGCCAAGACTCAGCGCGGGACGTCGAGCCCGAATGGTGGGCAGGCAATCTCTATCCACACCTAGTGGACACCGTCCTGCCTGATCAAGGTGGCCGCAGCGCTGGAGTTATCTGCGTTATTCACACCAGCTTGCACAGCTATCCACAGGGACACGCCGCGCATTCCCCATGAAATGCACAGCACTGTCCACAGGCGGGGCTTGACCGACAGTTGTAGCGAGCTTAACTTCGCCAGCCAAGGGGTCCCCCGGGCCCAGGCCGCTCGCCACTTCTGGGGAAGGGGGGCGAACGGCCTGGCAACCCGGGGACGGGCGGCCCCGTTCCGGCTCGAAATAAGAGTGTCGGTAAGGCGTGGCATGCTCGCGAGCGTGAGACCGGCATTGAGAGCAGCCGTGCGGCCGCTGTGGCGCGACCAAAACACAGTGCAGCTGGGCGTCGATTCGCGCCGCGCGGTCGCAATCTCCGGCGCGACCGCAGCGGCCGACGTGATTCGATTGCTGGACGGTAGCCGCACCCGGGATCAGGTAATGGCGCAGGCCAGCCGGCAAGGCGTGCCCGAAGCCGTCACCGAGCGCGTCATCAGGCTGCTCGCCGGCGCGGGGGCCATCATCGACTTCCCAGCTGACGAGCTGCGCTCGATGCCGAACGAGCTGAGAACGCGCCTCGCACCCGTGCTCGCGACGGCGTCACTGTGCACCCAGGACGCCGACGGCGGCGCGCGGTTACTGGCGCGCAGGTCGGCCGCGGTGGTTCAGGTATGTGGGCGCGGCCTTATCGCCGAGCTGATCACTGACCTGCTGACCAGGTCCGGCGTGGCGGCGGGCGGCACCGACACCGAGCAGCTGCGCGGCAGCCGCGCGGTGGACCTCACCATCCTCGTCGGGTACCGGCAGCCGGAGCAGCTGGCCGAGCTACATCGCCACCGGCGCGCGCATCTGACCGTCTGCGTCAGTGAGGCGATCGGCGTCGTGGGCCCGCTCGTTCAGCCCGGCCGGACCGCGTGCCTGCGCTGCCTGGATCTCGCCCGGGCGGACCGAGACGCGGCCTGGCCGCTGGTCCTAGCGCAACTGCCCGCCAGCCGAATGGATGCGACCGCCGACGACCCCGTGCTCGCGACCGCCGTGGCGGCGCAGGCGGCCGCGCAAGCGCTGGCGTTCGCCGATCGGGCGGGGCCGGATACGGTGACGGCGAACGGGACACTGGAGCTCGCCCTCCCCGAGTGGCAATGGCGGCGCCGCACCTGGCCGCCGCACCAGGCGTGCACGTGCGGCAGCTATGAGTCAGGTGCCAGCAGCTGAGGAGGACCGGCGGAGCCGCAGGCCGACCCCGATTGCGCACAGGCCCGCGATCGCGATGAGCGGGCCAAGCGCGGCCCACAGCGAGCTGCCGGACATGACGCTTCCGCCGAGTGCTCCGAAGCCCTGGAGTGCGAAGATGACGCCGGCGACCATCGCCAGTGCGCCCAGAAAGATCAGCAGTCGGCTCAGCAAAGTCAGCTTCTCCTTTCGGTCTGCGCTTGGTGCATGACGGCACGTGACGTACTTCACGAAAGTCAACGCAACGGCTGTGCGCACGGTTCAGAGCGCCGACTCTTGCCGTCCGCGCATCGTTAGTCTGCCGGGTCGTGTCTCATGCGCTCGCAGGGTTAGCCGACAATGGAGGCCATGAGTGACCTCCCGCGCTTCGCGGTGACCAGAACCGCGAAGCTGGCCACGCTGCCGGTTGGGCTTGCAGGCCGCGCCGCGCTCGGACTAGGCAAGCGCCTCGGCGGCAGGCCGGCTGAGATCGTCGCGCGCGAGTTGCAGCAACGGACCGCCGAGCAGATCTTCCGCGTGCTTGGTGAGCTCAAGGGCGGAGCGCTCAAGCTCGGGCAGGCACTGTCGATCTTCGAGGCAGCCCTGCCGCCAGAGATCGCGGGTCCGTATCGCGCGACGCTCACGATGCTTCAGGAGTCGGCGCCGCCCCTGCCGGCGGCAACTGTGCACAAGGTGCTCGAGTCGGATCTCGGGCCGGACTGGCGGTCCGAGTTTGCGGAGTTCGACGACGCGCCCGCCGCGGCTGCCTCGATCGGGCAGGTCCACCGCGCGGTGTGGCGCGACGGCAGGAATGTCGCGGTCAAGATCCAGTATCCGGGCGCTGGCAAGGCACTGATCAACGACTTTACGCAGCTCAGCCGCGCAGGCAGGCTGTTCGGAGTGCTGATGCCAGGGCTGGACGTCAAGCCGGTGCTCGACGAGCTGCGAGCCCGGGTAGTCGAAGAGCTGGACTACCGTCTCGAGGCGAAAGCCCAGCAGGCATTCGCTGACGCGTACGCCGGAGATCCAGATATCGCGGTGCCCAACGTCGTCAAGGCGACGGACCACGTCCTCGTCAGCGAGTGGATGGACGGGACGCCGCTCGCCCAGATCATCGCTTCGGGTACGCAGGAGCTGCGCAACGACGTTGGCATGCGGCTGGTCCGGTTCCTCTTCTCCGGTCCGGCGCGGACTGGACTGCTGCACGCCGATCCGCATCCAGGCAACTTCCGGCTCCTGCCGGACGGCCGCCTCGGCGCACTGGACTTCGGCGCGGTCGACCGGCTGCCGGATGGCCTGCCGCCGATCTTCGGCAAGCTGCTCTGGCTGATGCACCACGACGGTGACATCGCCACAGTCGAGAGCGAGCTCCGGGAGCACGGTTTCCTTCGGCCCGGGGTCGCGGTGAATCTCGGCGATCTGCACGCTTTCCTGGCGCCGCTCGCCGAGCCGTCGAGCGGCGAGACCTTCGCGTTCAGCCGTGAGTGGATGCGCGGTGAAGCGGCCAGGGTCGCCGACCTGCGGCCAGCGAACGCGGCCAGGCGCCTGAACCTGCCGCCGTCATACGTTCTGATTCACCGGGTGTCGACAGCCGGCATCGGCGTGCTGTGCCAGCTCGAATGCTGCGGCCCCTTCCGCGCCGAGGTGCTGCAGTGGGTTCCTGGCTACGGCCCACCCGACGACGCGGTGCTCCCCGCGACGGCGGCGGTCGCACTTGCTGCCACTGCCACCCGCAACGAGACCGCCGATCCCGCGGCGGCCAAGAAGACCCGAGCCGCCCAGAACGGCGCCGCCACCCAGAACGGCGCCGCCACCCAGAACGGCTCGGCCAGTCCCGCGGCGGCCAAGAAGACCCGGCGCGCCCAGAACGGCACCGCCGCCCGCAACGGCTCGGCCGGCCCCGCGGCGGCCAAGAAGACCCGGC
Source organism: Streptosporangiaceae bacterium (assembly GCA_035472835.1). Taxonomy (GTDB): domain Bacteria; phylum Actinomycetota; class Actinomycetes; order Streptosporangiales; family Streptosporangiaceae; genus JAJYUU01. The sequence continues at coordinate 35,369 of DATIOU010000029.1, read as the reverse complement.
GTGCCCAGAACGGCACCGCCACCCCGAACGTCTCGGCCGTCGCAAGCGGCCGCGCTGCCGCCCCGCACGATGTCCGGCCCGCCGAGGACGAGCTCCCGGCATAGGACGTTAGCGCCTGAGCAACGACGGGCCCGGGAAGCCCACTGCCTCCCGAGCCCGTCCCCGCGATCTGCCTTACCCGGCCGACTCAAGCCGCTCGAGCTCGGCCCGCAGCTGTGCGGCCTGGTGGCCGCGGCGCGTCTGGAGCCTCTCGAGCCGCTGCAAGCGCCGAGTTACGCGGCCGTGCATCGCTGCCCGCCGACCGTCGCGCAGTGCGACGGCATCCGCGAGCATCTCTCGTTGTCGTTCCCTCGCTAGATCCGGTAGTACGTGCGTCATTGCACAGTCCCCTTCAGTAAGTAAGTCGGTTTGATAGCGGTGCCGAGCTGAAGATCAGGCCGCCACGGCGTCCTTACGCGGACGTCCACGCGGCCGCTTCCGCGGCACGATCTCGCCACGTAGGAACAGCTCGCCGCCCCAGACGCCCCATGGCTCCGCCCGCGCGATGGCGCCAGCAAGGCAGACCATCCTGGCGGCGCAGCTGCCGCAGAGCGACTTCGCGAACTCCACATCCTCTGGTGACTCCGCGAAGAACAGCTCCGGGTCGTCCCTGCACGGCAGCTCAGCGGTGCTGAGTGCCTGGCTCTCCAGGCCAGTACCGCTCGGAACTCCGGCCAGTCCCTCCAGCACGTCGGTTGTGCCGGGCCACTGCATCGGTGCCATCCCCTCTCTCATACCTGTCGAGCTTCTCGCATGCCTCTGACAATTCGGTGGCCACGCATAACTAAGGCCGCGGACCCTTTGTCGGGTCCGCGGCCTTGGGGGATCTGGCCGGTCTGTGCTAGACCGGTTCCGGTTCCCTCGCCGGATGCGGACCCACTCCACCCGTGGTAACCGGGTACAGACGGGCCGTCTGGATGAAGTTGTGGTTGTCCTGCTGGACGGAGTCCACCCGGACGATGTCGACAACGCTGGTCTTGTACGCAGTGCTGGCCTTGTACGCAGTGCTGGTCGTGTACGCAGTGCTGGTCTTGTACGCAGTGCCGGTCTTGTGGGCAGTGCCGGTCTTGTGGGCAGCGCCGGTCTTGTGGGCAGCGTCGGCGTGTCCCGCCTGCGCGTGACCATTACCGATGGCAGCCGTGCTCGCGGCTTCCACACCCCGCTTGACACGCGGCAGGGCCAATGCAGCCGTCTCGTTGATCGGCGGGGTTGCAAACACCGCGCTTGCAAACACCGGGCTTGCCCAGGTGTCCTCACACGCGAAGGCGCCCGCGCCGAAGCCGGCGAGCGGTCGCATGGCAGCCGAAGCGGCGTAAGCGTAAGCGGATTGCGCCGTTGCGGCTCTTGCCGTGGCCGGGGTGAAATTCAGCATCTCGGGCACCTCCTCTCGGGCGTAGTGAGTGGACCTGCGGACATGGAGAAGCCTATGTAGCGGCCCGCGAGCAAGGCAACTCTTTTTCTAGCTGCGGGTTTGGTTCGTGGCAAGAATTGGATCTGGCAGTTGCTATCCAGGCTCTCTGCGACGCAGCAGACCTTCCTGGACCACCGATACCACGAGTTCCCCGGCCTGAGTGTAGACCTCTCCCCTGGCCAGTCCCCGGGCCCCGCTGGCCGTCGGCGAATCCTGGACGGACAGCAGCCAGCGATCGATCCGGAACGGCCGGTGAAACCACATGGCGTGATCCAGGCTGGCGCCCACGGCAACGCTCTGACCCCAATCAGCCCCGTGCGCCAGCAGCACCGTGTCGAGCAGGGTCATATCCGAGGCGTAAGTCATCAGGCAGACGTGCAGCAGCGGGTCGTCTGGCAACTCGCCATCGGCTTTGAGCCAGACAACGCTCCGAGACGAGACGAGCGATGGGTCCCTGGCCGCTTCGGCATTGAGCGCGCCCACGTACCTGATGTCGATCGGGTTAGCCCGGGCGTAGTCCTCGACGACGGTTCCATACAGCCTGCGAAGCCGATCGGCCGTCGGCTCGATCTGGTCGGGCGGCGGCACCTGAGGCATGGCGTCGGAATGCTCGAAGCCGGTCTCCGGCAGATGGAAGGACGCCGACAGCGTAAAGATCGTCTTGCCGTGCTGGATTGTGGTGACTCGGCGCGTCGAAAAGGATTTGCCGTCCCTGACACGTTCCACGACGTACACCAGCGGCACTGTCGGATCGCCGGGCCGGATGAAGTACGCATGCAACGAGTGCACCTGCCGCTCAGCCGGCACCGTGCGGCCGGCGGCCACCAGCGCCTGTCCAGCTACCTGCCCGCCGAATACGCGCTGCCGCCGCTCCCCCGCCGGGCTGCGGCCGCGAAAGATGTCCACCTCAATCTGCTCGAGGTCGAGCAGGCTGACGACCTCATCAAGCGCCTTCGTCATGGCGTCGTCCGGGCACGCTCGCCGGCTCGACGGCCCGGTGGGTCAGCCCTGGCCGAAGCCGAGGAGTCCGGGCTGGCCATCTTCCCGCACAGTTCGAGCACGGCGGCACCGTACCGGTCCAGCTTCACCGCGCCAACACCAGGGATGCTGGCGAGCTGCGCCTGAGTCGACGGTCGGGTGTCCGCGATCGCCTGCAGAGTCGCGTCGGAAAAGACGACATACGCAGGCACGGCCTGCACCCTCGAAACCTCCAGCCGCCAGTCCCGCAGCCGCTGGAACAGCGGATCATCGGCGGCCGGCCGGCCTGCGCCTCCTGCGTCTCGGCCGCGGCGACGTGCGCTCAGCTTTCCTCCGGCTGGCTCTTCCGCAACCGCGCGGCCAGGCCCGAGCGCGGTGAGGAACCTGGATGGCTTGCGTGTCCGTCGTCCGCCCGGCGATCGCGCCAGCGTCCACGACAGCTGTAGCCGCTCGCGCGCCCTAGTGATCCCGACGTAGAGCAGCCGGCGCTCCTCTGCGATTGCCTCGTCAGTCTGCGCGTAGATGATGGGCACTGTGCCATCCGATAGTCCGGCCAGGAAAACTGCTCGCCATTCCAGGCCTTTCGCCGCGTGAAGTGACGCCAGCGTGACACCGGCCATCGCGGGGACGTGCCCGATCGCGGTGCGAACCGCTAGCTCAGCAGACAGACCGTCCAGCCCAGCCGCGGGGTTCGCGGCGAAGAAGTCAGCCGCGAGCTGTGCAAGTGCCTCAAGCGACTCCCAGCGCTCGCGGGCCGTGCCGCGCCCGCCCGGTGGCTGCGGCGTCAGGCCCAGGCTGGCCAGGATCGGCCTGACTTCGGCTGCCGGATTCTCGGGCACCGACGCCGATCGGGCCGCCGCCCGCAACAGCCCGACGGCCTGCTTGACCTCGGCGCGATCGAAGAAGCGCTCGGCGCCGCGTAGCTGAAACGGGACGGCCGCAGTCGCCAGCGCCTGCTCGAAGCCCTGAGTCTGAGCGTTGGTCCTGACCAGGATGGCAATCTCGGCCGCCGGCGTGCCTGCCTTGATGAGCGCGCGCGCCTGCCTCGCGACGTCGGCCGCCTCGGCCTGTTCATCCGGATATTCGGTGAGCCGCGGCGGAAGGCCGGCCGGGCCCTGCGCGACCAGCTGACCCTGATCATCCGCGGTTCCCGCGACGAGCTTGTTGGCGAGCGTCACGACCTGAGGCGTCGACCGATAGTTGCGCACCAGACGGACCACAGCGGCCGACGGGAACTCGGCCGGGAAGCCAGTGAGATACGACGGGGTCGCGCCCGTGAACGAGTAGATCGTCTGCCGCGGATCACCGACCACGCAGATCTCATCCCGACCATCCAGCCACATGTCGAGGACCAGCTTCTGGAGCGGGTTCACGTCCTGGTATTCGTCTACGACGAACCATCTGTACCGCTCGCGGACGGAGCGCGCGGCTGCCGGGTACTCCGCGAGGATCCCGGCCGTCAGCTCGAGCACTGACTCGAAATCCACGAGATGACGCTCAGTGCGCAGGGCCTCATAGGTCGCATACACCCTCGCTACCGCGGCCGGGTCGAGTGGCGGAGTGCGGCCGGCCTTCGCGCAAGCGGCCGGGTAGTCATCGGGCCGGATCTGGGTTACCTTTGCCCACTCGATCTCCGCCGCGGTGTCACGCAGCTCAGGCAGGCCGGCTGACACGCGCAGCCGCCGCGCGGCGTCGGCCACGAGCGGAATCTTCGACTCAAGGACGTGCGGCGGCGGCCCGCCGACCGTGACCGGCCAGAAGTGAGTCAGCTGGCGCAACGCGGCCGAGTGAAACGTCCTGGCTTGAACCTTGTCCAGGCCTGCGTCGGGGGCGACCTGGCCGAGGTGGCGCAGTCGCCCGCGGAGCTCGCCGGCCGCCCTTGTGGTGAAGGTCACAGCGAGCACCTTGGCCGCATCGGCCTGGCCCGTGGCTGCCAGGTAGGCAATACGATGCGCGACCGCGCGCGTCTTGCCCGTGCCAGCCCCTGCCAGGACGCATACGGGGCCGCGCGCGGCCAGAGCCACCTGGCGCTGCTCGGGATCCAGGCTCGCTAGCAGCGCCTCCGGGCCCTCAGCCAGGTCGACAGCGCCTGGCGCCGCGTCGGCCGGTGAGTCGGCCGGCGGTCTGGCTCGCTGGTCTGGCACGCGCATCGGTCTCCAGTTGCTCGTCGCCCGTATGGCCAGGGATCAGGCCCATGCCGCAAGACGACATACTTCCGCATGCCACTGACGCCTGCGAGCCCTGACAGGGAAGTGCGCGAACGCCGCTGACGTTAGTAAAGTTGTCCTGGACGTTGTCGATAGGGAGAGCCTGAGTGGCGCAGCCGCTAACGATGTACACCACCACCTGGTGCGCCTACTGCAAGAGACTCAAGAACCAGCTCGCAACCGAGGGGATCGAGATCACCGAGGTGAACATTGAGGAAGACCCAGATGCCGCGGACTACGTCATGTCCGTGAATGGCGGCTTCCAGACGGTCCCCACCGTCCTGTTCCCTGATGGCAGCGCCCTGACCAACCCGTCCATCACAGCTGTGAAGCAGCGGCTAGGCGAGCTCGCTGGTTCGCGATGACGAGCAAGCGGAGCCGTCGGTTTAGGGCGGCCACGGCGAAAGGCTCAGCCGCGAAGTCCGGCGAGGCGATTCCGGCTGTCGCCGCCACAGAGCCTGGCGACATCGCGCCGACCGCTGCTGCGGTCAGCCGTGACGGCGGAGCCGTCGTGACAGGCAGCGTGATCAACGCATCGGCTACGGACGGCGCCCCCGTCACCGCGTTCGTAGCCGACAATGCGGTCGTCAGGCGTACGAAGGACGGTTGGCGTGTCGGCACTGACGACTTGCCGGACCTCACCTGCGCGATGGTCCTTGCTGACCTGCTGGCGGCCGAGAGCGGGGCGACCGAGGCATGTTCGGCCAAGCCGTCGGGCGCGGCCGCAGCCGCCAGCGAGGCTGGCCGGTTGCGCGCGACCGTCGGCCAGCTCGAGCACGCGCTCGCCACCCGGATCCGGGTCGAGCAGGCGATCGGGGTCCTCGCCGAGCGGCACCGCATCAAGCCACGACAGGCGTTCGAACAGCTGAGGGAGGCGGCCCGCAGTCGAGGCCGCAAGGTGATCGACATCGCTGCCGACGTAGTGGCGAGCGCCACCAATCCGCTGCTTCAGCTCCCCGATGAGCTCTCGCGACCGCGGTCAGGCCCCAGGCGCGGCGCTGGCCAGCCTTCCGGCGCCCAGTAAGTAACCCTCGGGCACCCACTAAGTAACCCTCGGGCACCAGTAAGTAACCCTCCGCCAAACAGTAATTAGCGCTCCGGCACCCAATAGCGCCGTAGCGCCGCCCTTTTAGGCTCTTTGCCGGGTTCGCGCTGTTCGCCATAGGACATCAATTAGCTAGTGTTGCCCCTCTCTATGAGCGAGAGTAGGCAACTCTCGCTAATCGCCGCCGACGCCGCGCGCGAAGACAGGCGGCGAATCACGGCGGCCCCGTTCCCAAATGTCCCGCGGTTGACCTGATGTGCCCGCGGGTAACTAGCCGTTCGTGGACCGCGAGAGGTCCGGGACGAGGGCAGAGGACGTGGACGACGGGGGACCGCCAGGTCGGCTGCTCATCATCGGTGGCGCCGAGGACCGCTGCTGCGGCGCCGGACTGCTGGAGCGGTTCGTCGAGCTGGCCGGCGGGGACGAAGCCCGGATCGTGCTGGTCACCACCGCGACGAACATGCCCGACGAAGTCCTCGCCGACTACGAGCGCGTGTTCCGCAAGCTGGGCGTCGAGCAGACGAGCGAGCTGCGCCTGCGCGGGCGGAGCGACGCTGACGGCGACGATGCCGCGGACCTGTTGTCAGCCGCCACCGGGGTCTTCTTCAGCGGCGGTGACCAGTCCAAGCTGCGTACCCTGGTCGGGTCGCGCGCCAACGACATCGTCAGCGACCGCCTGGCCCACGGGCTCGTCGTGGCCGGCACCAGCGCCGGCGCCACCGCCATGGGCCGCACCATGATCCTCGGCGGGGCCGGCCTCGGCGTGTCCGCGGCTGCCGTCAGGACCGGGCCGGGGCTAGGGCTCATCCCCACGGCCTTGATCGACATGCACTTCGGGGAACGCGGGCGGCTGCCGCGCTTGCTCAGCGCCGTCGCGCTGGCACCCGAGCACCTCGGCATCGGCTTGGACGAAAATACCGGCGTGCTCGTAGAAGGCAACAGCTTCGAGGTCATCGGAACCGGCGTCACGACCGTTGTTGACGCCGAGGACGCCACCGTCGTGCACCCGGCCGGGGACTGCGATCCGATCACTCTGTTCGGCGTGCGACTGCACTTGCTCCCAGCCGGCTGCCTCTTCGACTTCGGCACGCGCACGGCGACCATCGGGCCGGCGCACGACCGCTACTGACGACTCACACCGACGACTCACACCGACGACTCACACTGACAGCCGAGGGAGCAGACGTGCGCCTCATCGACGTGCGCCATGTGGGTGGGCCGAACATCTTCACCAAGAGCCCGGTGGCCATCGCGAGGCTTGAGCTTGACGAGCTGACATGCAGGGAGACGACCGAATTCGGGAGTTTCGCCCAGCGCCTCAGCGGGCTTCTGCCCGGCCTCGGCGCGCATCACTGCGCGGCGGGCCAGCCGGGCGGGTTCCTGGCGGCGATGGGGAAGGGCACGTACTTCGGGCACGTGACGGAGCACGTCATGCTCGAACTCTCCGGCCTCGCCGGGCGCCCGGTGAATCTGGGCCGGACGATGTGGGCAGGGGCAGACGGCCGGTACGACCTCATGACGGAGTGCCCGGAGGATGAGCCCGCTGATTCCGGCGTTCCGGCCAACTTGCTGCGCCTCGCGGTGCGCATCGTGCACGAACTGCTCGACGACACAACGAATGCGACGCCGAGCTTCGACACTGACCTCCAGCAGATCGCCGCCGTATGTGAACGAGAACGTCTCGGCGTGAGTACCGCTGCCATCGCGGCCGCGGCTCGCCGGCGGGGCATCCCGGCTCGGCGCGTAGCTGGGCTGAGCTTGCTGCGCCTGGGTTACGGCTGTCACCGCCAGCTCGTGTGGGCCGGGCTGACCAGCCAGACCTCGGCCGTCGGCGTCGACATCGCCGCCAACAAGCAGATCGCCAAGCAACTGCTGGCCGGTGCGGGCGTCCCGGTCGCCGACGGTGTCACAGTCAGGAGCGCCGCGGAGGCAGCGGCGGCACTCGCCGACATCGGCGGCCCGGTCGTAGTCAAGCCGCTCGGCGGCAGTCAGGGCGCCAACCTCACCGTGGGCGTACGCAGCGCGAGCGAGGCCGCCGTCGCGTACACCAAAGCCGCCGCTGTCAACGAGGCCGTTCTGGTAGAGGCGCTGGTGCCCGGAACTGACTACCGCGTGCTCGTCATCGACGGCCAGATCGCGGCAGCTTCCCAGCTTCGCCCGGCCTCGGTGACGGGCGACGGCGTGCACACGATCGGCCAGCTGGTTGCGGCCGCGAACACCGATCCGCGGCGCGGCGCGGGCCACTCGCGCGAGCTGACCGTGATCAAGATCGACGCCGACGCGCTGAGTCACCTGGACTCGCTCGGCCTCGACGATCACTCGGTCCCGGCCGCTGGCCAGGTCGTGAGCCTGCGCCGCAACGCCAACCTGTCGACGGGCGGTACGAGCAAGGACGTCACGGACCTCGTTCACCCCGAGGTCGCAGAGGTGTGCCGCCGTGCCGCGGCCGTATCGGGCCTGGATGTCTGCGGCATCGACCTGCGGCTCACGGACATCGCGGCGCCGCTGCACGACCCGTCTGGTCATGGCCCGTCGCAGCCCTGCGCGGTGCTCGAGCTCAACGCGTGTCCCGGCTTGCGCATGCACCTGTCCCCCACCGAGGGCAGGCCCCGCGACGCCGCCGCGGCCCTGGTCGACAGCCTGTATCCGCCGGGTGCATCCGCCCGGATCCCGGTGATCTCTGTGACCGGCACGAACGGCAAGACCACGACCGTGCGAATGATCGGCCAGGTGCTCCAACAGGCCGGAACGCGGGTCGGCATCGCGTGCACTGACGGCGTCTATGTCGGGGGCCGCCTGGTGTACGCCGCCGATGCGTCCGGGCCGCGGTCAGCCGAGATGGTGCTGGACGACCCGACAGTCGAGGCCGCCGTGCTGGAGACGGCGCGGGGCGGCATCGTCCGGCGCGGCCTCGGCTACGACCGGGCGGATGTTGCCGTCGTCACGAACATCGCTCCCGACCACCTCGGCGATGACAACATCGACGATCTCGACGAGCTCGTGCACGTGAAAGCTCTGATCGCGGAGGAGATCCGCGACGGCGGCTGCGTCGTGCTCAACGCCGACGATGCAGCGGTGGCTGCGATAGCTGACCGCCCGGCGGTGCGCGCGCACGCCCCGGTCATCGCGATGTTCAGCCTCGAGCCGGATAATCCGGTGCTGCGCCAGCACAAGGCCGCGGGCGGGCTGTGCTATGAGATCGTCGACGGTCAGCTGACGGAGACTCGGGGCGCCGAGCGGCGCCCGATTCTCGCGGCAGCGGACCTGCCGGGCGCGTTCGGCGGCCTGGCCGCGCACGTCGTGGCCAACGCGCTCGCTGCCATCGCCGCCTGCCGGGCGGCTGGCGTCAGCGTGAAGGAGATCGCCCGGGGCCTGGCGGCGTTCGTGCCAGCGGCTGACAACCCGGGCCGGGGCGGCACGTTCCGAGTGGGCGACAGCCCGGTCATCGTCGACTACGGGCACAACGCGGCGGCGCTCGACGCCACCGGGCGGCTCGTGCACGCCGTCTGGTCCGGGCGTGCGGTAGCCGCCGTGACGCTGCCCGGCGACCGGCGCGACGACCTGCTGGTGGATTCGGCGGCAGCGATCGCGCGCTGGTTCCCGGCCGTGGTCGTGTACGAAGACAGCGACAAGCGCGGTCGCCAGACGGGCGAGATGCTGGCGCTTATGGGGTCGGCGCTGTCGGCCGCGCGGCCGGGCATCGTCTGCCGCGCGGCGGAGAACCCGGCCGACGCGCTGCGGTCGGCGCTAGAGCTGGCCGCCGGCGCCCCGGTGCTGTTCGTGTACGAGAAGTTCGCACTGGCAATGGACGCGCTGACCGCCGTCGGCGCCGAGCCCTGGCCCGATCCGCCCCGTCCGGTCCGTACCGATCCAGGCCACCCATTGGTAACGGGGCCGACGGACTCCGCCGATGCTGCCCAGGCCGCGGTCGCCAGCGCGACGGCCGTGGTGGCGGGTGCGGCGCAAGCCGCCGAGGCTGCGGTCGCCGATGCCGCCGCTGTGGTGGCCGGCGCCGCCGCGGCCGCGATCACGGACGCGGCCGACGCCGCGCTAGTCCGGCCAAGATCCGAAGCTGACGCGGCCGACAAGGATGCGGCGGACGCCTCGGCCGACTATCGCCGGTAACCCGCGGGCGCGGTTGAGGTCGAGGTCGCTGGTCGAGGTCGCGGTCGCGGTTGAGGTCGAGGTCGCTGGTCGAGGTCGCTGGTCGAGGTCGCCGGTCGAGGTCGCCGGTCGAGGTCGCCGGTCGAGGTCGCTGACACTTCTCGGTTTCGGTGCCCGGCCTAGGGGCGGCTTGGGCGATTTACGGCTTTCGCGTCGGCTGCCCGGCGGCATTTCACGGAGGAGGTGCAGTTCTGCGCCCGAGTTGTCCGGTTCAGATGCACCTCAGCCGTGAAATGTCGAGAACGAGATCTTGAGTCGCCGAGTCTTGGGCGGTATCTCGCTTGACGTATGCCCATATGGGCATATGATTGAGCCATGGCCCGGGCAGCGACGACGACCGACGCGTTCAACGCGGTGGCCGAGCCCCGCCGGCGGGAGATCGTGGCGGCGCTCGCCAATGGCCAGCGTTCGGTCAATGAGCTCGTGACCGCGCTCGGCGTGCCGCAGCCGCTCGTCTCGAAGCACTTGCGCGTGCTCCGGGAGGTGGGGGTCGTGACCGTGCGCGAAGACGGGCGGCAGCGCCTGTATCGCCTCAACGGCACCGCGCTCAAGCCGATCTATGACTGGGTGAAGGACTTCGAGGATCTCTGGTCGGAGCGGTTCACCCGGATGGACGTCGTGCTAGCGGAACTCAAGGAAACGGAGTACGGAGATGGTTCAGATGACGACGACTAACTCAGCTGTGGTGACGCTCCCGACGGCGACCCAGATCCTGATCACGAGGGAGTTCGACGCGCCGCGGCACCTTGTCTACCGCGCCTACACGACGCCAGACCTGATCAGGCGCTGGTGGGCCGGCGAGCGCGGCGAGGTGACCAGTGTCGAAGTCGACCTGCGGCCCGGCGGCGTGTGGCGGTACGTGATGGTTGCCAGCGCCGGCTTCGAGGTGGCGTTCCACGGTGAGTACAAGGAGATCATCCCGAACGAGCGGATCGTGGCGACCGAAGTCTTCGAGGGCATGCCGGACGCGGCGGCGCTCACGACCGCCACGCTCGCCGATAAGGATGGCCGGACGGTGCTGTCGGTGCTGGTCGAGCACTCAAGCCAGGAGCACCGCGACGCCCACATCAACTCCGGCATGGAAGGCGGCATGCAGGAGTCCATGAACAAGCTGGAGCAGGTCGCCCTCTCGCTGGCGTGATGTGCCGGCATGACGCGATGAGCCTGGGCCGCTCGCTGATATCAACAGAACCGGGCGGCCCAAGCTCAGATCCGGTGCGTCTCGCTCTGGCAGTACGGACACTCGATGCGGCTGACGCCGACCGGGAACGACAGCGGCGCCCCGCAGGTCTGGCACGGCGTCTGACCGCCCGCGATGTCGAGCTTGCGGCCGCATGACTCGCACACGACGGTTCGCGCGTCCGGCAGGACCTTGAGTTCGTCGCCGCACCCGCCGCACTTCCTTGTCTCCGCGTCGGTGACGTCCACCCGCGCGTACTCGCCCGTCAGCCCGAACATCCCCAGCAGGTAATCGGCCTGAGCCGATTCAAGGTGCGGTATCCAGCCCTGGCAGAACGTCGAGTACTCCAGGCGGATTGGCACGCCCGGTGGGGCCTCGTCCGGATCCATGGCCAGCACGCCGCGTTCGTCCAGCAGCCGGTACGCAGCCTCCATCTGCTGCTGGAACAAGGTCGCGACCTGCCATATCTCGTCGCTCACCCGCCAGGGCTGGCCGTCTGGCATCGGCCGTCGCTTGAGGCCGCGCACCGCCATGTTGAACTGCACGTCCAGCATCGCGAGGTTCGGCTCGAAGTCGCGGACGACCGTGCACTCGGTCAGGTAGCTCGCCATCCGGTCGCGGAAGTCGTCATCGGACGCCACGCGTGGCGAGGCCGCCTGCGGACACTGACGGAGCCACTCGAGATAGACGCCCTTGTTGAGCTCGCGGTACCGATCCTTGTCCTGGAACGCCCTGGCCCGGTCGAGTTCGGCCTGCACAGGCGCGACGATCTGCCGGTACATGGTGTTGGTGTAACCGGCGTTAGTACCGAGGTTCGCCAGCCGGAAGTCGTAGTCCACGAGCGCGCCGCAGTGGTCGCAATAGAGGTAAGCCGTCTTGGACGGCAGGCGCTTAGGGGCCCCGCACCGCGAGCAGTCGACCTTCTTGACGAACTCGGTGTGCGCGAAGAGAGACACCTTGCCTGCGGTCGTAATGAGCTGCTGCAGGTTCTCGGCCGCGGTCGGCGGTGCCGCTGGCTGACTCGCCTGCGGCGGCGCAGTGATCTTTCGGAGCAGACTCATGGCCGGATCGTAACCGGCAAAACGCCGCTGGTCAGGCCTTGCGATCGAGGTAGACACCCAGGTGACACGGGACTGAGACCCGGCTGGCCCAGAGCCGGCAGTTCGTGTACCGGAGAGGTGTCAGGTGCGCGGCACCGCCGTCCACAGCGCCGTCACGTCGTACATCGGCTCTTCGCACGGTCGGCCGTCGGCGACCGTCACGACGGGCGCTGCACCCACCGCAGCCGCCGGGACGCTAACGATCATGGCGGAACGCGTCCCGTACCCTTCGGCGTGCACGCACGCAGCCGACACGGAGGCTGGCCAGACCCGCCCCATCGCGTCCGTGGGCTCCAAGACTGCGGGCCGGTGGTCGCCGAGCACAGTCCGCAACGCCGAAATCGTCGCGGACGCGTCGTCCATGTGCTGCGCCCGCAGCGCGTCGGTGATGAGGCCGCGGACGAAAGCGGCCTTGGCCGAAATGGGGTGCAGCGGCGCGTTCTCAAGCACGTGCAAGCCTGGAGCTAGTTGTTCGACCTCCGCGACGGACCCGCCGGAAATACCGACGAAGAACAGCGATTCGCGATCGCCGACCAGCATCCAGCACGGGTTATAGGCGGCCGGATCGAGCTCGGCGGCGACGGCCGCCACTGCGTCGGCGGCCGTGTGGTACTTCGCGAAGGCCAGCGGCAGCTCGCCGCGCGATCGCTTGGCCGGGTCCCGTCCGTCGGCAGATGGCTGATTGGTTAGCCCGGCCACGACTCCGTGCTCGTTCACTGCCAGCCACGTGCCGCCCGCAAGTTCGTCGCGCCCGCCGAGAATGCGGGGGTCACTCTCACGCAAAACCGTCATCGGCACCGCGGGCCGGTCGAGGCGCTCGTCCCTGTTGGCCGCCACAATCAACGGCGCATCGGGCACGACATGGAACATCGCGATAAGCAAGCACACGCTCCGACGGTAGCCCAGCCGCGGGCACACTGGGTCGCGTGGAGCCGGTCAGGTCAGCGGCCACCGCGCTCGCGGGGCGCACAGGAACCATGGCAGCAGCGCCTCATCCTCGGGGTGATAGAAGCTATCCGCGACCTGGGTACCGTTCGGCGTTGGTCCTTGCCTGAACGCGCTGGTTTCCGTGTGAAACCGGTGCCGGCGACCGGATCTCCGGTCTCCAAGATGTTCGAGCAGTTCGGCGCGATGGCGGGCGTCCACCCATGGCTTCCCCGCTGTGAAGGGCATGCCTGGCCCACTGCGCCCAAGGCGGCGACAACAGGCGCGTCCTCGGCGTGCTCCCGTACCTCGGCCGTTAACCTTGGCAAGCTCCTGACCTGCGTAAGCTTGGCTTCCCACTGCCTCTGGTGAACACTTCCTGCCGACTAGACGGCATGTTGCGGAACACTCCGCGCGCCGCATTGCACGGCTGATTTAGGCAGTTCACGCTGGGTAGAAACCAGGTCCGGCCGGGCGTACGCAGATTGGGCGTACATAGCGGTCGGCAGTAACCGCCACGGGAACGGGGGAGCCAACCATTGACGCCGTGGCCGCGTACGGACTCCACCCAGCCTGGCTGCGCGCCAACTGCCAGTGCGACCTCTGCCGGGACCCGGTCAGCGGTCAGCGGGTCGCCGCCATCACGGATCAGGCTGCGGACGTGACCGTCACCCGAGCCGTCGAATCCGGAGCCGGGCTGCACGTCACGTTCGGGCCCGACGGGCACGAGGCCGTCTTCACCAGGACATGGCTCTCGGGCCAGACCCTGGCCGAGCCGGATGCCCGCAGCGAGGACGCCAAACGGCTCTGGTCGGCACGGGACTTCCCCGCCGGGCCGGCGCAGACGCCGTGGCAGTCCTACATCACCAGCGACGCGGTCCGCCTGCGCGGCCTACGTGGCCTGCTCAGCTCCGGGTTCATGCTGCTGACGGGCGTGCCGCAGCAACCTGGCGCGGTGCTGGACGTTGCCGCCTCGTTCGGCTACGTGCGGGAGACCAACTATGGCCGGCTGTTCGACGTCCGAGTCGAGGCGACGCCCGCAAACCTCGCCAACACCGGCTTGCCGATCGGCCCCCACACCGCCAATCCCTACCGCGACCCAGTCCCGACGATTCAGCTGTTGCATTGCCTGACCAACGCCGCAGCTGGCGGTGAGACAGGGCTACTTGACGGATTCCGTGCCGCCGCGCAGCTACGAGCGGAAGATCCAGTCGCGTTCGAGTGCCTTACGCGCACCATTGTCACGTTCGCCTATGCCGACGAAACCGCTGGTCTGCGGGCCACGAAGCCGATGATCAGCGTCAATCCGGCCGGGCTCATCCGCGGGGTTAGGTACAACAGCCGCTCGATGCAGCCGATGCGCCCGCGGCCGGGCTCCACGCCCGCCCAGGCGGCCGAGGAAATGCGCGAGTTCTACAACGCCTATCGGGCGTTCGCGGCAATCATGCTGCGTCCCTACCTAACACTCAAGTTCGACTTCGCGCCCGGCGACTGCGTAGTGTTCGACAACACCCGCGTGCTGCACTCGCGCTCCGGCTTCGCGGCCACGGGCGAGCGGCATCTCCAGGGCTGCTACGCAGACCTCGACGGCGCGGAGTCGACGGTGGCCGTGCTGACCAGGAGCTGCAACCGGCATGCCGCCCGCGAGGCCGACGCAGATGATGCTCCGGTTGAGCGGCCCCTCAGCGCCGCCGGTTAGGACTCGGCCGCTGGTCAGTGGGCAAGGCGGCGGCGCACCCAGATCATGAGCCGGCCGCTCTCCCCCGACGCCTCGGGCTGGCGTTCCTCGATGCGATCGAGCCGGTAGCCGAGCTTGCGCGCGATCGCCACGCTTGGCGCGTTGGCTGCGTCGCAGTGAATCTCCACTCGGTCCACTCCTGGCAGCGCGAGCGCGACAGTAGTAAGCGCCCTCCCGGCCGACGTCCCGTAACCCTGACCGGCCTGGCTGGCCGCGATCCAATAGCCCATCTCTACGCTGCCGTCGGCGGG
The DNA here is from genome assembly GCA_035472835.1 of Streptosporangiaceae bacterium. GTDB lineage: Bacteria > Actinomycetota > Actinomycetes > Streptosporangiales > Streptosporangiaceae > JAJYUU01. Next base: position 20,332 of record DATIOU010000029.1, on the reverse strand, counting down.
TCGCCGGTGCAGCGCGATCTCACCGACCAGCCTGCCCTGGTCTGCGGTGACGACCGAGTAGACGTAGCCGAGCCCGGCCTCCCAGTTGCGGTCCGCCTCGGCCACCCGCGCGAGCTGGCTGGGCGGTTCGGCGGCCTCCGGGGTGGCCCACGGCATCCACGGCCCCAGGTACTCGAGGCTGTTGCCAACAGCCGTGGCGATCGCGCCCGCGTCGGTCGCGCGGACGCGCCGGATGATCACCGGGCCTGCCTCGATCCGCTCCGGCGGCGCGTGGGGAGTCTGCTGAGGCACCGCTCCATCGTAGGGACCTCGGGAGCCTTATCGAGCAGACGGTCGCAGCCCCTCTAACGCGGCACAATAGCGATGTGGCCGATCCGCAGTTCCGAACCGACCTGTATCGAGGCACAGCCGAGTTGTACGAGGCGTTCCGGCCGCCTTACCCGCGAGCGCTGATCGACGACCTTATTGCCCGGACCGGCGCTGATGGCACCGGGCGCCTGCTCGACGTCGCCTGCGGTACTGGCCAGGTCGCGCTCGCGCTGCGGCCCTGCTTCGCCGAGATCTGGGCAATCGACCAGGAGCCCGAGATGATCGCCGTGGCCGCCAAGAAGGCAGCTGGCGACGCCCGGTTCCGGTTCCGCACTGGCGCCGCCGAGGAACTCGACCTGCCAGCGGGCGCGTTCGACCTCGTGACCATCGGGAACGCGTTCCACCGGCTGCCCCGCGACCTCGTCGCAGCCAACGTGCGGCGCTGGCTACGACCCGGCGGCTACCTCGCGCTGCTCTGGGGTGGCTCGCCCAATTATGGCGACGCACCGTGGCAGCAAACCCTGAACGTCGTCATGCACCAATGGCAGCACCGGAACGGGGCCGAAGTGCGAATCCCGCCTGGTTATAACGCGGCCCGCCGAGCTCTCCCGGACCTCGAACTCTTGGCGGCCGCGGGCTTCGAGATTGCCGAGTCCTTCCACGCAACTGTCGGCCATGCCTGGACAATCGACGAGGTAGCTGGGTATGTGGCCTCTACCTCGGTCCTATCGGCCGCCGCACTCGGTGACGACGCTGACGCGTTCGACGCCGATCTGCGTGACGCGTTGGGCTCGTGCCAGCGGGACGGTCAGCTCTGGCAGGACATGACGTTCAGCTGTGAGCTGGCTCGGGTGCCTGCACCGGGATCGACTGAATAGCCGCGAGCAACTCGGTCCAGAAGAAGGCGGCCGTGAAGAACTTCAGCGTGTCGCCCTTCTCCAGCATGAGCTTGCGATACATGATCATCTTGCCCACGTCGTCGCCGTCGAGCATGGCCAGCCAGTCCGCGTAATCGCCCGCGAGCAGGAAGACGGCATCAGTCTCGGCTTCACCCCGTTCCCTGACTGATGCGCCGGTGACGACCCCGCCGTCGAAATCCAGCACCAGGGTGTCGCCGTCACCACCGGATGGCAGGTCGCGGACGGACAGCGCCAGCCGGCCGGTCACGAACGGGCGAATCATGTTGATCCAGTCCCAGAAGTCCTGGAGCTTGCTGGCCTTGCGCTCCTCGTCGGGCGAGGCGTTGATGACACGCTGGCACTCCTGCGGCCCAGGCGTCCGTCATGAACTGCGTCATGTCAGCCTCCGGCCAGCGTCGGCTTGGTCTGCGACAGCATCTCTTGCATGTCGGGCGGCAGCGTCACGCCGACCATCGCAAGCTTCCGGTTGAGCTGATTCATGAACAGTTCAGTGATGCGGTCATCAGACCAGCCGAGCGGCTCGTGTAGATGTAGCTGGACCGGGCCGCTGCCTAGCGGGCCGGTGTTGTTCCGGTGTCGGCCGGGAAATCGGCGGGGTAGTCCTGGCCGAAGTCAGCCGACCGGCTGACGTCCGCCCAGGCATCCGCCTCGGCGAGCTGGCGACGTGAATAGTTCTGCGCCATCTCTACGGCTCCCGCCCCCAGAATCAGGTGCATCGGCAGGTCCTCCCGCCGCACAATGCGCACGAGAATCTCGCCCGCGCGCTGTGGGTCACCCGCGGCGGCGTGGCTGTTGCGATACGCCACCATCCCGCCGACGGTCTGCTCGTACTCCGCAGGTACGTCCAGAACTTGCATGGAGGAACCGGCCCAGTCGGTTGCAAACCCGCCTGGTTCTACCACGAGGTACCTGATGCCCAGCGGCCCGGTCTCCGCCGCCAGCGCACGCGTGAGACCGTCCACGGCGAACTTGGCCGCCTGATAGGAGCCGATGCCAGCCGATCCGCCGACCCGTCCGCCAATAGAGGAGAACTGCACGATCGTCCCCCCGCCGCCGCGCAACACCGGCAGTGCTGCCCGGGAGACGTTGTAGACGCCCCAGAAGTTGGTCTCGAACTGCCTCCGGAAATCTTCCTCTGGTCCGGTCTCTACGGGGGCGACGTTGGCGTAACCGGCATTGTTGACGACGACATCAACTCGTCCGAACCGCTCGAGCGCCGCCTCGAACGCGGACCGGACCGCCGCCGGATCAGTGACGTCGAGCGCCACGGCCAGCGCGCGATCGTGGTATCGCTCGACCAGATCGGCAACCTGAGCTGGATTGCGCGCGGTCGCCACGACCTGATCTCCGGTCTCCAGCGCTGCGATGGCCAGCGCCCGGCCGAAGCCTCGCGAAGAGCCCGTGATCAGCCAGGTCAGCTCCAACACGTCACCAGTGAATCACGCGGGCGAGAGCGACTTTTCAGCGGAAGGCGGGAACCACCTCATGCATGAACATGTCGCAGGTGTCTTTCCGGCGCGCCATCTCGCGGCCTAGCGTGCGGTCCGGCACGATGATCTCGTCCGCGCCGGCGTCGTGGTACTGAGCGATGATCTCCGTGACTTCGGCCGGCGTGCCGACGATGACCGGTTGCCCCATGGTCGCTTGCCGCTTCTCCGCGAGCCACTTGTTATCGGTCGACAGGTACAGCAGCGCCTGCGTAGAAACGTGGATCTCGCTCGGGTCCCGCCCGACCTGGTCGCAGTGTGCTCTCAGCACAGCGACTTTATGCGCGAGCAGTTCGGGCGTTGTCCACGCGTTCCATTGATCGGCGTACCGAGCCGCGAGCGGGATCGTGCGCTGCTCGCCGCCGCCGCCGATCAGGAGTGGCAACCGGTGCTGGACCGGCGCGGGCTGACAGGGCGCTTCGTGAAGCTGATAGTAGTGACCTGAGAACGTCGTCCGGGGTTCGCGGAGCAGGGACCGCAGGACCTGTACGGCTTCTTCGAAGCGGTCCATCCGCTCGCGCACCGTCCCGAGCGGCAGCCCGTAGGCGGCGTGCTCGTTCTCCTGCCAGCCGGCCCCGACGCCCAGGGTGAGGCGACCGTTGCTGACCTGGTCGACGGTAGCGGCGATGTTTGCCAGGACCGCAGGATGCCGGTAGGTCACGCTGCTGACGAGCGAGGCCAGCCGCACGCGGGGGATGACCGCGGCCACCCCCGCCAGCACGGACCAGCACTCCAGCACGTCGCCATCGAGCGGATCGCGACCCTCGCTGTTCGGCATGAAGTGATCGGCGAAGTAGACGGCGTCCCATCCGGTCTGCTCGCAGTGAGCCGCGACCTCGCGGACCGCGTCCCACGGCTGACCCGCGTACGGCCAGATACTGAAGCGCATGCACGCACCTTAACGGTCGGTCGGGTTCGGTCGCGGAACGAGTCGCGGCCCGGCGCGGGCGCGCGAAGTCAGATCGTGATGACGAGCTTTCCGGTTGCGTGTCCTTCCTCCAGGTAGCGGATCGCGTCAGCAGTCTGCGCGAGCGAGTAGGTCCGATCGATGACCGGCGTGACCTTTCCGGTCTCGATGAACTCGCGCAGGATCGCGAGATCGGCTTTGTTCTGGTGCGCCAGGAAGAAGGCCATCCGCTGGCTCACGGCTGGCGACAGCAAGGCCATCGTCAGACTCCGGCCTAGTGGTCCGAGCCAGTTGCCCTTGTTAGGGCCGCCGACGCCCACGAGCGTTCCTCGCGGTCGCAGGACTCGCCTGGTGTCGGCCAGCGTCCGGCTCCCGGCTATATCGAGCAGCAGGTCGTACTCCGGCTCTGCCCTGGTGAAGTCCTCGCGGGTGTAGTCGATAACACGATCGGCCCCGAGCTTGCCGACCGTTTCTACGTTTCGCGTGCTGCAGACGCCGGTGACCTCGCTGCCTAGTGCCTTGGCCAGCTGGACTGCAAACGTCCCTACTCCGCCGGAGGCGCCGTTGACCAGCACCTTCTGCCCGGGCTTGATGTGCCCTTTGTCGCGCAACGCTTGCAGGGCGGTGCAGGCGGCCACCGAAACGGCTGCCGCTTGCTCGAACGTCAGGCCGGCCGGCTTCGGAAGGACGGCCGCGGCCTGGCCGACGGTGATGTACTCGGCGAGTGTCCCGCGCTCCTCCAGGCCGCCGAATACTTCATCGCCCGGCTGGAACTCGGTCACGCTCTTCCCCACTGCTTCCACGGAACCGGCCATGTCAGCGCCCAGCTTGCGGGCGCTGTCCTTGGGTCGCGACACCCCGGCCATGAGCCGAACCAGGTACGGTTTGCCGCGCATGAAGTGCCAGTCCAGCGGGTTGATCGAGGCCGCGCGGACCCGAACCAGCAATTCGTCGTCTCCGACTTGCGGCACTTCGACATCACGTAGCTGCAACACGTCGGGAGCGCCATATCGGTCGAACCAAATCGCCTTCATGATGGAGCTCCTCTCCGAAGCCCTCACAACACGGGTCAACCTGAAGTTTCGTCATTGACGATGCGTTCGAGCGTGCTTCGGCCCAGGCGGCTCATCGTCGGATTGCTTTCGATGTAGTACCAGACCAGCCCCATCGCCTGCTCAAAAGCCCACGCTTTACCGCGCTCCCAGTCAAGGTCATCGCAGGCAAGATCGTCGCGCAGCACCTGCCGCGGCCGCCCTTCCAGCAGGTGCCACGCAGCCACCAAATCCAGTGCTGGGTCGGCCGGACCCAGGCCGCCGACATCGATGATCCCGGCCAGACGCCCAGCACGGACCAGAACGTTGCCTGGGATGAGATCGCCGTGCGTCATCGTGTCCGGCGTTGTGCGAGGCAGCGCGCGCATGCGGCGCCACAGCAGCCGGAGCCGCGGAACGTCCAGGAGCGTCTGGCTGCGTTCGAAGCATGTCTCCATGAACGCATCGTGCGCCGTGAAGTCCCCGCCGCGGCCAGTGCCGCGGAATGTCCGGCCGCGCGCGTCGATGGTACGGACACCACGGATAAATTCAGCGAGGTCGCGGGCAAACGCCTCCGATCCGGCTAGGTCCTCGTCGCTCACTACCACACCGGGTAGCCAGGTCTGCACTGACCACGGGAGCGGATAGCCAGTCCCGGGGATGCCCAGCGCGATCACCTCCGGCGTGGCGAAGCGCGTGCGGCCAAGCAACTCGCGGGCCGCGCTCGCCTCCGACTCCAGCGATCGGCGCGTGCGCTCGACGTTATCCGGCTGCAAGGGGAATCTCGCGGCGAGGTCGTCGCCGATCCGGAAGATCGCGTTGACTGTCCCCGCCGACGGGATCTGCGTGACCGGCAGCGCGCGCCACTGCGGGAACTGCTCGGCCACCAGCTCGCGCACCGTCAGCACGGACACATTCAGCTGATCTCGATGCATCTGCACACCCGGAAGCGTCGGGCACGGAGCCATCGGCTGCAACCGGGTTTTCGGAGCCGCGCCGCTCGCCGCTCGCGGCACGCGGTGTCGAGTCCTGGCCTTGACGCTGCTCAGCGGCCGTCGAAGCGCGGCTCACGGCGCTCCACGAATGCCTTGGCCGCCTCGCGATGGTCCTCGGTGAGTCCTGTGTGGACGTGATGCGTGGCCTCGATGTCCATGCAGTCGCCGAGCTCGCCGGTCACGGCGCGGTTGAGGTTCTCCTTCATGTAGCGGTACGCCAGCCTGGGCCCGTTCGCGAGCCGCCGGGCGCGCTGCCGGACCTCGATGTCGAAGTCGGCCGCCGGAAACACGGCATTGACGATGCCGAGGCGCTCGGCCTCGGGGGCCGAGAGCCGGTCGGAAAAGTAGTACAGCTCCTTGGCCGTGGCGCTGCCTACCAGCCGGGTGAGGAACCACGTGCCGCCGTAGTCGCCGGAAAACGCCACCCTGGCAAACGCGGTGGTGAGGACCGCGCTGTCGACCGCGTATCTCAGGTCGCAGGCGAGCGCCAGCGAGAGACCGGCGCCCGCGGCCGGCCCGCCGACCGCGGCGATGGTTGGTTTCGGCATGTGCCACAGCCGGCCGCTCGTCGCTCGCTGGCGGAGCCGCTGCCGGTGGATGGCGGCATCGATGCCTTGGCTCCGGTCGCCCGCCGACCGCTCGGCCATGGCCTTGACGTCACCCCCCGCGCAGAAGGCGCCGCCTGCACCCGTCAGCACCACGCACCCGACCCCGTCGTCCACTTCGACCTGGCCGAGAACCCGGTCCATGGCCGCCATCATGGCGTTCGACATGGCATTGCGCCGGTCCGGGCGGTTCATGGTCAGGACCGCGACGCCGTCATCGATGTCGGCGAGCAGGTCCTCGGTGCCGGTGTCGAGTCGCGTCACGCCGGTTCGCCTCCAGGTGGACTTGCTGTCGAAATGAACCGGACACCGGCGATATCGACGGGCGGCCTTGCCTGCCCGGTGCTCAGCCTCACCTCGGTAATGCCATCACCGCGACCCGAAGCCGTGGGTACGAATCGCAGATCTTGCTCGGCCTGCTCCAGCAAGACTGTTGCCGCGCCGCCGTTGTCGGTGACGGTTAGCCCGAGCACCCGAGCCCAGCGAGCAGCGGCCGCGGCTGGATCGTCGGCCTCCACAGTGATGCCGCGTACGCCCCCGGCCGCGTGCGGCCGCGCGTGCCCGGTCCACTCTGGGCCAGCCCAGCGCCACGACTCGGGCGGGTCGGCCCAGTCCAGTGACACGATCGCGCCAGGCACGTCCTTCGGGTGCAGGTGCGTGCCCGCGATGTCGGCGAAGTCAGCCGTCCAGACCACCCGGATGCCAGCGTCGGCCACGCGCCGTCGTGCTGCTGCCAGGTCCGGCATCTGGAAGATCGCCATGTAACCGCTGTCGCCGCCGCGGCGCGCCAGGTAGCGGCCAGCGGTCGTGTCGGGCTGCGCTGGCGAAACCACCTCGACAAACGTGTCGCCCGCTGCGAACACGGCGTTGGTGAGCCCGAACCGGCTAATCCCAGAGTCATGGAACGGCGGCGGCCAGCCGAACGCCTGCTGCAGCTGCCTGGCCGTTCCCTGGCAGTCGGCAGCAACGAGCGCGACCTGGCGCAGCCGCGGCCCTGCGAGCATTCCCGAACATTACTCCGGGCGGTGGCACGATGTCCCGGTGGTGGAACCAGCGGCGGGTGTTCGCCGGCGAGGTACCGGACGGCAACGCGCTGACCTCCTGGATCTTCGGATTCGCCAGGCAGGAGGTTTGGTTTCGTCCTCGAGTCCAGGGTGGGTGGAGGAGCGGCCATGCCGACCGACTCGTCGATCCCGCAGGCTCCGGATCCGATCCCTGAGGAGATCTGGCCCGGTACGCCAACTGTCGTCCTCGACGGCGAACGGTACGCGATCGGATGGCAGCGCTTTTCCGCTGAGAACGGCGGCCCTGCTTATGTGACCGCGCGCCGCGGCATTCTCGGCGGCCGCAGAGTCCTGGGGCAGTATCCACTGACAGCTGGCGGCTGGGCTCGAGCGTGGGCGGCGTTCGCACGGCTCGATCCGGCCATGGCCGAGAAGACTCGTGTCGCGCCGGCAAGTTTTACGCGGCGCGGCCGCCTGCCGGAATGCTCGCGTTCGTTCCTGGCCTGGTCCTCAGCGCGATCAACCCGCCGACTGATGGGTTCGTTGTTGGACAGGCTTATGACCTCCGGTTCGGCGAAGGCGGCCTGCAGATCGCCCGGTCCGGAAGCCCGGAAGCGACAGCGGAACACCGATACGCCGATGTAGCGGCGGTCCGATATCCGCCAGGCGTGGCTTGCGGCGGCCGCTCACAAATCCGAAGGCCAGCCAAGCACCGAGTGGCTCGTCAGGGAATTGTCACGGCTAACGGAGCGGCTTGAGCACGCCACGCTCACCAGGTCGGATATCGACCTGCTGAAAGCAAGGATCATCGGCGGCTACTAGCAGCTTCGCTGCACACGTCGCACTGTGCAGCCGCGTTTAAGGGCAGCCGCTGAGTCGATACTTTCGACGGTGTGATTCCCCTGCCCGGCCAGCAGTACGTGGCCCATGCGGCTAATAGCTCAGCTGTTCTTCCCAGTCCGTGCCGCGCCCCTCGGGAGTGAGGTCGTAGAGGTTCCAGAGCGGTTCGACAGTGCCCACGTGCCGGGGTTCTTGGCCAGGATCTGCAGGTGCGTAGAAAAGCTCCGAGCCCCAGAAATGACGAACAATCCGTCCCTCGCGGTGGAAGACGTTCAGCATTGGCTGCTGCTCGCCGTCCGCGGTCTCGGCAAGGTAATCCCGGTTGTAAGTGTTGCCGGCGGACGACAGCAGCGTGATGCGCCGCCACCCACGCTCCCCTGCGAATGCGCGAATGCGCTCGATCGGCGCCTTGGCGGCGACGGCAAGATTGACGTGCTGGGCGGCGTGCTCGGCCGCGCCATCCAGTTGGTCGATGAACGCTGTGCACGATGCGCACGGCCACTCGGCTGCGGGTAGGAGCGAGGTCTGACCGTCCGGCGGCTCGGGCCGGTGGTCGTCTCGCGCCCTAGGGAACTTCATGCTGTATATGACGAGCGAGTCCTTGCCGGGCGCGAACAAGTCCGACATCCGCACATCCGATCGGCGCCCGTCCGGTCGGTCCGCCTGGAAGATGTAGTCCTGCGGAACAATCCCGCCCGGCGGCAGTTGCCGCCTGGCTGCAGCCACCGCTTCCATGGCACGCCGCAAGTCGATCTCCTGCTCAAGGAGCCGATCGCGTGCGGCCCGATACTCGGCTGACTCGGCAGGAAACGTTGCAGCCATGGCACCTCCTCGGCATTCATGGGGAAATCTAGCCTGCCAGGCTGGACCTACGGGCGCCCGAGGCCGAACCGCCGCAGCGTCCCTCAAGCACTTCGCGTCCACCTCGCCTGGTAGCCAGTAATCTGCCCCGGTTCTGCCGTCCTCCAGCGCACGGCGGCAAAGAGCGAGCAGTGGTCCTAGAGGACGAATAGTGATCATGCTGAACAGTCGCCATGGGCTGTCGCCGCTGACCTGACCACCTTGCGCTAGAAATAGACATGGCCAATGTGACCGAGCTGCGTATCGCGCTCACGGTGAAGGATTTCGGCCAGGCGCTGTCGTTCTACCGTGACACGCTGGGACTTGAGCAACTTGCCGACTGGAGTTCTGAGGCCGGGCGGGTCGTCGTGCTCGACGCTGGCCGCGCGACGCTCGAACTGCTCGACCACGCCCAGGCCGAGACGGTCGATGCGATCGAGGCTGGCCGCAGGGTGTCCGGAACGGTCCGGCTCGCGCTGAACGTAGTGGACAGCGAGGACATGGCACACCGGCTCGTCGCGGCAGGCGCCGTACAGGTCGCACCGCCAGTCATGACCCCATGGGGTGATCGCAATGCTCGCGTCCAGACATCGGAGGGGATCCAGCTCACGCTATTCACTCCCGGGTAGGCACGGGGCCAAGCTCCCGGATGCCAGGAGCCGCGCCGGCGACGAACTGCATATGTGGCGTGCGCGGCAGACGAGTTCGCGTGCACCGTACGCTGACGTAGTCGCACCAACAACGAGCCTTGGCTCGGCCGGTGCACCATATGGGCGTGGTCGCCACTGATCGAGAGCCCGCTGGCGGTCCTCGCCCGGCTCATGCGTGATTGTGGCAGCAGCGCTGCGGTGTCGTCGGGAGGGACAATGCTCGGCTCAGCATCGGCAATCGCGTTCCTTGCCTCGACAGACCTCGACCGTTCGAGGGCCTTCTTCGCTGACCAGCTTGGCCTCCCTGTCGAAGAGGTCACGCCATTCGCTTGTGTCCTTCGTGTCGGCAAGACGATGCTGCGAATTACCAAAGTTGACGCGCTGCGGCCGCAGCCGTTCACCGTTTTCGGCTGGCAGGTACCAGATATCCGGTCTGCCGTGGCCGAGCTGGCCGCGGCTAATGTTGCCTGCCTTCGATACGAGGGGATCGATCAAGACCCCGCAGGTGTGTGGACAACGCCGGGAGGAGACCAGGTCGCCTGGTTCCACGACCCGGACGGGAACACGCTGTCCCTGACGCAGTTTGCAGCGAGTTGAACCATGATGCCGCCATCCAGCGGCATCACCCGGTCTTGACGTGCCTGAACATGAGCGAAGGCGCGTCGATTGGATCCGCGGCATGGTGCGGTTGGACTGCGCGCCGGGATGGCCGACTTGGCCACGCCGATCATGAGCCCACTGAGTCCTGTTTGAGAATGTATCCGCGGAAAGCTGAGAATTGACGTCCGGCCTTAAAAGGCACCTCCCCCTGCGGCACGGAGGTAACGCAGTGCGAACGTTGCTGTGGCTCACGCTCGCAATGCCCGCGGCGATCTTCCTGCTGGCCGCCCGGGCCCTCGTTGTCCGAGGACGGCTGGTGAGCCATGGCCTCCGTGCGAGAGCGACGGCGACGTCGTACAAGCAGTGGACCGACGATATGACCCACCACGACGTGACGTACAGGACCGCGGCGGTGTCATGGTGGCCATGGTCGTGGTGGAGCTCTGGCTGATTTCTTTGCTTCCGCTGCACTGATCTGTCGGCCACGGTGCACGCCTGCGGATTCGCCTGGGGCTGGCGCCACGGGCTGCGCTTGCCGTCGGAGCAATACACGGTGACATTTAGGACGGTGTTTCGCACGATGGCGTCGCCGTTGCGGAACCGGCGGGCGTCGCCAAGCTCAGCCACGATGGTGGCGGCCGTGACCGGGCGGACGCCGCACAGCTCCGCGACGATGACAGCGTCCTGATTGGTGGCGCAGAGGATCGCCCGCGCAGCCGCCTCACTGACGTAATAGCCGAGACGGGTCAGCTCACGAGCACCTCGGCAACGGTGTAGTGCACGCGGCGCAGGACGACAAAGTTGAGGACCGGTTGCTCGTGGCGTTCGTGCAGCACGCTGACGCGCTGCTTCAGGACCTCGGGCGCGATCGCGCGGACTTCTGGAGCGGCAGCCTGCCGTGGCCGATACCTTGCTGCCGGTTCGGCTTCCTCGGAGACAGATCTAATGAGAACGCACAGCCACAACGTAGGTTCTCATCAGACTTGTGGTCGCCGACGTCTGGCCGCGGAGTGGCCTCGAGTAGACCCTTCACACGTTTGAGATGCGACAGTATCTTCACGCTATGACCGGTGTCATCGACCTGATCTCGCCGTCCTCCTACGTCCACGGCCATCCAACCGGCCAGTACGCATGGCTGCGGGATAACGACCCCGTCCACTGGCACGAAGAGCCAGACGGGCCCGGCTTCTGGGTGGTGACCCGGCACGACGACGTGAAGGCCGTCGGCCGGAATGCCGCGCTTTTCTCTTCCTGCCCGACCATCATGATCGATGACGGCAGCGCGACTGATCTTGGCGACCACACGATGATGCTGACGATGGATCCGCCGCGGCACACGCAGTACCGCAAGCTTGTCTCGCCGCGGTTCCTGCGCAGTGCCGCGAGCCGGATGCGGCCCGGGATCGAGCGGCTGGCCGCCGAGATCGTCGACGGCGTTGCTGACCGCGCCGAGTTTGACCTGGTCGAGGATGTCGCGGGCCTGCTGCCGTCGTACGTCATCGCCGAGATGCTCGGGATCCCGCGCCAGGACGGCGTTGAGCTTTACCGGCTGACCGAGGCGATCCACGCCGATCCGGCGAGCCAGCCCGAGGGCGCGGGGTTAGCCGCCGTCATCGAGATGTTCGGCTATGCCAACGGCGTCTGGAACGAGAAGCGAGCACATCCAGCAGACGACCTCGCCTCCGCGCTCGTAACCGCTGATGTGGACGGCGAACGCCTCGATGAGATGGACTTCAATCTGTTTTTCCTCCAGCTCATCGACGCTGGCGGCGACACGACGCGCAACCTGGTGTCAGGCGGGATGGACGCGCTCTTCAACCACCCCGCCGAGCGGCAGCGACTGACTGCCGACCTCGGGCTGCTTCCCACCGCCATCGACGAGATGCTCCGCTGGACTAGCCCGGTCATCTATATGCGGCGGACCGCCACGGCCGACACCGAGCTAGGCGGTCGGCGGATCAATGCTGGCCAAAAGGTCGTCATGTACTACGGGGCGGCCAATCGTGATCCCCGCGCGTTTGACGAACCAGAGCGCTTTGACATCTCCCGGATGCCCAATGACCACCTGGCCTTCGGCGGTGGAGGGCCCCACTTCTGCCTCGGCTCCCACGTCGCCCGCCTCGAGATCGACGCGCTGTTCCGCGAACTGCTGACACGGCTCCCGGACCTGCAGAAGGTCGGCGAGACCGAGTGGCTGCCGTCCACGTTCATCTCCGGCCCCAAGCACATCCGAGTGCGCCGCAGCGGCATCTGAGTTCCTACTCGGCGCCGGTGCGGCCCGGATTGACCTGTCCCACGAGACGTTCAGGCGCTGATCGCGGCCGGCTGGACGCCACCCGGTGCGACATGATGACGCTGAGCCAGTCCCGGTGTCCGCGAGCTTGACGTCATCGAGCTCGGCCTCTGGTCGCCTATCCGCGGCCAGATGTAGGCTAAAGACATGCTTCGTATCGTGCTGCTGGTGCTCGGCGCGATCCTCGTCGTGGCTGTGGCCAGGGCGGTCGCCGGGTCCTGGGCCTGGCTCGTGCTGGTCGCGCTGATCCTGGTGGTCGTCGTCTTCCTGCTAGGCGTACGCCGAAGTGCACACAGTGCCCGCCAGGACCACTCGGCGAGGCGCCGCTACTAGAACTAATGGAAGAGGCCGGCGGCGTTAATTGCTGCGCAGACCAGGCTTTGACCGCCGTGCGCCAAGGCACCTTCTGGAGCCGGGGTCTCCGTTTTAGGTTCCGCTAACCGCACTCCAACGTGCGCAGTCGGCGCGCACGCAGCGCAATCACAAAGCAGAGCGTCACTTCTCTGGCAGCTGCGCCGACGGCTCGCCGCCGCGCGCCGAATGGGCGTGTGTGCGGCTGTTAGCTGGCTCATGGGGCGATGGCGGTGTAGAGAAGCATGCCGACCGGGCACGGCCGACAGTGGGGCTCCTACTGGTGCCGGGATCGTGACCTCCCATGCGCGGCGACTATCCGACATGCGGAAAGCGGCGAGCACATCCGAGCCGTCCGGGCCCGCTGTCGGCACGACCAGGAGGGGACCGGCCGGGAAGACTGGCAGGGCTTGAGAGGTCTCCCGGGGCTTGCGGCAAGCGACTGCCATCCGCCGTTCAGCCCGGCGGTCCACCGGGTCTGTCCGGTCAGCGCGTCGCGCATGCTGATCTGGTCGGGGCCGGCTGCGGTGACGATGCCAGCCGGGGTCGCTATGGCCTGGTACGGCGAGACGACCCGCCAGCGAACCCGGCCGGTGGCCGAGTCGAGTTTCGTCCTACGATGTGCCGCCGGAGTAGTAGCTGGTTGTGACCGACATAAGCCCGGGGGCCCAGGGATCCAGCGATCCCGGCGGGCTGTGCGCGAACCGCCATTGCACGCGGCCGTCCGCTGCGCTGATGCCGAGCAGCACCTGCGTCGACGACCAGGTTCTGCCACTGCCACATGCCTGCTATGGCCTTGCTGACAGCCCTGGACCAGAGCCGGTGTCAGTCGGCCAATCGCAGCCCGTAAAGGACATCGCCTTGAGCGAAGATGGCGACCGGGCCCACTGCTAGCGGAGACACCTGCAGACCGGATCCGGGCGGGCCGAGCGGAACCTGCCAGCGCACCGGCCCGCCATCGTCACATCGACGGCGTACGCAGGCATAGCCGGCCCCGGGCAACAAAAACCGTGGCCGCGGCCGCTGCTGCAGCTGGCCAGCCCGGCGGCAGCCCAGGCGCACGCAGGAAGGACCGAGCAAGCACGGCGCACCAGCATCATGCACCTTGGACGCGCCCAGCCAGCGGCCAGGCCGCATCCAGCTAGTCACAAAACAGTCACACCGCCTATTGACCGGCCCGAGGACTTGCTACAGCCCTGAGCTGGGGCTCCGCACCGACTGCCGCCAGGCCGGGCGGCGAGGACGTACACCGCCGGGTGTGCGGGTTCAACGGGGATCAGCCAGCCGGAGGGGTCAGGTTCCCTTCCGGCGCTCATCGCGGCCATGTGGGCGCCAGGGTTAATTACGGCACCATCGTGCGGAGCGGGGGTTATCCCCCGCCAGGACCGCGGGCCGACCGGGGAGCCAGGACGCCAGCTGGCCACATTTTCCTTAGGGCACGAGCTTTCTAGCGTGGATGGCACGGGGCACGCAACGGGCGTCCCCGGTCAGGGAGGCGTCATGATCGAGGCCAGCGGCCTCAGCAAGAGGTACGGCCCGGTGCGGGCCGTCGACAACCTTAGCTTTACCGTGGAGCCAGGTTCGGTGACCGGGTTCCTCGGGCCGAACGGCTCGGGCAAATCCACGACGATGCGCATGATCCTGGGCCTGGACCGCCCGGACGCCGGCCGGGCCACGATCGGCGGGCGGGCCTACCGCGATCTCGCCTGGCCGCTGCGGGAAGTCGGCGCGCAACTCGAGGCCAGGGCGTTTCATCCGGCCCGCTCGGCGCGCTCGCACCTGCGGGTGCTCGCGGCGGCGGGGAACATCCCAGACACCCGGGTGGACGAGGTCCTCGGCGCGGTGGGCCTGTCCGATGCGGCACGCCGCCGTGCGGGCAAGTTCTCACTCGGCATGTCCCAGCGACTGGGCATCGCCTCGGCCCTGCTCGGCGACCCTGGGGTGCTGATCCTGGATGAGCCGGTGAACGGCCTCGACCCACAAGGCGTCCGCTGGGTCCGCACCCTGCTGCGCAGCCTGGCGGCGGAGGGCCGAGCCGTGCTCGTGTCGAGCCACTTGATCAGCGAGATCGCGCTGGTGGCCGACCACCTGATCGTCATCGACCGCGGCCACCTGCTCGCCGACACGACGGTCGCCGACTTCTCTGCACGCTCGGGATCCCTCGAGGATGCGTTCCTCGCGCTGACGTCCGGAGGTGCAGCATGACCGCCATCTCACGCCCAGCCAGGCGCCCGGCCACCCGCAGATCCGCCGTCGGGTTCCGGCAGGCCGCCCGGATGGAGCGGATCAAGCTCCGTACGCTGCGCTCACCCTGGGTGACGCTGCTCATCACGGTCGCCGGCGTCGTCGGCCTGGCAACCGCCGTCGGCCTCAACTCCAAGGACACCCATGGCGACATCACTAGCAATGTCCTTGCGGGCGTCGCACCCGGCCTGCTCGCATTCGGTGTGCTCGGAGTGCTGATGATGACCAACGAGTATTCCTCCGGACTGATTAAGGCGACACTCGCCGCAGTGCCACACCGGGGAACCGTGCTGGCGGCGAAGACAGCGGTGTTCGGGGCTGTTGCGCTCGCGGTTGGTGAGCTCGCCTCCTTCGCAGCGTTCTTCGCCGGGACGGCGGCCCTGCCTCCCGCGGTCCACGCGCCCTCGCTTAGCGACCCGACAGTACTGAGAGCGGTGCTGATGGTCGGCGCCGCCTACCCGCTCATCGGGCTGCTTGGGCTCGGCATCGGCGTGATCGTGCGGCACGGGGCGGCGGCTACCGGGGTGGTTATCGGCGCGGTGTTCGTCGGCGCGCAGGCACTCGGGGCGCTCAGCCACTCGCTCAGCACCTACGCACCGATCACTATTGTCTCGGACTCGCTGTCAGCCACCAACGCGGCACATGCAGCGGGCTACCCTGCCCTCGGACCCTGGGCAGGCCTGGCAATGCTCGCCCTCTACGCGGCAGTGGCAGTGGCAGCCGGCGCGGTGCTGCTGGCACGGCGCGACGCCTAGCGGGGACACTGGATTCATGCGCAGCAAGGCGGGGTCGCGGTCCAGGGAGGCTGGCACGCGGCCAGCCGCCGTAGGCGGGCTGCGCCCGGCCGGCGGCACCACGCGCGCCGTGTTCGGCACGCCGTTCACCCGGCGTGCCTGGCGAGAGCTGCTGTACGCCGTGGCCGGGGTACCGCTGGGCATGGCGGGGTTCGTGCTCACCGTCGGTTTTCTCGGGCCCGCGACCGTTTTGACGATCTCCCTCGTCGGCACCGTCCTCGGCCTCGTGCTGCTCGTGACCGGCCTGCGCGTTGCGCGCCTGGTGAGCCTGGCGCAGCAAGCGCTCGCCGGGTACTTGCTTGACGTGCGGCTGCCACAACTCCCGCCGCCCCGGCCGGCGCACGGCGTGCTCGCCCATGTCGATGCCCGGCTACGGGACAGCGCGGGATGGCGGGCGGCCGCCGCCGCCATCCTGGGCCTGCCGATCGCCGTTGCCAAGTACATCGCGGTCCTCTGGTGGGCGTACGGGGCGTTCAGCGTGACCTCGCCGGTGTGGTGGCTGATGTTCCGCAACCATCCCGCCGGCAGGCATCTGAGTCCGATCTATCCCGGTGGTTTTGCGGTCCAGACCTGGCCGGGTACCTGGCCGGCGGCCGTCGCAGGGGCGGCAATACTTCTGGCGGCGCCGTGGCTGGTGCGCGGAGTCATAGCGGCGGAACTGTGGTTGTCGCGCCGGATCCTTGCGCCCAATGACATGACAGCGCGGGTCGCCGCTCTCGAGCGATCCCGTTCTGAGGTGGTCAACGAGGCGGCGGCCCTGGTTCGGCAGATTGAACGGAACCTGCACGACGGCGCCCAGACCCGGCTGGCGACCCTCGCACTGCACCTAGGCATGGCGCGGGACAAGCTCGCCGCAGGGGGCCCGGACGAGGTCGCGGCCGCGCGAGACCTCGTTGAGGCGGCGCACGCCGGGGCGAAGGAGGCGCTCGTGGAGTTGCGGGACCTCTCCAGCGGCATCCATCCGCCGGTGCTCGACAACGGCATCGGCCCGGCCTTGCAGAACCTCGCCGCCAGCAGCGCGATCCCGGTCCGGGTGACGGCGCACCTGCCGGAGCGACCATCGCCTGCGATCGAGACGATCGCGTATTTCAGCGCGGCCGAGCTCCTTGCGAATGCTGTCAAGCACAGCAGCGCCAACCTGATCGAGGTCGCTGCTACCTCACCGCCGGGCGGGCCGTTCGTGCTGACAGTAACCGACGACGGCCGGGGCGGCGCCGACGAGGCGGACGGCTCGGGGCTTTCTGGCCTCCGCCATCGGGCGCGCACGGTTGATGGCACGCTAATCGTCACGAGCCCGCCCGGCGGACCGACCACCGTCAGCGTAGAGCTTCCTCTACACCCCTGAAGCGACCTGGCCCAGCGCTGCCCATCGGCTGCGCCGAGCCTGTGCCGCTCGCTGTGTCACGCCGCAGCCGCCGTCGGCCGTGGGACCATGGCGAGCATGCGGGTGGTAATCGCGGAGGACTCCGCGCTGCTACGGGAAGGTCTTGTGCGGCTCCTTGAGGACCGGGGATACGAGGTGGTCGCGGCGGTTGCGGACGCTGGCTCGCTGCTCGCAGCGGTCGCTGAGCACCGTCCGGATGTGGTGGTGACCGACATCCGGATGCCGCCCACGCACACCGACGAGGGCCTGCGGGCTGCGGCCGAGCTGAGAAGGCATCACCCGGAGATCGGGGTCCTTGTGCTGTCCCAGTACATCGAGACCACCTACGCGACCGCGCTGCTCGCCACGAACGCCGGCGGCGTCGGCTATCTGCTGAAGGACCGCGTCGCGGACGCTGCAGAGTTCGCCGGCGCACTTGAGCGGGTCGCCGCCGGAGGGACCGCGCTCGACCCCGAGGTGATCACAAAACTGATGCGGGCGAGCCGGCAGGTCGGCGGGCTCGGCGGCCTCACCCCGCGGGAGCGCGAGGTCCTCAAGCTCATGGCCGAGGGACGCTCCAACGCTGCGATCGCCGAGGAAATGGTGATCTCATCCGGAGCCGTGGAGAAACACGTCGCGTCCATCTTCGGCAAGCTAGGGCTGCCGTCGTCCGAATCCGACAACAGGCGCGTGCTAGCGGTGCTGCAGTACCTGCGGGCCTGACCCGCGGCCGGGCCGAACAGCTGCCGAACGCCGAATATTTGCCGAGCCAATGCTCGCCGCGGCGCGGTGACCTTCGCAGCGCCCGGCCCCTCATGCGGCCATGGCGGCGGCCGGTGCTGGCCTGGCCGAGGGCCGGACGGCTTGACGCCGGCCAGCACTGCCAGGGTCGTGTCCTGGCCGGCCGCGCGCTGTATCTGGTGCCCGCGCTAGTGGCCCTTTCCGTCGGCCCGCCCAAAGCGCAGACCGCAGACGGCCGGGCGATCTTATTGGTCGTCGAGCCGGACCGGCTCCGGCTGGCCGACCTCGCCCAGCGGACGCGCACCGGGCGGCTGCATCCGATCATCGGGGCCGTACGGCCGCTCGCCGAGGCACCGTCCGCGTTCACGCCCGACCGCCGGGTGCCCGGCAAGACCATCATCCGGGCCACCGAAGGCGGATAACTGGAGGCGGATAGCCGATCGGCCAGCGGGCCGGACCGGGCGGCCTGCTCTAACGGGTGACCAAGGCCGTCTGGAGTCTGCGCCGACCGAGGAGATGACCGGCCGCCCTGGGCTGCGAGAACCACAACCCGGCTGGCCGCAGTCCCTGATAGCCGCCTACCGAGTTCCTGATAGGGGTGACATTGCCGCGCGCCGCACGTGTCGACTGCTGCCCTACGGATCGGGTGATGCCATCCACGCGGCGATCTGAGCTCGCGAGTTGAAGCCGAGCTTGTTCAGGATGCTGCGCACGTGACTGTCGACGGTGCGCTCGGATATGAACAACCGTGTCCCGATCTGCTTGTTGGTCAGGCCTTCAGCGATCAGTCGCGCGACTTCGGCCTCCCGCTTGGCAAGCGGCGACGCGCTGGCATGGTCTTCAACGTGGTCCGGGACGTGAGTGACCTTCCCGAGGGCGAGCCCTACGGCGGTCTCGCGACCACGACGCCTGCCCTCCTCGAATTCGGCTTGGAACCTTGCTCTCCCCAGCACGCCCATTGCTGCCTCTTCGGCCTCGGCGAGCAATGGGTCAAAGAACTGCAGGAGGCCTAAGCCAGCCTCCGACCGCGCGAGGTGGGCGGCCCCGAGCAGCTGCACCCCGAGCCGCGCCCGGCCAGAGGACTGCGTGGCAGCCCAGCGCGTGAAGCAGATGAAACTGCGCCACGCGGTCATCGATCTGGTGCGCGATCCGCAGCGCCCGCACTAACAGCGGCTCGGACTCGTCAAGATCGCGAGCTATCAGCGCCGCAGACCCCAGGTTGAGGAGCATCATCTCGAGGGCGTAAATGTCGCCCGCATTCTCTGCCAGCCGCGCTCCTTCCGAGGCGGCCGCCCTGACCGCGTCGAGATCAGCCTCGAAGAAACCGTTGAGCGCTCGGGCCTGGAGAAGCGAGATCGTCTCTGAGATGCTTCCGAGGCTCGCGGTCGTGGCCTCAGCCTCAGCGAGCAAGCGCCTAGCGGATGCGTGATCGCCGACCATGGCGTCTGCAATCGCGGCCATCCCCAGCGCTTCGGACAGCAGATCCAACTGTCCCGTCTGCTGGGCCACGGTCACTGCTTGCTGAAGCTGCGGCCGGGCGGCGGATGGATCAGCCTTCAGCACGGCTAGGAAGCCACGAATGAAGCAGGCCCGGCCGCGCATCAGCAGGCTGGCGTCCTCGGATGCGATGAACTCATCTAGCCAGCGGAGGCCTTCGCTGGTCGCCCGGGTAACCCAGTACCAGCCCATGCCCACGGCGATATCGAGTCCGCGCACGGCGTCGCCGTGCGTTACGCAGCGCTGCAGGACGGCCCGGACATTGTCGATCTCCACGTCCGCCCATTCGAGCCAGTCGAGCAGCCGAACGCGGCCTTCCAGTACAGCTTGCAGACAATTGGACCGGTAGTACTCGGCGCATCGCAGGCTGACTGCTTCCTCTTCACCCGCTTCATCGAGCTTGACATGCGCGAACTCGCGCATCGTCTCGTGCAGGCGATAGCAAGCGCGGCCCCTAGCCTCCTCCTTCAGCACCAGAGACTTTTCTACCAGCGATGACAGCAAGTCCAGGACCCGTTCGACTGGAACGTCTTCGGACGCGCACACTGATTCGACGTCTTCCAGGGTGAACCTGCCGGCGAATGCACATGACCGCCGCAGCACCGCGCGCTCGTCGCTAGCGAGAATCCACCGCTGAGCATCGTTATGCCGGACCCAACGTACTGAACGGCGAATCTGGTGCGAGTGCGCGACGCTCGGCGCATCGTTGTAGAAGAGCCGGATCGGCAGGGGCGCCGCCGAGCGTCGCACTCTCGCACGGAGCAGCATTGAATCTTGTCGGAAGAGGAGAGCGAGATGTCTGAACGAATTTCGTTGGCGGGGAAGGTCGCGGTTGTGACTGGTGCAGGCCGCGGGCTGGGG
>DATIOU010000028.1:0-9859 GCA_035472835.1 Streptosporangiaceae bacterium | reverse complement strand
CGGCGCGGGCTGGCAGCGGTCCGGCGGTTCGGCTATCCCCAGGCTGGAAAACGATGTATTTCTCGTCGAGGCCGACCCGGCTCGCGGCGGCACCCTGACCCGCGTCGTGGACAAGAGATCGGGCACCGATCTGCTTCAGCCGGGCGGCGGGGGCAACGAGCTGGTCCTGCAGCCCGAGCATCCCGCACACCCGCGGTGGGCCGAAGGTCCCTGGTTGCTCTGCCCCGCCGGACCGGGCATCGGCACCACCACCAAGACCGCATCCATCCGGGTCGAGCGCTGCCCGATCGGCGGTCGCGTCGTCGCCGAGCTAGAGCTTGCCGGCCTGTCGATCACGCAGGAGACGCTGCTGTGGGACGGAGCGGACCGAGTTGAATTCCGTACCCACGTCGACGGCTCGATCGGCCAGGACCATCTGCTGCGCGTCGTATTCCCCGTCGACGTGCCCGGCGGGCTGCCCGTCTACCAGACCGCCGTCGCCGTCGTTGGCCGACCACCTGGGCCCATCGACACCGACGTCGCTGAGCACGCCTACACCCTCGACAGCCCGGCCAACGAGTGGCTCGCCATCGGCGCGACAGCGGCAGTGGCGGTCACCGGCCCGGACGGCAGCCGACAGCAGCAGGCCATCGGGGTCGCCGAGGTCGTAGCCTCGTCGGCACAGCGGGAGCCGGCCCGCGCCCTGCTGGCCGCGCTGGCCGGCCAGGGCGTCACCGCGACGTGTTCCCTGCCGGGCGCGCCCCGGTATGGCTACCAGGAGCTCGACTCCAACCTGCCCGACTTCCGGATCTGCCTCGGCGGCCCCGCCGACAACGAGCTGACCGCGCGGGTGCTGGCCGCGGCCGGTCCGGCCGCCGCGGCGGCCGTCGACGCCCAGCTCGCCGCCGTCGGGGTCGCGAGGCTGTGGGTACCGGCCGCTCGCAGCCGGGCCGACGCGTTCGAGGCCGGCGCCGACGTGCGCGGGACGCTGGACTTGCCCGTCCTCATCGTCGCCGCCGTTGACCTCCCGGCCGAGGTCAATCGGCTCGCCGCCGACCTCGGGGACGCTGTCATCGAGGCAGACACTGTCACCGATGGCTGGGCCGGCAACGGGGCCGGCGGCGCTGGCACCACGCTCGCGCCGCACACAGTGGCGCTGCTGAATCGCGGCACGCCAAGCGGACTGGTAACCCCCGACGGCCAGCTCACCATGGCGCTGATGCGGGCGTGCAGCACGTGGCCGTGCGGCGTCTGGATCGACGGCAAGAAGCGGACTAGCCCGGACGGTACTAGCTTCGCGTGGCAGCACTGGAGCCACACGTTCGAGTACGCGCTGGCGGGTGGTGCCGGGACGTGGCGGACCGCCGGATTCGCGACAGCAGGCCAGGATTACAACCATGACCTGCTGACGACTGCCACCGGCCTGCACGGCGGTTCGTTGCCAGCGACCACGCGACTCGCGAGCGTCGGCCCGCCCGGCGCCTTGCTGTCTGCGCTCAAGCCACACGGCAATCCGCTGGCGCCCGGCACGCAGCCGGCCGTGGCCGACGGCGTCACGGTGCGGCTACGCGACGTCGGCGGCGCCGGGCCGGTGGAGGCGCGGGTAAGCCTCTTCCCTGGCCTGACGTCGGCCGCCGCGACTGGTCTTTGTGAAGACGGCCCGGGCGAGCCCGTTCCCATCGTCGGCTCCGCCGCCGTGGTCACGGTTCCGCGGGCGGGCCTGACCACCCTGGTGGTGACCACGCCAGCGAGCCAGCCCGCGCGGCGCGAAGCGCCCGCCGACAGCATGGAGCCTGCCCAGCCCGTCTATGCCAGGTACTGGCTGCACGGCAAGGGCCCGGCGCCAGCGGGCAACCTGCCGGTCGCCGTGCACCTGTCGCCGGCCACGGTCCGCCTCGACCACGGGCAGCCCGGGGCGCTGCGCCTCACGGTGGCCTGCGGTCCGGCGCCTGCCGCCGGGGTGGTGCGGCTCGATGTTCCGGGGGACATCACCGTCGCCCCCGCCGGACCCCTCCGTTATGACCTGCAGCCGCTCGAGTATCAGGCGTTTGACCTGACCGCGGCCGCGCAGCCCGATGCCGGTCCGGGCCGGTGGTTCGTCGCCGCGTCGATCGAGGAGCCGTCGGGGCAGGTGGTCGAAGATAGCGCGCTGCTGAGTATCGGGCAGCCGCCCGAACCACGCCTCGACCTGCCGCTGCCGGAGGTGCTGGCGATGCAGCAGGCGGCGGAGACGGCGCAGGCCGGCGAGGCAGACGTCAGCGTGCTGAGCCCGGCACTGGCCATCCGACCGGGCCGGGCCGACGCCATCGAAGTGCTCGTCCGCAACCGGACGGACGCCGCCATCCGCGGCGAGGCCCAGCTCGTCTCCCCGTTCGGCAGCTGGCAGCAGACGGCGCCGTGGACAACCGGGTTCGCGCTGGCGGCCGGGCAGGAGCGCACCCTCAGGTTCGAAGTGCGGATCCCGGCGACAGCACGCGCCGGCGAGCAGTGGTGGGCGATCGTGAAGGTGATGTATTTCGGGAGGTTGCAGTACACCGAGCCGGTTGAAGTCACGATCGTGTAGATCATTGCGGAAGTCAGGCCGAGTGAGACACTAGACCCGACCTTCGACATGAGCTACCGAATAGGCAATGACGACAGAGACAGTACCACGCGTGGGCAATCTCCCTGCGGAGCCGAATAGCTTCGTGGGCCGAGAGCGTGACCTGGGCGACCTGCGCCTCCTGCTGGCCGGTGTCCGTGCCCTGACGCTCTGCGGCCCCGGCGGGATCGGCAAGACCAGGCTCGCCGTTCGGCTCGGCTGGGAGCTGGCCGATGAGTTTCCCGACGGCGCGTGGCTCGTCGAGTTCGCCGACAACGCCGACCCCGCGCTGACGGCCCGCCAGGTGGCCAACGTCCTGGGTATCGGCGACGAGCCGGACCGCCCGGTCGCCGCCACCCTCGCCGACGCGCTGCGAAGCCGCCGGCTGCTCCTGATCCTGGATACCTGCGAGCACGTCGTCGAGGCGATCGCCGATCTCGTCCGCGACCTCATCGCTTCGTGCCCGATGCTGCGGGTGGTCGCGACCAGCCGCGAGCCGCTGCGAGTCCGCGGCGAGACGGTCTGGCGAGTTCCGCCCCTGTCGGTGCCAGCACAAACCGTGCAATCACGGTCACTGCCACGGCTCGACGCTCGTGACGACGCCGAGCACGAAGCAGTCCGGCTCTTCCTAGACCGGGCCGCAGCCGTCCGTCCCGGATTCGCGCTGACCGCCGAGAACCGCGAGCACGTCGTGCAGCTCTGCCGGACGCTCGACGGAGTGCCGCTGGCTGTCGAGCTGGCCGCCGCGCGAATCCGCGCGCTGTCGGTCGAGCAGATCGCCGACCGGATCAATGACAGGTTCCGGCTGCTCGCGTCCGGTGATCGTACCGCGCCGGCGCGGCAGCGGACGCTTCAGGCCGCCGTCGACTGGAGCTTCGATCTCCTGACCACCGACGAGCAGATCCTGCTCCGGCGGCTGTCGGTGTTCGCCGGCTGGAGCCTGGACATGGCCGAGCAGGTCTGCACTGACGAACAGATCCCGCCGGAACGGGTCCTCGACCTGCTCGCGGCCCTGATCGACAAGTCGCTTGTCGCCCTCGAGGACGAACTCGACGGCGACGCTCGATACCGGCTGCTTGACACCATCCGGGAGTACGCCGCGGATCGGCTGGCAGGCTCCGCCGAGCAGGACGAATTCCGACGCCGCCACGCGCAATACATGCTCGGCCTGGCCGAGGACGCTGTCGGTCAGGCGTTCCTGCGCGACGCGCCGCCGTGGCCGGAGCAGATCAGGATGTACAACCGGATCTCGGCCGAGCAGGCCAACTACCGGGCCGCCCTCGCCTACTGCCTCGATGTCCGCGACGCCGAAAACGGGCTGCGGCTGTGCTCGGCGCTGCGATCTTCCTGGATCGTGCACGGAGATGTCGCCGAGGGCGTTCAGTGGTTCGACAGGTTCCTAGCGCTGAACGAATGGGTGCCTGCGTTGGTGCGCGCTCGCGCCCTGATGCTCAGCGCCGAGTTGGCATTCGAGTACCAGGACTATCGCAGCGCGGCCCGGGCAGCTCAGGCCGCGGTCGCCATGTGCACGGCCTGCGCGGCCGCCAGCCCAGCGGGTGGCCTCCGCATCCTCGCGCTGATCAGCCTGCGGGCCGGACACGCTGAGGAAGCCCTCGCGCGCGCCGATGCCGCGATCGCGGCCGCGATCCGGCAAGACGACATCTGGGAAGAAGGCCTCGGGCAGGCCGCCAGGGCAACCGTCCTGGCGCTGGCCGGCCAGCTGGCCAGCGCCCAGTCGGCGTTCGAGACGGCACGCGAGCTGCTGACAGGCAATAACGGGTGGGGCGTCGCGCACGCGCTCTACGGCCTTGGCAACCTGGCCAGAGGGCGCCGCGACTACGCCGCTGCGCTGCGTGACTTCCGCAGTGCGCTCGAGCTGTTCGGTCAGATCGGGGCGCGGACGGAGATGGCGAGGTGCCTCGCCGGTATCGGCTGGGTCGCCCTTGCCAGCCTCGACTTGCCGACCGCAGCAGCGAGCCTCGCCGAGAGCCTGGAGCTCAGCATGGCCACCGGGCAGCGGCTCGGCATCGCGCGTGGGCTCGAGGCCCTTGCGGCGCTGGCCGTGGTCCGTGGCGACGACGCCACCGCCAT
Organism: Streptosporangiaceae bacterium; assembly: GCA_035472835.1. GTDB lineage: Bacteria > Actinomycetota > Actinomycetes > Streptosporangiales > Streptosporangiaceae > JAJYUU01. Next base: position 5,208 of record DATIOU010000028.1, on the reverse strand, counting down.
CAGGCTGGATGGCGCTGCCACCGCGCTCCGTGAGGTTGTCGGCCAGCCTCGCACCGGGGCTGCGCGGGCACGACTTGACGGGCTCCTGGCTCCGGCGCGGCACCGGCTCGGGCCGAAGTCGACGGCTCTTGTCGCGGAAGGCCGGCGCCTCCGGACGCACGAGGCAGTCAGGTACGCACTGGCGTCGCACGAACCCGGGGCCGCGCCCGCCGAAGCGAGAGGCGGCGGGACCGCTCGGCCAGCGCCCGCGATCCCGTCGGTGCTGACTGCGCGCGAACTTGAGATAGCCAACCTCATCGCGCGCGGGCTATCGAACCGGGGCATCGCCGAGGAGCTGGTCATCAGCCCGGCCACTGCGGCGAGGCACGTCGCGAACATCCTGGCGAAGCTCGGCCTCAGCTCGCGGGCTCAGGTCGCCGCCTGGACCACCGAGCGCCGTTCTGCACACTGAGCGTCCTGCACACTGAGCGTCCTGCACACTGAGCGACCTGCACACTGAACGTTCTAAACAGTAAGCGTTCTAAACAGTAAGCGGATCTACATACCGAGCAACCCAGAGCTCGGTCCTTCGTGCATATCCCCCGCCACCCATGGGGCCTTCGCCTGCTGCGTACACATCCGGCAGGTCCGCATATGCATATGCGAATGGGCAATTCGGCCGATGCCGCAAGGGCGGGCAACTGCGTAATTTTGTAGTCGGGCCCCTGGATCACCGGCTTGGTCGGCCATCGGAGGGGGATGGCCGACCAACTGCTGACCAGCGGCTCGGACGGGTCCAGGCGGCGGGCGTCTTCCGGCGCCCGCCGCCTGCACGCAGTGACCGAACCGTCGGCAGCCGGCCAGCCAGGCCCCGCCGCCGAACCGGGCGCCTACATACGTTGCTCGCAGGTACATAGCCAGCTACACAATCCTGACGATGCGCGCGCCGGACCGGGTGCGTACGGTCAGTAGGTAACGAGAAGCCGAGCAACGGCTAGGAGGCGGACGGGGTCACGTGGCCAACTTGAGCCTGAACGGGGACCAGACTGTAACGCAGCGGCTCGTCAACAGGGCGGCCGCTTTCGGCTGCCGGACGGCCCTGGTAGGACAGCCCGGCGAGCAGCCGTACTCGTTCGCTGATCTCGCCACCACGGTCCAGCGGGCCGCGGCCGGGCTCGCGTGGCGCGGCCTGCGGCCGCGCGATGTCGTCGGCGTGTACGTGCCGGACGCGGTGTCGTATGTGCTGGCCTCCCACGCTGTCAGCGCGGCCGGCGGCATCCCCTGCCCGGTTAGCTCGCAGCTCTCGGTCGCGGACGCGGCCGGGCAGCTCGCCGACTGCGGCGCGCGGATGCTCCTCACTGCGCCGCCGCTGGCGTCCGCGGGCCTGGCAGCCGCAGACCGGTCGTGGGTACGTCAGGTCATCTCGTTCGGGGACGCGCCGACCGCGACGCCGTTCACCTCGCTCCTCGGCGTCGGCTCGCTGGCACCGCCCGCGTCCCGCCCGCACGACGTTGCCCTGCTCCCCTACGTCCGGCGCGCCGACGGCGCCCTGCACGCAACCCCGCTGACCAACTTCGATCTCGCCGCCGAGCTTGAGTCGCTCACGGCCAAGGCGGACATCAGCGAGGACGACGTCGTGCTCGCAGCGCCACCCGCTGGCGACGGCCGGTCGTACAGCGCCTTCATCGATCATGCGCTCCTGCACGGCGCGACGATCGTCGCGGCCGGCACCGACGACCTGTCGGCGGCTGCGGTCCAGCATCGCGGCACGGCGGCGATCGTGCCGCTTGGCGTAGAGGTGCACGCCGCCGAGCCCCTGCGGCTTTTTGCCGTCGCGTCGTAACGCCGAGGCTGCTAGACGCGCGGCGGCCTGTTCTCGAACGGCGTGCTGAGCACGATCGTCGTGTGGGTGGACACGTTCGCCGCTGCCCGGATCTCCTGCAGCAGATCCTCGAGGTCACCCGGTGACGGCACCCTGACCTTGAGTATGTAGCTGGCGTCGCCGGCGACGCTGTGACAGGCCTCGATCGCGGTCAGGTGCGCGAGCCGCTCCGGGGCGTCGTCGGGAGCGGCGGGATCGAATGCCTTGATGGACACGAATGCCGTCAGCGGCAGGCCAATCTCCTCAGCGCTGATGACGGCGGCATATCCCTGGATCACGCCGCGTTCCTCGAGCCGGCGGACGCGCTGCTGGGCAGCCGACACAGACAGGCCGGTCCGCCGTGCGAGCTCGGTGAAGCTCATCCGCCCGTCGCTGGCAAGTAGCGAGATGATCGCTGCGTTGATCTCCTCCACGCGGCAACGTTAACGTGCCCGCGGCGCTGACCGCGTCAGGACGGTCGGTCACAGAACCATAACGGGCTTACGCTCCCGTAACATGCTGATCCGCCGCATAGCTGCGGTTCAGATGGCGCGGGTACGCTCCGGCCAGGGCGGCTGAGCAAGCCGGAAGCGTACGCGAGCGAGGTCGTCATGGCGCAGATCATGCTGGATCAGGTGGACAAGGTCTATCCGGGCGGGGTCAAGGGCATCGACGGCCTGACGCTGACCATTACTGACGGCGAATTCATGGTGCTGGTCGGACCGTCAGGCTGCGGGAAGTCGACCGCGCTGCGGTCTATCGCCGGCCTGGAAGACATTACGGCGGGCACGATCAGCATCGGCAGCCGCGTGGTCAATGACCTGCCTCCCAAGGACCGCGACATCGCGATGGTCTTCCAGAACTACGCGCTGTACCCGCACATGACCGTCGAGCAGAATCTCGCGTTCGGCCTCCAGCAGCGCAAGACGCCCAAGGACGAAATCAAGCGGCGCGTCGCTGACGTCGCCAAGATGCTGGGCCTCGAGGACTACCTGAAGCGCAAGCCCGCCGCCCTGTCTGGCGGCCAGCGGCAGCGAGTCGCTATGGGCCGCGCTATCGTTCGCGAGCCACAGGCCTTCCTGATGGACGAGCCGCTGTCCAACCTCGACGCCAAGCTTCGCGTGTCCATGCGCGCTTCCCTGTCTCAGCTGCACGACCGCCTCGGCGTGACGACCGTGTACGTCACGCACGACCAGGTCGAGGCCATGACGCTCGGACAGCGCGTTTGCGTGCTGCGCGATGGCCAGCTGCAGCAGGTCGACACGCCCCAGACGCTGTACAACTCGCCGGTCAACCTCTTCGTCGCCGGCTTCATCGGCTCGCCGGCGATGAACTTCGCCGCCGCTCAGATCGTCCGGGACGACGGCCCCGCCGTTACATTCGCCGGACACAAGCTGGCAGTCGCCGACAAGCTGCTGCAGTCCCGCCCTGGCCTGGCCGATTACTTCGGCAAGGACGTCATCCTGGGCATCCGGCCGTCCGACTTCGAGGACGCCGCGCTCGCGGAGCCGACGTGGGCCCGGATGCCAGTCCGCGTCAGTGTCACCGAGGAACTCGGCAGCGAGATTCACGTCATCTTCACCATTGACGCCCCGCCGGTGCAGCACGCCAGCATCACCGAGGCACGCGCGGACGACGGCGACGACGAGGCGATCCCGCTGGCGGAGAACAAAACGCTGTGGACGGCGCGGGTCGCCGCCCGCAGCGACATCAAGCCCGGCACGGCCGCCACGCTCGCGGTCGACACGTCCAAGCTTCAGTTCTTCGACCCGGGCACCGGCCTGGCAATCGGCCACGCGTCTGACTAGGGACCTAGCACAGCCACTCGCGGCAGTCGGCCAAGGGGCCGGGCCGGAAGCACGCCGACGATCGCCGCCGCGCCGATCGCGAGCCCGATAGTGGCGGCGAGCGTCGGGACCGACGGCGGCCGGCCGATTCCGCTGCCAAGACCATACAGCCTCGACACCGAGCTGATCAGGGACGTGCTCACCAGCCGCCCGACAGCAGCGCCGCCAACGACGGCCACCAGCGCGAGAACTGTCGTCCGCATCATGAGCGCGCCGCGTACCTCCAGCGGCGTCAGCCCCATGGCACGTAGCACGCCGATGTCGCGCTCGTGATCGCGATGTCCCAGCAGCGCGGCTGTCAGCAGGCTGCTCAGCGCGATCACGGCCAGCACGGCAATGAGAGCAGCGAGGGCGGCGTGCACGATGCCGAGCTGATCCGCCGGGTTTGGTACGACGGCCACGTCCAGGCGTCCCCCGGACGCGCTCGTCAGTCGGGCGGCGGCGGCAGCCGGGCTCACGCCGGGCCAGAGGATCAGGCTGTAGAAGCCGATCGGGGCCGGCGCGCCTTCGTCGGCCAGCGTGTCCCGGCCGTACGCGATCACTTCCCCGCCGCACCGCGGGTCGATGATGCGGCCGACAATCTGGAAGGTAACCGGCACGCCGCCGAACCACATCCGCACGAACTGACCGATCCGCACGCCGAGCGACGTCAGCAGCGCCTCGGTCGCGACCGCTTGCTCCGGCTTGTTGTACAGGTGCCCTTCCACGACCTGGAACGGATAAGGCCGCTGCGAGGTCCCCATGCCCAGCGTGGTGATTGTGGTGGTCTCCCCCGGCACGAGCGCCTCGACCCGGACGCAGTAATACGCGCTTTGTACCTGCGGGTCGGCCCGGACCAGCTGATAGGCCTGCGCTGACGTTAGCGAGCCGGGGCTGGCGGTGACGCGGGCAGCGAGGCCGATGTCGGCAGGGTCTCGCTGGACGTCGTCAAGCGTCGCCCAGAAGCCCAGTCCGATTGTGATCATCAGCATCGGTATCGCCAGGCCGCCGATGGTCAACGCGGCCGACAGCTTGCGGACGAAGGCAGCCCGCGCGCCGAGTACCACTGCTGGGGGCATCCGCGCCGCCATCGCGAACCTGGCCAGGCGCGACAGGTGCCCGCGCGGCGGCACTGCGCGAACGGCGGCCGCCGGCTTGACCAGGCTCGCCTGCCACGCCGGGCGGTAGCAAGCACGACGATGCCGAACGTGCCGCCGATGATGATGGCCGCCCAGCCGCCGGGCACAGCGGCCGCCGCCGCGCTGACGCCTGGCACGGTCCCGAGGAGCAACGGAGTCAGCAGCCGCGCCGCGACCAGGCCGGCCACTATCCCGGCGCCGGTGAGGATCGCGTGCTCGGCGGTCATCATAGCCATCACCTGAACCGGCGTGAAGCCGAGCGTTTTCAGCATGCCGAGGTCCGCGTTCTGCAGCAGCACCCGGCCGCTCGTGACGTTGACGATGGCAAGCACCGCCGCCCCGAGGGCCATGAGCCCGAACAGCGCCAGCAAGAGGCCGAGCAGCGGGTCACGGCGCGACATGG
>DATIOU010000027.1:0-38240 GCA_035472835.1 Streptosporangiaceae bacterium | reverse complement strand
CGGCACGGGCAGCGGCCGCGGCGTCCCTTCGACCGATACCTGACGCTCCTCCATCGCCTCAAGGAGCGCGGCCTGAGTTTTCGGTGGTGTCCTGTTGATCTCGTCGGCGAGGAGCAGGTTGGTGAACACCGGACCCTCGCGGTACTGGAACTCAGCCGTCCGGGCATCGTAGATGAGCGACCCCGTCACGTCGCCCGGCATCAGGTCCGGAGTGAACTGCACGCGCTTGCTCTCGATGGCGAGGGCTGCGGCAAGCGCACGTACCAGCAGCGTCTTTGCCACTCCCGGCACGCCTTCGAGCAGCACGTGACCTTGGCAGAGCAGCGCCACCAGCAGCCCGCTGACGACCGGATCCTGCCCGACGACGGCCTTCCTGACCTCGTTGCGCACGGCGAGGAGCGCCGCCCGCTCGCGTGGCTCGGCGGCTAGCAAGACCGGCTGACCGGGCGTTGCCGCCTGGTCTGCCACGGTCGGCCAGACGTCCCCAGTGGGTGGAGTGCTCACGTCATGCCTGCCTCTCGCTCCAGCTGATCAAGATCACGGGCCAGCGACACCAGCGCCTGATCGGTGCCAGGTGCCGGGCCATACAACAGATCGGATATCCGGGCCGCCGGGACGGCAGTGCGCGCCGCGAGCGTCGCGACGACGGCGTCTTGGGGGCTTCCGGCCGGCAGGCCCGCTGCTTGCTCGAGCCGGCCGCGAACGGCGCCGCGAAGTGCCTCGGCGGCCTGCGCGCGTGCGTGCCTGGCCAGGTACAGGCGGCCGTGGCCTTCGGTCGTCTCGGCCGCCCGGACCACTACCGGAAGCGGCTCAGCCACGAGCTGGCCGAGTCGGCGGGCTCGCCACCCTGCGGCCAGCAGGGTGGCGATCGCCAGCTGGATGACAACCAGGTACGCGGCGAGGGGCACGAGGCTGCCGAAGCTCTTCGGGCCGCTACCAGCCGCCGTAACGGTCACCGCGCCCGGCACAAGCCACACGATCCGGTGGGTCGGCAGGAGGTTGATGCCAAGCGCCGCGTCGCCCTCGGCGGCGAGCCGGCCGTTGGTCAGCGGGGCCCCGGTGGCGAGAACCGTTACGGTGCGCCCACGGAGCCGCACCTGCACGAGGGTCGGCCCGGACGTGGACGTGTAGCACTGCTGTGCCGCCGCGACTGGACTGTGCACCAGCAGGTTCTCGCCGCCCATGTCCGCCGGGCCGGCCAGCGTGGCGGCGCGCAGCCGACAGGCCGGCGCGGTCACCACGACGGGCTGGGGGCGCCCGATAAGGCCGACCGGCGCGTCGATTGCCGCGAGCGCAGCCGGGTCAGGACCAACAAGTACCACGCTGGCCTGGACGCGGCCGAGGGCTTCGAGGTCGGCGGGGGACAGGTAGCTCGGGCTCGTGATCACCAGCGTCGAGCCGCGCGTTGCCTCGCGCTCGGCGGCAGCTGCGGACGTCGCGGTGATCACCTGATGGCCGAGCCCGGTCAAGATGTCGGTGACCGCATGCGCGCCGATCGCCGAGACGTCACCAGGGTTCAGGTACGGATTCGCCGCCGGCTTGTGCAACGCGACGATGGCCGCGCCGCCGAGCAGCACGATAAGCCCGGTGATCAGCCACGCGCGCCACCGGCGCCACTGCGTCAGCAACCCCGCGCCGCTCGTCATCACGCGACCGGGGCCGAAGCTGGCGGCACGACAGCGTGGCTAGCCCGAGCCTGGGCTCGGTCAGGCTCGGCTGGGGTAGCCGCAACTGTGGCAGCGAGCCGGATATCGAGATCACGTGTGCGTTGGTAGGCGCGCTCGGTTCCCGCGCGTCCGCCGTAGCGGACGTCGTCGAAGCCGCGCGCTGCGGCGGCCAGCGCGGTGGCCTCGGCCGGAAAGGCGGCGCCTGCCTCGGCAGCGAGCTCCATCGCCGTCCGGGCCGGGCGGCGCAACAGGACGTCGCGCGTCTCCAGGTCAGCGATGATCGCGCGGATCCGCTCGATGATGGCGGCACCGAAGTTTCCGTTCGCCGCGAGCTCTTCGGCCGCGTCGCGATAGTCCCGGGCGCTTCGCGGGGCGGCATCGGCCACTGCGCGGTCGGCAGCTCGCTGGTTCCGCCTGGTTGGACCGAGCCAGTACACGACGACCGCGATGATCGCGGCCACGGCGAGGGCCAGCAGGGCTAGGCCCCACCATCTCGGGGCGCCGGTGCCGCCGGTGTTGAGCAGGGATCCGAGCCAGTGCGTGATGTCATGCCAGATCCGGGCGAGCCACGAAGGCCGGTAGATCGAGCGGGCGAGCTCGCGCCGGGCCAGCTCCTGGCCGCGCGGCCGGCTGATCGCAGGCCCTCCCGAGCTGGCCATTCCGGCTACCACCTCGGCCCCCGCCCGCTGGTCACCAGGCGCCGGGCGCGCCCTGGCCGGGCGCCAGAGCTGGCAACACGGCGAACTCGTCGCCAGTGAGCGCCTGATTCTGGACGGTGTCCCGCACCGCGAGGTCCAGTCCCTCGCGGCGCATCCTGAGGTCGACGTACAGCAGCACGTTGACGCCGGCGCCGATCGGCCTTGTCACCGTGGCGGCCACGATGGACCCGACGGCGCCGATGATGAGCGTGGTCAGGGGCGTGCTCACCGGCGCGGCGAAAATGTTGAGCGACCCGCCGCCGACAATGGATCCGATGAAGGCAAACGGCAGGGCGAGCACGTAGCCGGCGACGATGACGATGAGCAGCGTGAGCAGGAGGATGCCGAACAGGCGCCAGAAGCTGCCGCGGGTCAGCCGCCAGGACCGCTTGACGGCGCCGACGGGCGAGATGCGCTCGAGGACTACGGCCGGCATGGTGAGACTCAGCCGGACCCACAGCAGTACCTCCACGACCGCGGTGCCGATCCCGCCGAGTATCCCGAGCAGGATGGCGAGGGGGGCCAGGTGTGCCAGCGCGAGCACCACGATCGCCACCACGAGGGGCAGTAGCACGCCGATACCGATCACGAGCAGCAGCAGCGTCGCAGCGAGCACCACGCTGACGCGGCCAGCCTGCCATGCAGCAGCCAGGGACGTGGTGCGCCCGAAGACGCCCTTGCCGATGGGCCCGCTCAGCATTCCGGTCAAGACCGCATGACCCACCGCGGCCAGCACGACCAACAGAAGCAGAGTGGGCAGGAGCGTCAGGTAAAACGAGCCAACCAGATGACTGAGTTGCTGTTGCGGCAGGGACTGGCCATTCCGCAGCAAGGCCTCGTCCGTTGCAATCCGCCTGTCGTAGATGTCCCGGACGACAGTGGTGCCGACACCGAAGACAGTCGCCACGATCGCGGCGAGCCCGAACGTCGCTGCCGGACTTCGCCGGGCGAGGATGACGGAGCCATTCAATATGTCTCCGAGCGCCAATGGCCGCAAGGGCACACCGCCCGGTTCGGGTGCGGTGCTCCAGCTGGCGGGACCTGGCTGACCGTATCCCGGGCCGTACCAATACTGCGGGTAGGGCGGCGGCTGACCGGCCTGGCCATATCTCGGGTAGCCGCCGGCCTGAGGAGGCTGGCCCGGCGAGGGGTGCCCAGGCGGCGGCTGCTGGCCGGAAGGCGGATAGGCGGGCTGACCGTGCGGTCCAGGCGGAACCTGATTCTCCCAGCCAGGCGGCAGCTGGTCGGTCACGTGCGCTCCTAATGACATCGGTGCCGCGCGGCACCCCCCCGGATCCGGCCAATAGTTGCACGCGGGCCATGATGCTGCCAGCATTCCACGGCCAACCAGGCCTAATCCACATGAATATCTCGTACCGCCGCCGCAGCTGGCGGCCTGACGCCGAAGTCGGCAGACTCAGGGGATGGCCACCTCGGACGCGACGGCGCCGGACATGCTGGCGCTGCGCTGGCACGAGCCGCCGGCCGGACCGGCCATCGAGCTGCTCGACCAGACAAGGCTGCCCATGACCGAAGCCGTGCTGATGTGCACAAGCGTCGATCAGCTGGTGGACGCGATCAGGCGGCTCGTTGTCAGGGGAGCGCCGATGCTCGGCGTTGCCGGTGCCTTCGCTGTCGCGCTGGCCGCGATGCGCGGCGACGACGTGGCGGCCGCGGCGGACGCAATCGCCGGGGCACGGCCGACGGCGGTGAACCTCGCCTGGGGCGTTCAGCAGGCGCTCGCTGCCTATCGCGCGGCGGCGGACCGAGCCGACCCCGTTCCTGGCCAGAATCCGGGAGCCGAAGCCGCCCTGCGTGTCGCCCGCACGATCGCGGCCGACGATGCCGCGGCGAGTGCCGCCATGGCCGGGCACGGTCTGAGCCTGGTTCCTGCTAGGGCCCGGATCCTCACGCACTGCAACACCGGCCAGCTCGTCTCTGCCGGGGCCGGTACGGCCTTTGCGGTGATCCTGGCCGCGCACCGCGCGGGGCGGCTATCCCGATTGTGGGTGGACGAGACCAGGCCACTCCTGCAGGGTGCGCGACTGACGGCGTGGGAGGCCAGGCGGGCCGGGATCCCGCACGCACTGCTTTCTGACGGCGCGGCTGCCTCGCTCATGGCTGCCCGACAGGTCGACCTGGTGCTGACCGGTGCCGACCGGATCGCGGCCGACGGCAGCGTCGCGAACAAGATCGGCACCTACGGCCTGGCGGTGCTGGCGAGCCATCATGACGTGCCGTTTATCGTGGTCGCGCCCCTGTCCACGGTCGACCTGGATACTCCGGACGGCGCCGCAATCGCCATCGAGCACCGGCCTGCCGACGAGGTCGCCACGGTGGGCGGTCAGCCGGTCGCGCCGCCCGGTACGGAGGCCTATAACCCGGCCTTTGACGTCACGCCTCCGGCCCTCGTATCGGCTATCGTCACCGAACGCGGGGTGATTCGGCCCGTCACTCCAGGTAATCTGCGAGTGCTGGGCGTGGCTAGCGCCGCCGTAGCGGCTCCCCAAGCCGCCTTCTACGTGGAACGATGAGGACTATGAAGGGTCGCGTGCTGGTCGTCGATGACGACGCCGCTCTCGCCGAGATGCTCGGCATCGTGTTGCGTGGCGAGGGCTTCGAGCCCACGTTTGTCTCCGACGGGGACCGCGCTATGGACGCGTTCCGGGACACCAAGCCCGATCTGGTGCTGCTGGACCTGATGCTGCCAGGCATGGATGGCATCGACGTCTGCCGACAGATCCGCGCCGAATCTGGCGTGCCAATCGTGATGCTCACGGCGAAGAGCGACACCGTGGACGTGGTGCTGGGCCTCGAATCGGGTGCCGACGATTACATCGTGAAGCCATTCCAGTCCAAGGTGCTTATCGCCCGGGTGCGGGCGCGGCTGCGCCGGACCGACGACCCGGCGCCCGAGACGCTGACCATCGGTGACGTCACCATCGACGTGGCCGGGCACTCGGTTCAGCGCGCCGGCGAGCCGCTCAACCTGACGCCACTGGAGTTCGACCTGCTCGTCGCCCTGGCCCGCAAGCCCCGCCAGGTATTCACCAGGGAGGTGCTGCTCGAGCAGGTCTGGGGCTACCGGCACGCGGCTGACACCCGGCTGGTCAATGTGCACGTGCAGCGCCTCCGGGCCAAGATCGAGAAAGATCCCGAGCGACCGGAAATCGTCGTGACAGTCAGGGGCGTTGGATATAAGGCGGGTCCGGGCTGATCAGGCGCTCGCCTCCGCCCGGCCGGCCGTCGCGGACGGCGGCGCCGGGTCCATTGTCTCGCGGGGAAGGGCCATGAGCGGAGCAGCCGGCGTCGGTGCTCGCTACCGGAGCTGGCTGGTGCGGCCTCGGCTGGCGCAGCTGCCTTCCTGGCGCGTCAGCCTGCGGCAGATCAGCGACCGGTGGCGGCGCTCGCTGCAGCTGCGGGTCGTGACGGCGACGCTTGTGCTGTCCGTGATCGTCGTGGGCGTCCTTGGCTACGTGCTCATGCAGCATCTGGTCACCGAGTTGTACAACGACAAGGTCCAGTCGTCGGTCAACATCGTTGACGAGGGCCTGGCGACCGCGACCAGCTCGGGCCAGTTCTCAGTCCCGCCGAATCCCGGGTCGCGCTCGGCCATGAACACCCTGGCGCAGCAGCTCACCTCGACCGCTGAGACGCCGTACGCCCTCGAGGTGACGCTTCCGCCGGCTTATCAGGGACCCCCGGTCTACAGCGGCGGCGCGGCCGTCGGCTTCTACGCATCGCCGCCGCGGTTGCCCCAGAGCCTGGTCAAGGCCGTGCGGGCGGAAAGGCTCAATCACCGCGGGCCGCTTCAGGTGTGGACCAGCATGGCGATCGCGTCCAGCAGTAAGCGCGTGTCGGGCCTGCTCGTCGGTGCGCCGTTCGGCTACGCCTATGAGCTGTACTACTTCTTCCCGCTCGCGACCGAGCAGAAGAGCATCGCCAGCATGCAGCGCACGCTGCTGGCCGTCGGTGTGGCGGTGGTGTTCTTGCTGGCGGCCATCGCGTGGCTGGTCACAAGGTGGGTGGTGGTCCCGGTCCGGCTGGCGGCGCAAGGTGCTCGGCGGCTGTCGACCGGACAGCTCAGCGAGCGTATGCAGGTCCGCGGCTCCGACGATCTGGCCGCCCTGGCCACAGCGTTCAACGACATGGCCGCCAGCCTGCAGGAAAAGCTGATGGAGCTCGAGGACCTGTCGCAGGTCCAGCGGCAGTTCGTCTCCGACGTCTCACACGAGCTGCGCACGCCGCTGACGACGATCCGGATTGCCTCGGACGTGCTGTATGGGTCCAAAGAGGAGATGGATCAGGCCGCCGGGCGGTCCGCGGAGCTGCTGCAGAGCCAGCTCGAGCGCTTCGAGTCCCTGCTCACCGACTTGCTGGAGATCAGCAGGTACGACGCGAACGCTGCCACGCTCGACGCGGAACCGGTCGACGTCTGCACGATCATCTTGCAGTCGGCCGACGTGGCCCAGCAGCTCGCCGAGCGCAGCGGGACGAAGATCGAGTTCCGGCTCCCGGCCGAGCCGTGCATCGCGGAGGTTGACCGGCGACGGGTCGAGCGCATCCTGCGCAACCTGCTCCTGAACGCCGTCGAGCATGGGGAGCACAAGGACACCGTCGTCACGGCGGCGATGGACTCCGCGGCCGTGGCTGTCTCGGTGCGCGACTTGGGCGTTGGCCTCGCGCCAGGCGAGCAGCAGCTGGTCTTTGACAGGTTCTGGCGCGCCGACCCGGCCCGGGCGCGTACGTCTGGCGGCACCGGGCTTGGGCTCGCCATCGCGCTGGAAGACGCGCGATTGCACGGCGGGTGGCTCGAAGCCTGGGGCGAGCCCGGTAAAGGCTCGGTGTTCCGCCTAACGCTGCCGCGCCTTGCAGGCGGCGAACTGCATGGCTCACCGTTGCCGCTCAGCCCGCCCCCAACCGACGTCGATGCAGCGACCTTGCCTGCCATCGCCGCCGACATTGGCCTGGCCGACGTCTCCGCCATGGAATCTGCTGCCGGATCCGAGGCGCTGGGCATGCTGGCTGACTCAGCCGCTGACGAGGATGCTGGCGCCGGGCCCGCACCGGCCGAGCACGCTGAGCGTCCCGAACTCGACGACGAGGCCGCAGACGCCGGCCCGCCTGCGACCAACGAGGTCGCGGCCCGTGGCTAACGGCAAAGCTCTCCGGCTGCCAGGAACGCTGGCCGTCCTAGTGGCCATTGCGGCGATCGCCGGCTGCGCCAGCGCGCCATCCGGCGGTCCGCCGCGCCGGGCCGTGGGCAGCGGCACCCAAGTACAGGCGTACGTGCAGCCACTCCCGCCACCCCCGCCCACGAGGCAATGGAAGGACCCGACCCAGGTGGTCCTGGGGTTCCTGCACGCTAGCGCCAGCTACGCCTTCGACCCGGCCGCCGCCAATCAGTACCTCGCGCCGGAGCTGCGGAAGACCTGGCATCCCGCGAACGGCCCGGTCGCGATTCTCGGTCCGCTCCCCCCCAAGATCCGTCCAGTCGCGTACAAGCCTCAGACCCAGGGCACGGTGGTGACCGTCGAGTTCAACGGTCAGCAGCTGGCGACGCTGAGCCAGACTGGCCAGTATCAGTACACACCCGGTCAGAACGTCCAGTATCAGTTCGTCCTGGCGAAGACCGGCGGAGTCTGGCTAATCGATGGGCTGCCGCAAAGCCAGCCGGGGCTGCCGCAGCCCCAGGCGGGGCTGCTGCTGACCCAGTCTGACTTCCAATCGGTGTATCAGCCGCGGAACCTGTTCTTTTATGCGCCGAGCGAACCATGGCAGGGCTTCGGCGTCCTGGTGCCCGACCCGGTATACGCCCCGCTGCAGAGCTCGAACAGCGCGCTCAATACGAACCTGGCGACCGGTCTCGTCAAGGGGCTCCTCAAGGGTCAGGGCGACTGGCTCTCCGGGGCGACGTCGTCGGCGTTCCCCGCTCATACCCACCTGATCAAGCAGGTCACCATCACCGGCCGGGTTGCCAAGGTCGATCTTGGCGGGGCGGCCGCGCACGCGGGGCCAGACCAGGTACAGCGGATGTGGCTGCAGCTGCGGGCGACGCTCAGCGACCGGAGCTACTCGGCGCCGCTGGCCAGTCAGGTGCAGCTGTACATCAACAACACGCTCGTGCCCGAGCCCGACTTCAGCCTGGTCCCCCAGGTGAGCGCCGGGCCAGTGCTAGCCGTCACCAGTCCGAGCACCGTCAGCCAGCTGCCCCGCGACCTGCGCTCCGGCGTCAAGCTGACCGCGCGAGTCAGCCCCGAGCAGGTCGGCCGCGCGACTATCACGGCGATCGCCGCGGATCCGATGCGAAGTCGTGCGCGCGAGATCGCCGTCGCCGTGCCGAACCGATCCGGGTGCGCGGTAATCCTGCCGGCCGGCGGCCAGGCGACGTCTCAACCCCACGTGCTCAGCACATCGGGCGGTGCGTGCACATCCCTCAGCTGGGACAACAGCGGGAACCTGTGGGCAGCTGCCGGCCGGGAAGTCTGGGTGCTAGGGCCGCAGAGCCGGCGGCCTACTGCGGTCGACCTGAGCAAGCTGACGGCGATCGGTCCGTCTGGCAGCCAGATCCTGGCGCTTCGAATGGCGCCGGACAGCGTGCGCGCGGCGCTCCTCGTTCACACGAAGAGCGGGAACAAGCTGTTGCTGGCTGCCGCGCGATTCGGCCACGGCAGCGTGGCTTTCGGCCCGCCGGTGAGCATCGGAGCTTCTCCGGACGCTGCGGAACCGATCGCAATCAGCTGGCTGGACCCGTACCACCTAGCGGTCCTGGCCAACGGCGTCATCTTTCAAGTGCCACTCACCGGCGCCGCGGGCATCCAGCCAGGTGGCTCGGCGCAACGACTCAGCACCGCTCCGAATGGTGCGCAGACGCTCACGACCGACGGCTCTGAGCTAGTCGTCGGGGTCGTTGACAACGGTGTCAGCCGCATTTTTGCCTCGTCGCTCGGTTCTGGCTGGTCGCCTGTCACGACCGGCTCGGGTCCCGTTTATCCCGGCTAGGGCCGGTCCGTTCCACGCGCCCGCGGTGGTGCCCGATCCTTGGCGACATCCGATCCTGACATTCGCGCGGGGTGCGGCTAACGTCGTGTCATGGCACCCGTCCGGGTCCGTGGTTGCGCAAGGCCAGCCGTCCTGCTCGCAGGGCTGACGGCCTCGCTAGCCGATGCCAGCCGCAGGCGAAGCGGCCCACGTAAGGCGACTTGTCGTCGACCGATCACGGTGCGGCTTAGAAGTAAGTCCTGCCCCGCCGGGGGATCCGATGTCCCCTGGGTAGGGAGAAGGGTAGTAGTGGCACAAGTCGCCGCGACCCCCTCAGCAGGCGAATGTGGGGTAGAAGACCAGGTCGGCCGGACGGGTGTCACTCATGACCGGACACGAAGGGAGTTCCTACGTGGACATCATCTTCAAAGCCCGGCACACCGAGGTGCTGGAAAAGTTCCGGACGCAGGCGACGGCCAAGCTCGCGAGGATCGAGAAGCTCGACAGCAAGGCCATCAGGATCGACGTTGAGGTCCTGGAAGAGCACAACCCACGGCTGTCCGATCAGAAGGAGCGGGTCGAGCTCACGCTGATCACGCGCGGGCCGAAGATCCGCGCGGAGGCAGCCGCCGAAGACAGGTTCGCCGCGCTGGACATGGCCCTCGCAAAACTCGAATCCCGCCTGCGCCGAGCGTGCGACCGGCGCAAGGACCGGCATGGCGCGCACGCCGCCGTCCGGCTCGGTGATCTGCCCGAGGCCGACCTGGTGTCCGACGCCGAACTGCCCGCGATCAGGCTCGGGGCAGGCGGCGGACTCCTGGCGGGCCACGGCGCGGCCGGCGCAATGGCGGAGATGGCCGAAGCCGCCGATCGCGCGGATGCCGCTCAGTCGCCAGCCGAGCCGGAGGATCTTGTCACGGTCGAGGAAGGTGATAGTCCGCTCGTAGTGCGCGAGAAGTTCCACTCCGCGGCGGCCATGAGCCTGGACCAGGCGCTGTTCGAGATGGAGCTGGTCGGCCACGACTTCTACCTGTTCACCGACGACGCGGTGGGCCTGCCAAGCGTGGTCTATCGGCGGCGCGGTTACCAGTACGGGGTGATCAGGCTCGTCGAGGAGCATGCGGTGCTGCGGCCCGCCGCCGATCCGTCGATCAATGGCCAGGTCGTCGCCCGCGGCTCAGCACCAGCCAAAGGCCCGACGCGCGACCGCCAGGTTACGACCCAGCCGAGTCCGGCGACGACCCCGTCCAGCCAGGCGACGACCCCGTCCAGCCAGGCCACGAGCCAGCGCAGCCAGGCGACGACCCCGCGCAGCCAGGCGACGAGCCAGCGCAGCCAGCCGGCGCCGAAGCCAGGCCCGAGAACCTCGGAACGCCAGCCCCGGCAGGGATCCCGCATCGCGCATCCTTGAGCTGGGCGCCGCGCCGCGCGCCGAGCTCCCCGCCCTGGGTTCAACCGCGAGCTCGGTGGCTGTGCCGATGGGCGCCGACACTAGCGGGCGCGGGCTCGTCCTCGCCGTCGCGCCGACTTGCAACAAGAGCCGACGTCGGCGAGAGTGCAGGCACGGGCATCGCGGGGTCACGGTCTGGCGGGACCGGCGGGGCAGCTAGCCGGATCGGTCGCCAGGGGAGGAAGGATCATGGGCCGCAGTGCCGGGGTCAGCCCGGATGCACCGGACAATCGCTCGGAGATGGCTGGCAGCGACGAGGCAATGGCACCCGCGACGGTCGATGATGGCGGCGATCCGAACGGGCAGGCTGCGCCTGAACCTATCCGAACGCTCATCGTCGACGATCATGCGCTGTTCAGGCGTGGCCTGGAGATGGTCCTGGAGTCCGAGGCCGGAATAGAGCTCGTCGGCGAGGCCAGTGACGGGGCTGAAGCGGTTAGCAAGGCCGGTCAGTCACTGCCCGACGTGGTGCTGATGGACATCCGGATGCCGCGCAGCAGCGGCATCGAGGCTTGCCGCGCGATGAAGGCCGTCGCACCCAGTGCGAAGATCGTCATGCTGACCATCAGCGACGAGGAAGAGGATCTGTTCGAGGCGATCAGGGCCGGGGCGACGGGCTACTTGCTCAAGGACATCCCGCTCGACGAGGTCGCCGACACCGTCCGTGCGGTATACGGCGGTCAATCACTGATCAACCCGTCGATGGCGGGCAAGCTGCTGACGGAATTCGCGGCGCTGGCGCGGCGGGACGAGGAGGAGCCGCCGCAGCAACTGCCTGCGCCTCGGCTGACAGACCGAGAGATCCAGGTCCTCCGGCTCGTCGCCAGGGGGATGAACAACCGCGACATCGGCAAGGAACTGTTCATCTCGGAAAACACCGTCAAGAACCACGTGCGCAACATCCTCGAAAAGCTCCAGATCCACTCCCGCATGGAGGCCGTCATGGTCGCCGTGCGGGAGAAGCTGATCGAGTTCGGCTGACGGCACGAACAAGCCATCAGCCAGGGGGACGGGGCCGCCGGGGCAACAGCAGGAGAATCCAAGGGTCATGCGGGCCGCAGTCGCTTGTCAGGTTGCGCCTGACGTCGTAAGGTGATGCCTGACAAGTCAGGGCTGACTTTGACCGGGCGCCCTGTGTCTGGGGGCGAGCGTGACCATAACCGAGCTGCGTGCCAGCATGGCGTGCTCGTTCTGCCTGAAGTCGGCGGATTCGGTCGCCAAGTTGATCGGCGGTCCAGGTGTCTTCATCTGCAATGAGTGCGTCGGCCTGTGTAACGACATACTCGCGCTCGATGAGCAGCCCTCACGTGAGGCGGTGGCCACCTGGGAGCAGAAAATGTCCGACGAAGACGTGCTCGGGCACCTGCCGAAGGTCTCCGCTGCCGTAAGCCAGGCCGAGCGACACCTGACCGCTTGGGTGCGGACGGCTCGCCAGCGCAGAATCACCTGGACGCGGATCGGCGAAGCGCTCGGGATGACGCGCCAGTCCGCGTGGGAGCGGTTCTCCGGCGAGGATTAGGTGCGCATCTCCGGCGAGGACTTGCGCCCGCACAGATTCTCCGCGCTCGAGCTCGTGATCGCGCAGCGACAAAGACGAGAGTTGGCAAATGCTGTCCATATAGATGGACGGCAATAGCGAACTGTTGCCCAAAGGCCGGAGGCGAAGGTCACTAACGGCCCTACGTCAGGCGCCGTGCTCGCTGAGCGCCGACCGCAGGCGCGGCTCCAGATGGGCGGGCTCGACCTGCTGCAGCTTGACGCTGTCGCACCCGACCCACGCGGTCGCTTCGACCAGAGCCTGCGCCATCGGCTCCGCGGCCGCCGGCTTGTCCAAGGACAGCTTGCGAGCGATGAGCGTCGTGCCGGTGCGAGCCGGATCCACGCGTCCGACGAGACGCCCGCCCGCCAGTAGCGGCATTGTGAAGTAACCATGCACTCGCTTGGCCTGCGGGATATAAGCCTCCAGGCTGTGCTCGAACCCGAAGACACGCAACGTCCGCTTGCGATCCCAGACCAGCGAGTCGAACGGCGACAGCAGCGTCGTCCGGTGACGGCCACGTCGGGCCCCGCCGCTTCCTGGGTTGTCATCCGCCTGCACGGCGGCGGGGTCGAGCCAGGCCCTCTGTGCCGGGACACCGCGGCCGGAGGCGATCTGGACCGGGATGAGACCGGCAGCCTCGGCTGCCTCAGCTGCGGTCGGGACCGGGCCGCTTGCCGTGCTCCCGCGCAGCTCAGCGCCGTTGTACCTGACGCGCTGGTAGTCGGATAGGTCCGCGGCGGTGACGACGCCGAGTGCCTTCGCCGCGACGCCGGCAAGCCGTGCGATGCACTCGGCGTCAGGCAGGTCCGTCGGCGACGGCCCAGGCGAAAGGACCCGCTCCGGCAGGTCATAGACGCGACGCCAGCCTGCCCTGCGCACGCAAATCACGTCACCGGTGTCGAGCAGCCATTCGACCGCGATCTTGGTGTCGGACCAGTCCCACCACGCGCTCCCGGTTTTCGCGCCACCCAGCTCGGTGGCAGTGAGCGGGCCTTCAGCCCTGATCCTGGCCAGCACGCGCGCGCAGACCTCAGGATGGCTTTGGTGCCAGCGAAGCCCGCGCCGGGCGAATGCCCGCCGGCGGAAGGCATAGAACGGCCACTCTTCGAGCGGGAGCAAACAGGCGGCATGCGACCAGTACTCGAACGAGGCCGGCTGGCGCGGCTGCCAGTACGCCCGCTCTACCTGCGCTCGCGGGATTGCGCCAAGGCGCGCATACGCGACGAGCTCGTGCGAGCGCGCCAGAACGCTGATGGTGTCGAGCTGGACGGCGCCAAGACGCCTGAGCATCGCCGGCACGCCGCCTCTGCGTGCCTCAGCGCCGATGAATCCCTGCGCCCTCAGGGTGATGATGCGCGCTTCATCAGGGGTCAGCGTGAGCTGAGGCGCAGGCAGAACAGGACCGGCCACAAGCCACACATTACCGGCAGCCTCTGACAGTTGTACGATATGTCGCTTTCGGGATGGCGCACGGAGCTGCTGGCCGGCTAACGGCGGCGACGTCGGCTTAATACCAGTCGTCAAAAATCCCCGTGGCCATGGCTATGAGCCCGCCGAGCACCGCGACCCCGAGCGAGGCCCAGAACAGCCACCAGATCGGCCCGACAGTGAGCGCCAGGCCACCGGCCAGGAACGCCACCATGATGATGCTGACCGCGGTCCAGGACACCGCCCGGCCGTGGAACGACGGGAACGACACCGGCGTGCCCGGTACCTGCGAGACAAAGGGAGCAACGTCCTGGCCGCGCGAGCCGGTACCGACCACGGCACTGGCGCCGCTGACACCCGTCGCGCCTGACCCAGGAGCCGTCACGGACCCGCCAGCGGTGGCCGGCCCTACCTGGTTCGTCATGCGCGCTGCTCCTCTCCTACTGCCTGTCGTTGTACATATCATTACAGTCGCGCCGACGCCGCCCGAGCGTCCCCCCGGAAAAACATGTGGTCAGCGGCAAGTAGTGGTGCGTACTGGCCCCAGTTCGTGGCGTCCGGAATAGTCTGCACCGCAGCAGACTCGGCTTCGCCACCTATCTCGCCTACCATGACGTTGAGGCAGGAACGCGGGCTAAGGCCTTGGCGTTGAACTGCTACGGGAGTGGCCCCACGGCCCCGCCGCCGCTGCTAGCCGCCTAACGGCAGCCAGGCAGCACGCTGGCGGCTAGCGGGGGAATTGGCAAGCCAGATACCCAGCCAGAAGATCCGCAGGGAGCGCGACGACAAAGTGCCAGCCATCATTGACAACATCCTTCGCGCTGGCGAGGGCAAGACGCTACGCCGGCTCAAGGCCATCGTCGGCCAGATCAACTCGATCGAGGACGACTTCCGGGCGATGACCGACGCCGAGCTGCGCGCGATGACAGCCGAGCTCAAGCAGCGACACGCAGATGGCGAGTCCCTGGACGACCTGCTCCCGGAGGCGTTCGCGACGGTTCGCGAGGCGGCGAGCCGGGTGATCGGCCAGCGGCACTTCGACGTGCAGCTGATGGGCGGCGGAGCGCTGCACCTAGGGAACATCGCCGAGATGAAGACCGGTGAGGGCAAGACCCTGACTGCGGTGCTGCCCTGCTATCTCAACGCGCTGACCGGCCGCGGTGTCCATGTCGTCACGGTGAACGACTACCTGGCCAGGTATCACGCCGAGTGGATGGGCCGGGTGCACAGGTTCCTCGGCCTCGAGGTCGGCGTGATCCTCTCGAACATGGATCCCGATGAGCGCCGCAAGGCTTACGCGGCCGACATCACGTACGGGACCAACAACGAGTTCGGCTTCGATTACTTGCGCGACAACATGGCCTGGGGCCTGGACGAGTGTGTGCAGCGGGGCCACTACTTCGCCATCGTCGACGAGGTCGACTCGATCCTGGTTGACGAAGCCAGGACGCCGCTCATCATCAGCGGACCGGTTGACCAGAACAGCATCTGGTACCAGGCGTTCGCCCGGATCGTGCCGAAGCTGCGCCGCGGCGAGGACGGCGAAGGCGACTACGAGGTCGACGAGAAGAAGCGAACCGTCGCGATCCTTGAAACCGGCGTCGAGAAGGTCGAGGACGAACTCGGCATCGACAACCTGTACGAGAGCATCAACACCCCGCTGATCAGCTTCCTCAACAACGCGCTCAAGGCGAAGGAGCTGTATGCCCGGGATAAGGACTACGTCGTGATGAATGGCGAGGTCCTGATCGTGGACGAGTTCACCGGCCGAATCCTGCAGGGGCGCCGCTGGAGTGAGGGCTTGCACCAGGCTGTCGAGGCGAAGGAAGCCGTCCAGATCAAGGACGAGAACCAGACGCTCGCGACTATCACGCTGCAGAACTATTTCCGCCTCTACGAGAAGCTCTCGGGCATGACCGGCACGGCCATGACCGAGGCCAATGAGTTCCATCAGACCTACGGCCTCGGTGTGGTGCCTATCCCGACCAACATGCCGATGATCAGGACCGATGAGCCGGATCTCGTGTACCAGACCGAGGCCGCGAAGTACGACGCCCTGGTCGAGGACATCGTGGAGCGCCACGCTGCCGGCCAGCCGGTTCTCGTCGGCACTACCAGCGTGGAGAAGTCCGAGCGGGTATCCCGGCAGCTCAAGAGCGAGGGCATTCCGCACGAGGTGCTGAACGCGAAGTACCACGAGCGTGAGGCCGCGATCATCGCCCAGGCTGGGCGCAAGGGCGGGGTGACTGTGGCGACGAACATGGCCGGTCGTGGTACGGACATCATGCTAGGCGGCAACCCCGAGTTCGTCGCCGATCTTGAGCTGCACCAGCGCGGGCTGTCGCCGAGCGACACGCCAGACGACTACGAAGCGGCCTGGCCGGAAGCGGTCGAGAAGGCGCGCAAGGCCGTAGCCGAGGAGCATCAGGAAGTCGTCTCCTTCGGCGGGCTGTATGTCCTAGGCACTGAGCGGCACGAGTCTCGCCGCATTGACAACCAGCTCCGCGGCCGGTCCGGGCGCCAGGGGGACCCAGGAGAGTCGAGGTTCTACCTCTCGCTCGAGGACGAGCTGATGATCAGGTTCAACGGCGACAAGATCGCGCACCTCATGCAGCTCATGAAGACGCCACCGGACATGCCACTGGAGTCGAAGCCGGTCAGCCGGGCCATCCGGTCCGCGCAGTCAAACGTCGAGTCGCTCAACTTCGAGATCCGCAAAGACGTGCTGAAGTACGACGACGTCATGAACCGCCAGCGCAAGGTCGTGTACGGCGAGCGGCGGGACGTGCTCGAAGGGGCCGACCTGGAGCCGCAGATCAGCGGCATGATCGACGACGTTGTCGATGGCTACGTCAGCGGCGCGACCAGCGAGGGCTTCCCGGAGGAATGGGACCTCGACAAGCTCTGGCGGGCACTTCGCCAGCTCTACCCGGTCGGCGTCACCATTGACAGCGTCATCGACGACGCTGGTGGCGACAAATCCCACCTGACTAACGAGCTTTTGCAGGACTCGATCAAGGCCGACGCGCAAGCCGCCTACAAGCGGCGCGAGACGGAGCTGACGCCCGAGGTCATGCGCGAGGTGGAGCGCCGCGTCGTCATGTCCGTGCTCGACCGCAAGTGGCGCGAGCACCTGTACGAGATGGACTATCTGCGTGAGGGCGTGAACCTGCGCGGCTATGGTCAGCGCGACCCGCTGATCGAGTATCAGCGCGAGGGCTATGACATGTTCACGGCCATGATGGACGGGATCAAGGAAGACTCGGTCGGCAGCCTGTTCAACCTGCAGGTGCAGGTCCAGGAGAACCCGATCATGGCCGAGGAGGGCGCCGACGGCGCGGCCGGCGGTCCGGTCATCAGCCTGGCGCAGACCGCGCCGCCAGCCCTAGCCGAGCCAGCCGCTCGGCCGGCCCAGCCTCAGCAGCAGGCCTCGTCGCAGCGACAAGCCCAGCCTCGGCAGCGACAAGCCCAGCCTCGGCAGCGACCCCAGGCTGGGCAGCGACCCCAGGCTGGGCAGCAGGGCGGGCCGAGGGGCGGCCAGTCCCCGCAGCGGTCCGGCCGGCAGCCGCAGCAACCCGCCGACGCCGATGGTTCCGAGCAAGGCCTTCCTGCTGGCCTCGCCCGAGGGCTCGCTCGGCCGCAGCGGCAAGGGAACCTGAGCTACAGCGCTCCAAGCGAGGACGCCACGGGCCGAGCCGAGCACACCACCGGCCAGGCAGCGGGCGGGCAGTATGCCAACGTGGGCAGGAACGCGCCGTGCCCGTGCGGCTCTGGGCGCAAGTTCAAGCAGTGCCACGGCGACCCCCGCAACCGCTAGGACCCGGAGCGCGCACCCGCCCCCTGACTCGGCCCTGTCTACCGCCGTCAGCCGGAATGTACTGCCGTCAGCCGGAATGTGCTGGCGTCAGCCGGAATGTACTGCCGTCAGCCGGAATCAGCTGCCCTCAGGCGGACTCGATGGCGGTGCAGCACCAGCGACTGCCGCTGGCCTGGCGGTAGCCGCGGGCTTGCGCGAGTTCCAGGCGCAGCGCGAGCACCCGGACCCGAGGTCCGAAGCCGACCACGGCGGTCATCTCGAGCACGTTCGCGGCGGGGGCCGAGGTCATGACGCGCCGGACCTTGGGCCGCTGACCGGTCGCGAGCAGGGGGCCGAGCTGCCTGATTCGCCTGCGAGCCTGCTCGGTTGTCCACGGAGTGAGCTGCTGCGCGGGCCGGGACCCAGCCAGTGTCTCGGCTAAGACCTGGGCGAACTGGCTCGGCCAGGCCGCGGGTGGGTCCGTTCGTTCCGGGTCCGATTCGTCCGGATCCGGGCCGCTTGGCTCTGGGCCGCTTGGCTCTGGGCCGCTTGGCTCTGGGCAGACCAGATCATGCGCGGCCCCGTCCTGATCAGGTGGCCGGCAGGCCGCCGGGACCACGGCCCCGTTCCCTTCGTCGTCGAAGGGCGGTGCCGTCGCCGGCACTGGGCAAGGACGGATCGCGACGGCATCAGGAGGTGAGGGTAACTGCGGGAGCGGAATCTGCTGCATGTGTCGAGTTGTACTAGCCGCCAACGACATTTCCGGCGGCGGAATGCCGGGGCCGCCGTGCTCGTTGAAGCAACATAGCCATGACAGATCAACGGGAGAACCTTGTGTCCACGCTGCCGCCCCTAGTCGAGCCGGCCGCCGACCTGACAGTCGACGAAGTCAGGCGTTATTCGCGTCACCTGATCATCCCAGAGGTCGGGATGACCGGGCAGAAGCGGCTGAAGAACGCCAGGGTCTTGTGCGTGGGCGCGGGTGGTCTCGGCTCGCCGGCCCTGTTGTACCTGGCGGCCGCGGGCGTCGGCACGCTCGGCGTCATCGACTTTGACGTGGTCGATGAGTCCAACTTGCAGCGCCAGATCATCCACGGGCAGTCCGACATCGGCAAGCTGAAGGCCGAGTCTGCCCGCGAAAGCATCACCGAGGTGAACCCGTACGTCAACGTTCAGGTCCACGCCGAGGCGCTGACCAATGACAACGTCATGGAGATCTTCGCCGGTTACGACCTCATCGTGGACGGCACCGACAACTTCGCCACCCGCTATATGGTCAACGACGCGTGCGTGCTCCTCGGCAAGCCCTATGTCTGGGGTTCGATCTTCCGGTTCGACGGCCAGGCCAGTGTCTTCTGGGCCGAGTACGGTCCCTGCTACCGGTGCCTGTACCCGGACCCGCCGCCGCCGGGCATGGTGCCGTCATGCGCTGAGGGCGGAGTTCTCGGCGTGCTCTGCGCGTCGATTGGCTCGATCCAGGTCACCGAGGCGATCAAGCTTATTACCGGCATTGGCGAGAGCCTGGCCGGGCGGCTGATGATCTACGACGCCCTGGAGATGAGCTACCGAACCGTCCGGGTCCGCAAGGATCCCGAGTGCGCGATCTGCGGCAAGAACCCGACGATCACCAGCCTCATCGACTACGACGCGTTCTGCGGCACCGTCTCGGCGGACGCGGCCGAGGCGGCCTCCGGTTCGACGATCACGGCAACCGACCTCAAGGACATGCTGGATCGGGGCGACAACATCTTCCTGGTCGACGTGCGGGAGCCGAACGAGTACGAGATCGTCTCGATCCCTGGCGCCACCCTGATCCCGAAGGACCAGTTCCTGTCTGGGGCGGCGCTGGAGAAGCTGCCGCAGGACAAGAGGATCGTCCTGCACTGCAAGTCCGGCGTCCGCAGCGCCGAGGCGCTGGCCGTGGTCAAGAACGCCGGTTTCGCCGATGCCGTGCACGTCGGCGGCGGCGTGCTGGCCTGGATCAACCAGGTCGACCCCAGCTTGCCGGCATACTGACCGGCATCGACTGACCTGCGACTGAACGGGCCAAGGGCGCGGAGGCCGTAAAATCCCCGTGTGACGTGGCAGCCAGGGCCGGACCAGAACTGGCCGGACGGCCCCGCTAGCGACTCCGGTTCTGGCTTGCCTGATCCGTTCCAGGTGGGCCAGCGGCGCTCGCGGCGCGGGGTACGAAGACTGTTGGCCTGTACCGCACTGCTGGCTGGCCTCGCCGGCCTGGGCGTCTGCGCCCTCGGGATAGCGCACAACCTGCTGCCACGCCAGTTCACCGTGGCGCAGCGGCGCCAGATCATGGCATGGGAGCTCGATCGCCGCTGGCGGTCGCTGCCCGCTGGGGCGATCTTTCCGGCCAAGGTCAGCTACACCGTGCCGGGCGTCGATCTGAACTCGAACAGCAACCTCCAGCTTCAAGCCAGGCTGCTAACCATCGGCCCGACGACTGGATGCGTGGCCGCCGTGACAGGGACGGCCGCCGAGGTGCTCAGCAAGCACGGCTGCGCCGCTGCGATGCGGGCCACGTACGTCGACTCCTCGGGCGCGCTGGTGGCTACGCTGATGGTCGCCGTGCTGCCCAGCACCGTCGCACAGCAGGCTGTGACGCAGGAGCTGACGGGCTCGGGTGCCATTTCTCCGACGCTGGTCCGAACGCTACGGGTGCCGGGTACGCCGGCGGCGGGCTTCGGGAACGTGCAGCGGCAGCTGACGCAGGCCGCCGGCGCCGGACCTTACCTGATCTTGTCGACCGCCGGGTTCGCCGACGGGCGCCATCGCGTGCGGCTGTCTGGCGATCCGTACCTGGGCACGGAGATGTCGAGCCTTGCCTCCGGCCTCGTTGCATCGGCCGAGAGCGTGCTCGGCAAGCCCCTCCCACCGCTCGTGTGCCCAGGAGCACCCGGATGCTGACCGCCCCCAAGCGGGCCCGCAGATACCGATGGCTCGCCAGGCTGACCGTGGCCGCGCTGACGGCTGCCATGCCTACGGCGCTGCTGGGCACGGGATCGGCCAGGGCCGACGTCGTGCGCAGCACGGAGAGCTGGGTGCTCAGTGAGCTCAGCCTCCCGACGGCCTGGAACGTCTCGGAAGGCAAGGGTGTCCTCGTAGCCGTCATCGACAGCGGCGTCAACCCGAAGGTTTCTGACCTCGCGGGTAACGTGCGAACGGGCCCGGATCTCACTGGTGTCGGCACGCCGTCGTCGGACCCGCACTGGGGTATCCACGGCACCTGGATGGCGTCCCTGATCGCCGGGCATGGCCACGGCGGCGGTAGCAACGGCATCATCGGCAGCGCCCCGCAGTCGACGGTGCTGTCTATCAGGGTGATCACCGATGCCAACGACCCGAACGACGGCAGGTACACCGCGCAATCGGCCGGCCGCGGTCAGCGCGAGCTTGCCGACGCGATCTCGTACGCAGTGCATCACGGCGCTCAGGTCATCAGCATGTCCCTGGGTTACAGCCTGCAGAGCCAGCCGGTTCGGGCCGCACTCCAGGATGCGTACGACCACAACGTCGTCGTCGTCGCGTCGGCTGGAAATTCCGGGAACGCGGCCGGCGCCGCCGGCAAGGGCCAGGCCCCTTATTCGTTCCCAGCCGACTACCCGGGCGTGCTCGCGGTTGGCGCCGTGAACAGCAGCGGGCAGGTGTCGAGTTTCTCGAGCGAGAATCTGTCGGTTCAGGTAGCAGCCCCTGGCGTCCGCGTTCCGGCCCAGGGCCGGGACGGCGGGTACTGGTACGTAAGCGGCACGAGCCCGGCGTGTGCGCTGACAGCGGGTGTGGTCGCGCTCATCAAGTCAAAGTACCCGGGCCTATCGGACGCACAGGTCGTGTCCGCCATCACGAGCAGCACGACGCGCAGCACCCGGCCGCGAGGGGCCTGGGACGAGCAGATCGGCTTCGGCGTCGTCAATGCCGCCGCGGCGTTGCGGGCAGCAGGCCGACTGGCTCCGGCAACCGCGCCTGGACCTGGGGTTGCCGCGGCAGGCCACTTTGGCGGCGGCCAGGACGCTATTCCGCCCGTCCCCGTCCCGCCCCGTGGCTCAGCTGGCCTCGTGCTGTACTGCCTGCTCGGCGTCGCGTGCTTGGGGCTGGTCGCGCTGGCGACCAGCAGGCTGCTCGCGGCGAGCGACCCATTGCCGGGCGACCGGGAGCTGGTAGCGGCCACGTTGCCAGCCACCGGATCAGCTCGGAACGGGGCAGGAGGTCCGGCATCCTCATCGGGCCCGCCGCCCCCCGCCAGGCACGCCGCGCCGCGCGCTCGCGGGCATCATCCAGGCCCACAGTGAGACCCGCTCGGCCCAAGAACGGCGGCTCCTCGCGGCCACCCGGCCTCGATGACTACGCCAGCCGCGTCCTAGACGTTGTCGACTCCATCGCACCAGGCAGCGTCATGTCGTACGGCGACATATCAGACTTCCTCGGCGAGGGCGGCCCACGCCAAGTCGGCCGCACCCTCGCGCTATGGGGCGGCGGCGTGGCGTGGTGGCGTGTAGTGCATGCCGACGGATCCCTGCTCGCCGGCCATGAGCGTGACGCGGTGGCCGCCTACCAGTCCGAAGGCACGCCGCTGCGTTACCCGGCCGGCGGCGGCCTGCCGCGTATCGACATGGCGCGCGCCCGGCGCCGTCACTGACCCGCGGCCTAATCAGCCGGCGTGACACGGCGCGCGAGAAGCC
This sequence comes from Streptosporangiaceae bacterium, assembly GCA_035472835.1. GTDB lineage: Bacteria > Actinomycetota > Actinomycetes > Streptosporangiales > Streptosporangiaceae > JAJYUU01. The sequence goes on along the minus strand of DATIOU010000027.1, from coordinate 15,989 downwards.
AGCAATCGCGGCCATTGTCGGCAGCGTCTGCTGGAATGCCAAGCGAGATGGAAACTTCCTCGCCCGTTTATCGACTCGTACGACAGCCGACGCCGCCGGTCACCGCGCCGCGCCTCGATGAGGCGCAGCGTCGCGTGGTCGAGCACGCCGACGGCCCGCTGCTGGTTCTCGCCGGTCCCGGCACCGGCAAGACGACGACGATTGTAGAAGCCGTCGTCGACCGGGTGACACGACGCGGCATGGACCCGAGCCGGGTGCTGGTTCTCACCTTCAGCCGCAAGGCGGCAGCCGAGCTGCGGGAGCGAATCACGCTGCGACTCGACCGGACCGTGCGGCAGCCACTGGCGCTGACCTTTCACAGCTACGCGTACGCGCTGGTGCGGCGCGAATACGCGCTCGCCGGCGACGTGCCGCCGATTTTGCTACCCGGCCCTGAGCAGCTGCTCGAGGTTCGTCGGCTACTGCGCGGCGAAGCCAGCGACGGCGCGCAGGGCTGGCCCGAGCGCCTGCGGCCCGCCATCGCGACGCAAGGCTTCGCCGCTGAGCTGCGCGACTTCCTGCTGCGCGCGGCCGAGCGGGGACTGGACGGCGCAGGGCTCCGTGCGCTCGGCCGCGCGCACGGCCGGGATGACTGGATCGCGGCCGGCCGGTTCCTCGAGTCGTACGCGGCCAGGTTCGACCTGGCGCCGGTGCCGGCGTACGACTACGCGGAGATCGTCAGGATTGCGGGGTCGCTGCTGCGCGCCGGAGCCGTCAGAGCCCGCGAGCGCCAGGCCTACGACGCGATCCTCGTTGACGAATATCAGGACACCGATCCGGCGCAGGAAGAGCTGCTCGTGCAGCTGGCCGGGGACGGCCGCGAGCTGATCGCCGTCGGCGACCCCGACCAGTCCATCTACGCCTTTCGCGGAGCCGACGTCGCGGCCATACGACGCTTCGCCGACCGGTTCCGGTCACCAGACGGCCGGCCAGCGGACGTCATCGCCCTGCGCACTTGCCGCCGCAGCGCGGCGAGCTTGCTGGCGGCGTCCAGGCGGGTAGCGGCGAAGCTGCCGAGGCCTGTCGGCGGCCAGGACGCGACCACCAGCCGAGAGCATCGGATGCTCGTGCCACTGGACGGTGCTGATCCCGGCCGAGTCCAGATCATGACTGCGTCCAGCGCCAGCCAGGAAGCAGTGCTAATCGCCGACACGCTCCGCCGAGCGCACCTGCTCGGCGAGATCCCCTGGTCGCGCATGGCGGTCCTGGTCAGATCGGCCGCCAGGCAGGCGCCGGCGCTCCAGCGCGCCCTCACGGCGGCCGGCATCCCGGTTAGCGTCGCAGGTGGCGAGCTGCCGCTTACCGTCGAGCCCGGTACCAGGCCATTGCTGCGGCTGCTTACCTGTGCGATACGTGCTGAGGCGCTGAACGAAGAGGCTGCGGCCGAGTTGCTAACCGGGCCGCTCGGCGGCACGGATGCGCTCGGGCTGCGCAGGCTCCGCCGCAGACTGATCGCGGCGGCTCGCGCGGCCGGCCAGCCTCCGCCCGCTGAGCCGCTCGCCGGAGCCCTGCGCGATCCACGCGAGCTGATAGCTGCCGGCTGGCCGGAGCGCCTGCCGGAGGATGTGGAGGACCCGGCAGCGGACCCAGCGGCAGCCGTCGACGCGGCAGTGGCCGCTGACCAGGCGGTGACGTCGGCCCGGAAGGTCGCGGCATTGCTGGCAGGAGCCCGCGAAGCCAACCGTGCTGGCACGCCGCACGAAGTGCTCTGGGCAGTCTGGGCAGCGTCAGGACTCGCGGCTCGCTGGGCGGAAGCGAGCGCCGCTGGCGGTCCCCGCGGGGCGCTCGCCGACACCGATCTCGACGCTGTAGTTGCGCTCTTCGACGCGGCGGCGCGGTTCACCGCCCGGCTGCCGCTCGGATCTACACGGCTATTCCTCGAGAGCCTGGCCGGCCAGGAGATCGCTGGGGACTCCCTCGCTGAGCGCGCGCCACGCGACGACGCTGTCACGGTTCTGACGGCCCACAAGGCCAAGGGCCTCGAGTGGGACCTGGTGATTGTGGCGGGCGTCCAGGAGGGCACCTGGCCTGACGTTCGCCAGCGGGGCTCCCTGCTCGGCCTGGACGAGCTGATCGACGTCGTTGGCGGCGAGCCGCGCGAAGCAAGGCCGGGCGCTGATGTTGCCGCCCTTTCGTCGGCCGCACGGCTGCTCACCGACGAACGGCGGCTGTTCTACGTCGCCGTCACTAGAGCGCGCCGGCAGCTCGTTGTGACCGCCGTTGGCGCCGAGGACGGCGAGGAGCGACCGTCCAGATTCCTGGCTGAGCTGGCCGGCGACGACATCGAGATCGAGCGCGTCGGCGGTGCGGGCCGTCGCTGGCTCTCACTCCCGGCGCTCACCGCCGACCTGCGGCGCGCCGCGGCTGACGCCAGCGTCCCGAGTCCTGTCCGGGCGGCTGCGGCGGGCCAGCTCGCCAAGCTCGCCGCGGCGGGCGTCCGGGGCGCGAACCCGCGGCAGTGGTACGCGCTGACGGAGCTGTCCGCGGCTTGCGAGCAACTGCCGGGCAGCATCCATATCTCGCCCTCGCGGGTCGAGACGTTCACCAGATGCGGACTGCGGTGGCTCCTGGAAGCAGCGGTGGGCGTGCGCACACTCGGCACGGCGCAGGGGTTCGGCATCGTTATCCACGCGGCAGCCGCGCTCGCAGCGGAAGGTGCCGACGACGGGGAGGTCGCCAAGCGCATGGACGAGCTCTGGCAGCACCTGGACTTCGGCAGCTCGTGGTACACCGCGCGGCAGCGTGTGCAGGCCGAGAGCATGGTGGCCAAGTTCCTAGCCTGGCACCGCAGCAATCCGCGCGAGCTCGTGGCCGTCGAGCAGCAACTTCGGGTCACCATGGGCGACGTCACCATCGCCGGGCAGGTGGACCGGCTAGAGCGCGACGATCAGGGCGCGGCCATTGTTGTTGACCTCAAGACAGGGACGTCGAAGCCGGCCGATGCTGACCTGGACCGCAATCCGCAGCTTGGCGTCTACCAGCTGGCCGTGTTGCTCGGTGCGTTCGAGCAGTTCGGCCTTACCGAGCCTGGCGGGGCTGAGCTGGTTCAGATCGGCAAGGCCGCGTTGTCGGCGGCTGTGCGCGTCCAGCCGCAGCGCGCCCTGTCCAGCGATCCTGACCCAGGCTGGGCTCGCGAACTGGTTGAGACCGTCGCTGCGGGAATGGCCGGCCCTGTTTTCCGGGCGACGGCCAACTCCGGTTGCCGTGTCTGCCCGGTCGCGTCTAGCTGCCCCGTCGATGAGCGCGGTGGCCGGGTGGCGCCATGACGAGTAGCCGTATCACATACAGCCCGAGCCAGCTGGCGAGGATGACCGGCGCGCGAGAGCCCACCCCGGAACAGGCTGCGGTGATCGGGGCGCCGCCGACGCCGATGGCGGTGATCGCCGGAGCCGGTTCGGGCAAGAGCGAGACGATGGCGGCGCGGCTCGTCTGGCTCGTGGCGAACCAGCTGGTGCGACCCGAGCGGGTGCTCGGACTGACGTTCACCAGGAAGGCGGCGGCCGAGCTGGCCGAGCGCGTCCGCACCAGGCTGACCGGGTTGCGGCGAGCCGGCCTCGAACTGCCGGCGGGCAGCCTGCCGGGGGCTGAGCCGGCGGACGATCACGATGATGCCATCGCCGGCGACCCGGTGATTTCGACGTACCACGCCTACGCCGGTCGCATTGTCGGTGACCACGCGTTGCGTGAAGGCCTCGAGCCGACGTTGCGGCTCATTACGCCGGCCGTCTCCTGGCAGCTAGCGGCCCGCGTTGTCGCCGCCTACGACGGGCCGACGGACGCGCTCGAGTGGACGCCCGCCACCGTGACGGCCGCGATGCTCGCGCTCTCCGGGGAGCTGGCCGAGCACATGCGCGGGTCCGACGATGTACTGGCGATCGGTGAGTGGCTATCGGGCTGCTCGGCTTGCCTGCCAGGCCGGGTTCCGAAGGTAGCGACCGATGTGCTCAAGCACCAGCGAACGCGAGAGCAGCTACTCCCGCTGGTCGCCGCTTACGCCGCGGCGAAGGCGGCCAGGGAAGTTGTCGACTTCGGCGATCAGATGTCGCTAGCGGCGCGAATTGCGTCCCGGCACGCGGTCGTGGGGGCCAGTGAACGCGCGCGCTTCCCGGTCGTCCTCCTCGATGAGTACCAAGACACCTCCCATGCCCAGCTCGTCCTGCTCAGGTCACTATTCGGCAGCGGTCATCCCGTCACCGCGGTTGGCGACCCGTGCCAGTCGATCTACGGCTGGCGCGGCGCTAGCGCCGGCAACCTGCGCAGGTTCAGCCGCGACTTCCCGTGCAACGAGGGGGAGCCAGCACCCGTACGAGTGCTGTCGACGAGCTTTCGTAATTCGGGGAACGTGCTGCGGGCAGCCGGTGTCATCCAGGCCGAGCTGCGCGCCGAGGCGCCCGACGTCCCGCTGCTGGTAGCACCGCCTGGTCACGCCGACCGCGGCATCGTCCGGTGCGCGCTGCTCGAATCGGTGCACGACGAGGCGGCATGGGTAGCCGGCGAGGTGGCCAGCCTCCTTCAGCTTCGGCCAGGGCTCGCGCCCGACGGCATGCCCTGGCCCGACGGCCGAGACGTGAAAGTGAGGCCGAGCGACATCGCTGTGCTCTGCCGCAAGCGTGCACAGTTCGCCGCGCTACGAGCGGCGCTCGAGGCACGCGACATCCCGGTCGAGGTCGTGGGCCTTGGTGGCCTCCTGACTGTTCCCGAGGTGGCCGACATCGTGGCGACCCTCCAGGTCATGCACGACCCGACGGCGTCAGGGGCGCTGGCCCGGCTCCTCACTTCGCCGCGCTGGCGGATCGGTCCTGCCGACCTGATGGCGCTCGGACGGCGGGCCAGGGCGCTGGCCGCAGGCGCCGAGAGCTTGCGCCAGGCGGGGGACCAGGGGCGCGACAGTGAGCCGCGCGACCTGATCGTCGGCGCGGTCAGCGACCTCACGAGGGACGCGGGCAGCCTCGTAGAGGCGATCGACGATCTCGGCAGCCCCGCTGGCTACTCGGTCGCGGGCTATGCGCGGATGTCCGCGCTCGCGGCAGAGCTGCGCGTCCTGCGCGGCCACGTCGCACGGCCGCTCGCGGAACTCGTGATGGAGGTCGAGCGAACACTCGGTCTGGACGTCGAGGTCGCCTCGCGGCCCGGCGCTGACCCAGCGGCTGCACGGGCGGATCTCGACGCGTTCGCCGACGCGGCCGCGGCGTTCGCCGGTGACGCGCAGGAACCGACGCTTGGTGCATTCCTCGCTTACCTCGAGGCCGCCGAGTCGGAGGAGTTCGGCCTGGAAGCCGGCCAGGTGGGCGAGACAGACTCGGTCAAGCTCGCGACCGTGCACGCGGCCAAGGGGCTCCAGTGGGCTGCTATCTTCGTGCCGGGGCTGGCCGGCGGCGCACAGCGGCACGTCTTCCCTGCGAAGCCGCGCGTCACCACCCGGTGGACCGAGAACGCCAGGCTGTTGCCGTTCAGCCTGCGCGGAGATGCAGCCGACCTGCCGTCGCTACCTGGCCTGACGCCGATCGAGCTCGCGTCTTTCGGTGCGGCGTGCACAGCGCGCGAGATGGCGGAGGAACGCAGGCTGTGTTACGTCGCGGCGACCAGAGCCGCGTACATGCTGGGGTGCTCGGGCTATTGGTGGTCAGACGGCGTCTCCCGGCTCGGCCCGTCGCAGTTCCTCACTGAGATCCGAGTGGCCTGCGAGGATGGCGCCGGACACGTCACCCACTGGCATCCCGAGCCGGAGGCGGACGCGCTCAACCCGGCGCTGGCTGAGCCAGCCACAGCTGTGTGGCCCGCTGCGGCGGCGGCTGGCACCCGGTACGAAGCCGTTCGCGAAGCCGGCACCCTCGTCGACACCGCTGGCCGGGCGTTGCGGGCCGGCCAGACGCCGATACAGCCCGAGCTAGCCGAGCCGGACGCGGCGCTCGTCGCCGAATGGGTGCGCGATACGGATCTGCTTCTAGCCGAGCGGTCTCGGCGGCAATCTGGACCACAGGTGCTGGTCAGCCTGCCGCGGCAGCTGCCCGTGTCGTCGCTGGTCACTATTGCCCGCGATCCGGGCGAGCTGGCGCAGCAAGTTCGGCGCCCGATGCCGCGCCGTCCCGCGCCTCAGGCGGCCCGCGGCACCACATTCCACGAGTGGCTCGAGCGGCGATTCGGCCAGGCGCAGCTCATCGACGCAGCGGACCTGCCCGGCGCAGTCGACGACGCCGCGGCGGAAGCGGCTGATCCCGAACTGGACGAGCTGAAGGCCCGGTTTGAAGCAGGCGAGTGGGCTGGCCGCTGGCCGTGCGAGGTCGAGGTGCCGTTCGAGACGCTCATCGGCGGCCGGCTGATTCGGGGCCGGATCGATGCGGTGTTCGCCGACGCTGGCGCGGGGGGCTTCGACGTCGTTGACTGGAAGACGGGCAAGCAGCCCGTTACGGAAGCCGACAAGCAGGCAGTGGCCGTGCAGCTGGCCGCATATCGGCTCGCCTGGGCCGCGCTCGCCGGCGTGCCAGTGACCGATGTGCGCGCGGCCTTCTACTACGTGCGCGACGATGTGACGATCCGACCGGCTGACCTGCCCGGCCAGGCCGGCCTGGCGGCCTTGATCGAGGACGTCGCGCTCGGCCCTCAGGTCGCCACGTAACCGGGCATGCGATTCGATTGCCGTAGCCCGCGTGCGCACGGCCGCGGCGGAGAGTGAACGGGACTACGACCATGGCAGATCGCGTCAGGCGGATCAAGGCCTGCCTGAATGGCCGGCGAACTCCTGCTGATCATCCCGCGGTACCGATCACGCCCGGCCAGCTCGCGCTCGCGGCCGCCGCGGCCGTGGCTGCGGGCGCCGAGGCTGTGCACCTGCATCCGCGCGGCCCCGAAGGGCGGGAGTCGCTCCGCGCGGCCGACGTCGGGGCGGCCGTCGGTGCGGTCCGAGCTGCGTGCCCCGGAACTCCGATCGGCGTAACGACCGGCCTGTGGGCAGCGGCGGACGTGTGGACCCGGCGGGATGAGGTGATGGGCTGGGCGGACCTGGAGCCGGCCCAGCGGCCTGACTTCGCCTCGCTGAACGTCAGCGAGGATGGCTGGCAAGAGCTGGCCGTCATCCTGGCCGACGCAGGCATCGGCGCGGAGGCCGGTGTCTGGTCTGTCGCAGACGCCGAGGCAACGGTCGGCTTTGACCCGTCGGCCGGATGGCTCAGGGTTATGGTCGAGATCGCTGGCGCCACCGCGGCGACGGCGACGATGCGCGCCGATGAGATTCTCGACACCCTGTACGCAGCGAGGATGACGGCGCCGATCCTGCTGCACGGCGAGAACGAGAGCTGCTGGCCGCTCGTAGCGCATGCCGGGCGGCTCGGGCTTGCGACCCGGATCGGCCTCGAGGACGTCCTGACCGGTCCCGATGGCCGGGACGTACCAGGCAATGCCGAGCTTGTCCGCCTCGCCCTGGTCGAGTGGACGGCCGCGCCAAGTGGCTGAGTCAGCGGTCGCGTCGGCGGACCCGGTAGCATTCCCGGATCAGACGCTATGGAGGCAGGCACCGTGACGGAACGACGAGTAGCCATGAGCGATGGCATCGCCGAACGGGTAGTTCGGCGCGCCATCTCGCACCTGGCCAACTCCTATTCGCACGCACCGGCCAGGGCGACCGCCGCCAAGGAACTGCTCGTGCACGCGCTAGAAGGCGCGAATGAGCAAGCCGACGAGGTGGACGGGTACGCTGCGGCGGCGGCCATGGCGGCGCTGGCCCACGGTATCGAGGCTGAGGCCGGGCGCGGTCTTGACTGGCTAGCCGTTGCTGCCCTTCAGGAATGGGACTTCCATCACCCAGAGAACCCAATCTAGACAGACAACCGCAGATGCCGCGCAATGCCCGCCGCCCGTGACGCCGGATATCGCGCGAATGATGCGGTCAGCCGCCAGCCAGGTGTCGCTCGACAGACGTAACCTTCGACTCAAGTGCGCCGGTCACGCCCGGCCGGATATCGGCCTTGAGAGTCACGCTCACCCGCGGTGCCCGCGCCGCCACCGCGTCACAGGCGGCCTTGACGACGGCCATTACGTCATCCCAGTCGCCCTCGATAGAGGTGAACATCGCGTCGGTTCGGTTTGGCAGGCCGCTGTTACGCACGACCCGGACGGCATCCGCGACATAACTGGCGACGTCTTCACCCACGCCGAGGGGCGTCACCGAGAACGCGACGATCATCCGATCCTCCTTGATTCCCATGAACCGATTCGCCCAGGTGCCCGCGCGGCGGCCCGCCCGAATCGTGACCGCGAGAGAATACCGGCGCGGCACCTGCGGACCATGCGGCGCCCGCCCAATCAATCCGGCCGCGAGGGAGCAGCATGATGGATGTCCGCCAGTACATCGACGAGCACGCCGCCGAGTTCTTCGCCTCGCTCAGGCAGTGGCTGGCGATCCCGTCCATTTCCGCTGACCCGGACCGTCGCGACGACGTCGGCCGGTCCGCGGCCTGGCTACAAGCCTATTTGCAGGAAACGGGGTTCGGAGTTGTCGAGGTGTGGCCGACCGGCGAGGCCGGCACAGCTGGTCCTCCGGCTGTGTTTGCCGAGTGGCCAGGTAGCGATCCGGCAGCGCCTGTGGTGCTGGTCTACGGCCATCACGATGTGCAGCCGGTGGAGCCGCTAGCGGAGTGGGACAGCCCGCCATTCGAGCCTGTCCAGCGCGACGGGCTGCTTTTCGGCCGCGGCTCGTCGGACGACAAGGGGCAGGTGCTATTCCATGCGCTCGGCCTGCGCGCCAGCCTGGCCGCGTCGGGCGCGGCCGCGCCGCCGGTCACGCTGAAGCTCCTGATTGAAGGCGAAGAAGAGTCAGGCTCGCCGCACTTTGCGGACTTGCTGCGCGCTCAGCGGGACCGGCTCGCGTGCGACGTCATCGTCGTGTCTGACACCACGATGTGGTCGGCCGACGTGCCGTCGATGTGCGTCGGAATGCGCGGCGTCGTGGACGCGCAGGTGAGTTTTCGCGGCCCGGACCGCGACTTGCACTCCGGCTCGTTCGGCGGAGCTGTGCCCAATCCGCTGCAGGTCATGGCCGAGCTGCTGGCAGGCCTGCACGACGGCGACGGCCGGGTCACGCTGCCTGGCTTCTATGCCAACGTGCTGCCGCTGTCGCAGGCCGAGCGAGACCTCATCGCGCGGCTGCCGTTCGACGAAAAGGCCTGGCTAGCCGAGGCCGGGAACAGCGGCGCGCCAGCGGGCGAAGCCGGATACGGGACGCTCGAGCGCGTCTGGACCAGGCCCACCGCAGAACTCAACGGCATGTGGGGCGGCCACACCGGGCCCGGCGGCAAGACGATCGTGCCCGCAGAGGCGCACGCCAAGCTGTCGTTCCGGCTCGTGGCCAACCAGGAGCCCGCCGACGTGATTGCGGGCCTGCGCCAGTACGTGCGCGAGCACACGCCGCCGGGCGTCCACGCGAGCGTGATCGCGGACTGCCCCGGTGTCCGGCCGTGCTTCGCGCCGACGGACTCGCCGGCGGTACGCGCGGGTGTTCGGGCGATGGAGCGCGCGTTCGGCAAGGAGGTCTTGTTCACCAGGGAAGGCGGCAGCGGGCCTGAGGCGGACCTGGCCGACATCTTGGCGTCGCCGCTAGTGTTCGTGGCAGTCGGACTTGACGCGGACAGAATTCACGCACCGAATGAGCGGGTCGACATGGCATTGCTGCTCAAGGGAGCCGAGGCGTCGGCGTACCTGTGGGACGAACTGGCCGCCGTGGCGGGCGAGCTGACGGCACACAGGTGAGCGCCGCACCGAGCCTGCCGGATGACGTGCGGCCGACCCTGACGGAGCCAGCGCCGACCGGGCCACCGTTGGCGGGCGCCGCGTCGACCGGGACCGGGCCAACCGGTCTGCCGGCGGGCGGGCCTATGCTGACCGACCTCGCGCTGGCGCGGGCTGAGGTCGACAGATCGGCGCACCTGCGCAACGATGCGGCCTGGCTGGCCGCTGCCTGGGCTGACCCGCGCACGAGGGTGCTCGTCGTCGAGAACAGCCGGGTGCTGTGCGAGATGGGCCGCGAGCCGGTTCGGCTCGTGTTCGTCTCGGCCGGGCAAGCACCCGACGGCGTGCGGTTCCTGCTCGGCGTCGAAAACGAAGGGGTCGCGTACTTCGGCGTGGCCGGGCTGCTGCCCGACCCGCCTTGGCAGACTGTCCGGCCGGTCCCGCTGCGCGAGGCGGGCCCGCTGCTGTCTGACCGCGACGCCGGCCTTATGACGCACGCGGTCGCGCTGGCCAACTGGCATGAGACGTTCACGCACTGCCCCCGGTGCGGCGCCGCGACCGACCCGATCCTGTCCGGCCACGCTCGCAAGTGCCCGGTCGACGGAAGCGAGCACTTCCCGCGGGTAGACCCGGCGATGATCGTCCTGGTCACCGATGGCCGGGACAGGTGCTTGCTGGCGCGCAACGCTACCTGGCCCGAGCGGCGCGTATCCATCCTGGCGGGCTTCGTCGAAGCAGGCGAGTCGGCCGAGCAAGCCGTGGCCCGTGAAGTGCGCGAAGAGACCGGCATCGTGGTGGGCCGTGTCACCTACCTGGGCAGTCAGCCGTGGCCGATGCCGCAGAGCCTGATGCTGGGCTTCCGGGCTGACGCGACTGGCAGCAGCGAGATCCAGGTGGACGCAGACGAGATCGCCGAAGCGCACTGGTATAGCCGGGACGACCTGCGCGCCGCCGTCGAGAACGGCGACCTGCTCCTGCCGCCGCCAGTCTCCATCGCGCACCGCATCATCGAGTCCTGGTACGGTGGCCCGCTTCCTGGCCCCTGGTAAGGGATCATGATCATCTGACCGCGTCAGAACGACGTGGTTGCCTTGCTGCTGTCGCTGTAACAGCAGCAGAAGTCCACCCACGTCGTTCGCGGTCTGATGCCAGATAACTTGCCGTGCTGCCCGAAGGCCGGCCAGTACCGCGCCACCGGCTCGTCGAGCGAAAGCGCGCCGCGCTCCGCGAGCATGTGTACCGCGAGCGCACGAGGGGCTTACTCGCCGAGAACAAGAAGAACAGCGCATCAGGCGCACAGCCAACAGCTTCGTCGAGCACGATCTGACCGCGCACGCTGACGCAGATCTGCGCCGGACAACCCCGTTCCCGGATGAGATCGATCGCCGATCCCAGGCGCTCGGTGTAAGGGCCAGGGTCGAGCTGCACGTCAGGCCGGCGCGAGCTTGGCGAGCGTGTCGGGAAGGTTGATGCCCGGTGTCGGCAGGATCGCGATCACGGGAGTGTCTAGGCCCGTCACGTGGTAGGCCGCGACGCGCTCCCGGCAGTGCTCGGCCGGGCCGTGGATGACGAGCTCGTCGACCAGCGAGTCCGGGATCGCTTCCACCGCGCCTCTGCGGTCTCCGGCCGCCCATGCGGCCAGCATGGGTGCGATGACGTCACCGCGGCCGAGCCACTCATGGAACGCCGCGTAGACGGGGACAGTCAGGTAGGCAGCGATGACTCGCCGGCCGATCAGCCGCGCCATGTCCTCGTCGGCCGTGGGGATCACGAAAATGCGCGCAACGAGCTCGCAGTCGGTTCCCGCGACCTCGCGTACCTTGGTCACGTCTGCCGGGGACAGCCAGTTCGTGATCGCGATGCCCGCTTCCGCCGCCGCCAGCTTGACCATGCCTGGCCGCAGGGCGGCGAGGGCCAGCGCCGGCGGCACCTTCGGCGCCGGATCGAGCCGGAACCCGTCGACCGAGAAGGTCTCGTACTGACGCGTCACCTTGCCGCCCGCGAGTGCCTCGCGCAGGAAGCGCAGGAGGTCGCGCGAGCGCTGATACGGTTTCTCAAACGGGATGCCATTCCACTGCTCCACAGCGACCTTCGACGACGTGCCGATGCCCATGACAAACCGGCCAGGAGCGAGATCGGCCAGCGTGGCGGCCTGCACGGCGAGCGTGACCGGAGCCCGTCCGTAGATTCCGACGATCGCGGTGCCCAGGCGCAGCTCTGGTGCCCACTCCGAGGTAAACGCGAGGGGCGTGAACGCGTCGACGCCGTTGAGCTCAGCGGACCAGGCGTCGGTGTAGCCGAGGCCGGGGAGGCTCGCCACCAGGTCTCGCTGCTCGGCAACCGGCACTCCGTTCAGCGGCAGAGTCAGGCCCCAGCGCTTTTGCGATGTCATCGGCGTCCCTTCGCAGCATTCTGGTGTGGCTGCGAGTATGCCAGCGTTTGCCCGGCTCGCTAAGGCCGGCGGGAGGTTAGCTGCGGCGGGCGGCCGCGCGCGGTCAGCTGGCGTCGGCGGTCCTGCAGATCGCGCAGCTTGGCGTCGGTCTTCTCGTCGGCTGGCGTGTACGTAGTCATCCGGGTGCCGAGCCGCTGGCCGAGCCAAAGATGGGTGTAGTTCAGCTTGAGCAGGCCGACCTCAGGGTGCATGTAGCGCTTGGTCAGGTTCTCGGGGCTGGCCACCTCGTGCCGTTCCCACAGCTCGGCGAACTCCGGAGATGCGCTGGTCAGCCGGGAGACGAGGCACTTCCACGCCGGCTCCGCGACGTGCTCGGCCATGGCGGCGCGGTATTCGGCAACCATGCGGCGGGTGCCTTCCTCCCAGTCGAGCATGGCCGCGCGGCAGGCCTCGTTGGTGAACATGCGCCAGAGCGAGTTCCGCTCCTCAAACGGCAGGTGGCCAAGCGGCCCGATCAGATCGTCGTAGGCGTCGTTGTAGGCGAGTACGTCGTAGCGGGCGTTGCGGATGCAGGCCGGGAACGGCTCGAGCTGGTCGAGCAGCAACTGCGCGGTCGGGCTCAGCGTCTTGCACTCGCTCTGGCCGCTGTTGTCGGTCGTGTCCGCGAGCCGGAATAGATGGTCGCGCTCGTGCGGGTCGAGCAGCAGCGTCCGAGCGACGGCGTCGAGCACTTGCGGGGAAGCATTGATGTCCCGGCCCTGTTCAAGCCACGTGTACCAGGTAACTCCCACTCCGGCGAGCGTAGCTACCTCCTCGCGGCGCAGGCCGGGTGTGCGGCGGCGCGACGCTGGTGGCAGCCCGACCTCCTCGGGCGCGATGCGCTCGCGCCGACTGCGGAGGAAGCCGGCCAGCTCACGGCGGCGGCCTTCGGCGCGCCGGCCCGGCGCGACCGGCGCCGACGCCATCGCCAGGACCGCTGGATCGCTGATGACAGGATCGCTGATGGCGGGCTCGCTGAGGACGGAGTCGCGGATGCGCCGAGCGTCGGCGAGGACGATTTGCTCGCTCACGACTACTAGTCTGCCCTCGAATCAGTGGTGTTGCCAGTCACTGTTGGTACCAGTATAAGCAGGCTCTAGTACCTGGCTGAGATTTCCGGGCATTCTGGCTGCATGCCTTCCACGTCCATACCTTCTGCGCTGAGAACTCAGGCGCCCGCGTCGACGCAGGCCGCCGCCCTCGCCGCCCCCGCAGCCACCCGGCCGAACCCGCACGAGGCCAGCACGCTGACGGCGGCAGGCCTCACCGTCATCCTCGTCGGCGTGCTTCTGCCCATGATCGACTTCTTCATCGTGAACGTGGCCCTGCCGACGATCGACACCGACCTTCGGGCTAGCCAGCCCCTGCTCGAACTGGTCGTCTCTGGTTACGCCACGGCCTACGCCCTGCTCCTAGTGCTCGGCGGGCGGCTCGGCGACAGCCTAGGCCGCAAGCGGTTGTTCATGGCCGGGATGGCCGCATTCACCGTGACCTCGCTGGCGTGTGGCCTCGCGCCGACGGCCACGTTCCTCGGCATTGCCCGCGTCGCTCAGGGCGCTTCGGCCGCCATGATGGTCCCGCAAGTGCTCGCGACCATCCAGGCCGCCACCACCGGCGAGCAGCGGACGAGGGCGCTGGGCCGCTACGGCGCGGCCGGCGGCCTGGCCGCCGTGCTCGGTCAGGTGCTCGGCGGCCTGTTGGTCGCGGCCAACATCGACGGCCTCGGCTGGCGCCCGATCTTCCTGGTCAACGTGCCGATCGGGCTGGCCGGCCTGGTGCTGGCTAAGCGGTACGTTCCCGACACGCGGCACGGCTCGCCCGCGCCGATCGACGGCCCGGGCACAGTGCTGCTCGGCATCACGCTGCTGGCTGTGCTCGTGCCTCTCACTGAGGGCCGCTCGCTGGGCTGGCCCGCCTGGACCATCGCGCTGCTGATATTCGCGCCCGCGGCCGCTGCGGTGTTCGGCGCCGTCGAGCGCAAGGCCGAGCGGTCGGGCCGTAGCCCGCTGGTGCCGCCGTCGCTGCTGCGCCACCCGAGTATGCGGCGTGGTCTGGTGCTGGCGCTGCCGTTCTTCGGCGGCTTCGGGGCGTTCATGTTCTGCTACGCGCTCCTGGTGCAGGAGGGACTGCACGCCAGCGCGTTGACGGCGGGGCTCGGCCTCGTGCCGATGGCGGCCACGTTCCTGGTCGCGTCGCTGTCCACATCCAGGTTGCTCGCCCGCTTCGGGGCCAAGGTGCTCTGCGCCGGCGGGCTCCTGCAGGCGGCCGGCCTGGTGACCATCGGGCTGACGGTCTACTTCGGCTGGACGCATCTCGCGGTTGTCGACCTCGCGCCTGGGCTGGCGGTCGCCGGACTTGGGCAAGGGCTAATCATGAGTCCGCTGTTCGGCATCGTGCTGTCCGAGGTTCCGATCGCTGTCGCGGGTGCAGGCAGCGGCGTGCTCACCACCACCCAGCAGAGCGCGCTCGCACTCGGCGTAGCGACACTCGGCAGCCTGTTCCTGGCCCTGGCCGGAGACGGCGCTGGCATCAGCAGGGCCTTCATCGTGGTTCTCGCTGTCGAGGTCGTCGTGGCGGTGGGCGTGGCGGCCGGGGCCCGCGGGCTACCCGGCTGGCGTCGAACGCGCCCGCAACTGGCCGGCGCGTAGCTACTAGCCGGTCAGGGCGAGCGTCGCGCCGGTCGGGTCGAGGAGACGGTGGCAGCCTTCGGTGGCCTGGAATTTGGCCAGCTGGCCGCGGACCCTGGCCTGAGGTCCCTCGGGACCGACAAGGATCAGGCCGTCGGCGTCGGCGGCGACGAACTCGTCGCCAACTCGCAGCAAGACAGCGTCGTCCCGGCCGCCCGAGATGGCGGTCCGGCCGGCCGCTAGCGCTGCCAGCACAGCCGCCGGGTCGTCGTCCTCGGCCTCGACCCATGTGGTGGGCGAGCCTGGTGGCGCGTCCGACCCGGGCCGATGCCAGTCGCTGCCGCCGACCGGGATCGCGGTCGGGTCCCACGCCTGCCACCAGCCGAGCGGTGTCGTCCACCGGGTGTCGAGCCAGCTCCAGTGCCAGACCTCCAGGAGCGGCGGGCGACGCTTCATCGGCGCTACCCAGCTCACCTGACCGCCGTACGGATGATTGACCGACAGCAGTCCGCCAGCCGCTTCGACGGCGACGAGCCAGTCGTCCGGCGCCTGCCGGAAGTCGACCCAGCCGACGGCACCGAAGGCGTTCGCGTGACCGGCCTCGGTGGTGACCTCCTGACCGGCCAGCAGCGTGATGCCGTGGGCGGCGGCCGCGACCTGGAGTTCGGCGTGATGACTAATGGTGTTGTGGTCGGTGACCGCGAGGAACTCCATGCCGCGGCCGACCGCGAACCGCGCCAGCTCGGGCACCGTCATCACGCCGTCGGAGTGGACGGTGTGCGTGTGCAGGTCGCCGGCCAGCCAGCGCCGGCCGGGGCTGGCCGGAAGTTGCCGGGGCGGCGGCCTGTCGGTCAGCGGCGGCATCTGCTCTGGCGGCTCGTCGGGGAGCAGCTCCCCGGGCGTGCTCGAAACTTCGATGGTCATCGTGTAGTCGGCGCCGCCTGGGGGGACCCGATGCAGGCCGATCATTACCTGCCACGGCCCAGGCTCCAGCTCGGCCGGGATGTAGCCGGGCGTGGCGGCGTCGTCAGTGATGACGAACGACCTGCGCGCGCCGCCAGACCAGCCGCGGAATCCGGCCGCGCCCATGCAGCCCAGATCCATGATGGCGCCCGACCGCTCGTACTCCAGCTCCGCTCGCACCGCGCACGAGCCAGATGGAACTTCGAACG
>DATIOU010000026.1:0-2112 GCA_035472835.1 Streptosporangiaceae bacterium | reverse complement strand
GGACCGGCGGGCGAGCCTGCCGACGCGCCGCCGAGCGACGTGAAGGTGCGGCGCGCCGAGTCGGCCGACGACCTAGCCCTCGTCGAGCGGATCGTCATCGACGGCTACCCGGTGCCGGAGCTCGACGGGTTGCCGGCCAACCGGGCGATGGGTCCCGCCCTCCTCAGGAGCGCGGTCCGGCACTGGATCGGATACCTCGACGGCACCCCCATCGCGGCGGCGGCGAGTCACACGGCACACGGCGTCGTCAACCTCTGCCTGGCCGCGACCCGGCCGGCCGCGCGGCGACGCGGCGTGTGGCACGCGCTCGTGGCGGCCCGGTGCGCCGGTACTCCGGACCTGCCAGCAGTCGCGTTCACCAGCGACTACAGCCGACCTGGCTTCCTGCGCATGGGCTTCCTGCCCATCACCCGTTTCACGCTCTGGGCGGTTGCCGCCTGATGCGTACGGCACATAGCCGTCACTCTCGACCGCTTACGCGAGCACCCGTCCGGTTCAGGGGCGAAGGAGCGGCCGCAGGTCGTCGAGCCGGTCGAACAGATGCCAGGCGTCCGCCGAGGTGCCTTGTTCCCAGCCGGCCGGCGCCACACCTCCACGGCAATGCTCCCAGCGCTCAGATGCGAACTACCCAGCCGATCAGCAGCGTCAGAACCGGAAGCGAGTCAGGCCGCCCGGCTCCGCCGCCAAGGTCACGATCGCCGAGCGTGGCTCAATGCGATACACGTTCCACGGCGGTGGTCCTTGCGACGGGGCGTTGAACGGGGCAGTGATGCCCTGCCCGCTGTCGTCGGGTTCGGCTGGCCAGCCGTTGTCCGCCCATGCCTTCGCAATGCGCGCCAGTGCGCCCGGCTCGGTCACTCGCGCAGCGTCACCCTCGACTACGACGTCCGCGTCGCGGATCGACACCGCGATCGAGCACCGCGGATCGCGCGCGACATTGCGCCTCTTCCGCGTGCCGGCGCCCGTCTGGAACCAGAACGTGCCGTCTAGCCACATGGCACCGACCGCAGTCACATGCGGGCTACCATCCTCGTTGATGGTGGACAGCCAGGTCGTGCGGGAGTTCACTGCGTCCGGAGCTGGCGCCGACCCCGCATCGAGCTTCTCGACAACTGCGGCCCAGTCCACCGGCGGCAGCCCATCCGCCTTACCCAGATTGGTGATCTCCATAGGGCATCCTTTCATAGTCCAGCGGACATCCTGGCTAACAGCGTCTCGCCGATGAGACGCGCGACGACCGTGAAATTCATCGCACACACGGCGGCATCCTGCCGCCCACAGGAGGGATCATGGCGAACCAGCAGCCGCCGGGCCCGCTCGGGCCTGACGTGGCGGTCACGCACATCCTGGTGGTCAGCGACCCGGCGCGGTCGCGGGAGTTCTGGGTCGACGTGCTGGGCGCTGAACTGTATCGCGAGTACGGCGGAACGAGCGTGGTGCTGCGGTTCGCTGGCACCTGGCTGTTGCTGGTCAGCGGGGGCGGCCCGACCGCCGACAAGCCCACTGTGGTCTTCCAGCCGCCCGCCGACGCCGATCTGGTCAGCCACGCGATGACGCTGTGCGTGGCTGACTGCCAGGCAGCCTATGAGGCGCTGCGGTCCAAAGGCGCCGCGTTCCTGACCCCGCCGCACGACTGGGGCTCTGAGATCCGCTGCTTCCTGCGGGACCCAGACGGCCACCTCGTGGAGATCAGCCTGTCAAAAGCCAGCTGACAGCGACACCCTGATGAGGATGGTGACGGTGACTTTCTAGTGGCGTTGAGAACCAGGTCGAATGACCCGTTCGTGACGGTAAAGGGCCTGGCGTCGAAGAAACTGGCCGAGTTCTTGGAGCGGCGGGTACGGCGATTGGTTCGTTCGTTGCGACCCGTCTGGGCGCTGGCTTGCGGCGGCCGGCCTTACCCTCATCTCAGTTACGTTCCGCAACGCCACAGGAGCACTCCACGATGAGCGCACCCGACTTTACTGTCGCTGTCTTCCAGAACGAGTACCTGCCGGACGGGGCCTGCGAAGTCAATGCCATCGTGACCGTGTCGTCGGCTGGCTCTGCGGCTGGCGGGCCAACGGCGGAAGCAAGCGCCGCGGAGATCATCATCATCGACTGCTCCGGATC
>DATIOU010000025.1:0-7856 GCA_035472835.1 Streptosporangiaceae bacterium | reverse complement strand
GCTGCGAGGCTGTATACCCCGCGGAGGTATACCTCCGCGGGGTATACAGCCTCGCAGCGGCTGGACGGATCGCGACGAAGGTAACATTCGGGTAACCGCGCTAGCCGTGCGGTCCATGGGTGGCCCCGTGGTACCGTTGATGATCGGCTGGACTATCCGGCCTGGTTAGCTGCGCCCTCAGGCGGCTGACCGCGTCGCATCGCCCGCAATCGCTGGCGGATGGCGATATACCACGACAAGCAGTCAAGAGGAGCAACGTGCCGCTCAATACCACGGTAAGAACGAGATCATCGCCGGGCACGCGACCAATGAGGGTGACACCGGATCGCCGGAAGTCCAGGTCGCGCTGCTGACTCGGCGGATCGCCGACCTGACCGAGCACCTCAAGGTGCACAAGCACGACCACCACAGCCGCCGAGGGCTGCTGCTGCTCGTGGGCCGCCGCAGGCGCCTGCTGCAGTACCTCGCGCGTACCGACATCAGCAGGTACCGAGCGCTGATCGAGAAGCTCGGCCTGCGCCGGTAACAGCGAGCGTGGCGGCGTGGCGCCGCCCCGCGCGACTAAACCAACTAGATAACGACAACTACTAGATAACGACAACTAAATAACGACAACTAAATAACTCAGACGTACAACGTCCCGCGGCTCCGGCCAGGAGCGCCAAATAGCGCTCATCGCGCCGGTCCTCGGTAGTGGTTCTCGGGTCAAGGCGCCGCCGAAATGGCGACCGCGCGGGCCGAGGGCTTCGATCGAAGACCGGCTAAGCGCTCCGAAAGCGCGGCGGACAGGCGCGGGACCTCAGTCAAGGAGGTCACCCCGTGGAGGGTGCTTTTACCGCCGAGGTCAGCATCGACAACGGCGATTTCGGCGTTCGCAGGATCCGGTTCGAGACCGGCAGGCTCGCCAAGCTAGCAAACGGCTCGGCCGTCGTGTACCTCGACGACGAGACGATGGTGCTGTCGACCACCGCTGCGGGCAAGAGCCCGCGGGAAGGCTTCGACTTCTTCCCGCTCACCGTCGATGTCGAGGAGCGGATGTATGCGGCGGGCCGGATTCCCGGCTCCTTTTTCCGTCGCGAGGGGCGGCCGTCCGAGGACGCCATCCTTACGTGCAGGCTCATCGACCGGCCGCTGCGCCCGTCGTTCGTGCACGGGCTTCGCAACGAGATCCAGATCGTCGAGACGATCCTGGCGCTGCATCCAGACCACCTGTATGACGTGGTCGCGATCAACGCCGCCTCGATGTCCACCCAGCTTGCGGGCCTGCCGTTCGCTGGTCCGATCGGCGGCGTGCGCGTCGCGCTGATCAAGGGCCAGTGGGTCGCCTTCCCGACCCACTCCGAGCTCGAGAACGCGACGTTCGACATGGTGGTCGCCGGCCGCGTGCTCGAGGATGGCGATGTCGCCATCATGATGGTCGAGGCCGAGTCCACGCCGAGCACGCTGCGCCTGATCGCGGACGCCGGTAACGGCGCAGTGCCGCCGACCGAGGAAACAGTTGCGGCCGGGCTGGAAGCGGCGAAGCCGTTCATCCGGCAGCTGTGTGCCGGCCAGCTTGAGGTTGCCCGCCACGCGGCGAAGGAGACCGCCGAGTTCCCGCTGTTCACCGACTACGGCGACGACGTGTTCGCGGCCCTGGAGGCCGAGGTCGGCGCCGACCTGGCCCACGCGCTCACCATCGCGGGGAAGAACGAGCGGACCGCTGAGACCGACCGCGTCAAGGCCCTGGCGATCGAGAAGCTGGCCGCGCAGTTCGAGGGCCGGGAGAAGGAAATCAGCGAGGCGTTCCGTGGCCTGACAAAGAAGCTCGTGCGGCAGCGGATCATCAGGGACGGCTTGCGCATCGACGGCCGCGGGCTCGAGGACATCCGGCAGCTGTCGGCCGAGGCCGGCGTCGTGCCGCGGGTGCACGGCTCGGCGCTCTTCGAGCGCGGCGAGACTCAGGTACTCGGCGTGACGACGCTGAACATGCTCCGGATGGAGCAGATGATCGACACGCTGAACCCCGAGCGCACCAAGCGCTACATGCACAACTACAACATGCCGCCGTACTCGACCGGTGAGACCGGCCGGGTTGGCTCGCCTAAGCGCCGGGAGATCGGCCACGGCGCGCTAGCGGAGCGGGCGCTCGTGCCGGTACTGCCGACCCGCGAGGAGTTCCCGTACGCGATCCGCCAGGTGTCGGAGGCTATCGGGTCCAACGGGTCGACGTCGATGGGCTCGGTCTGCGCCTCCACTATGTCGCTGCTGGACGCTGGCGTCCCGCTGAAGGGCATGGTGGCGGGCATCGCGATGGGCCTGATCCACGAGGGCGGCCAGTACGTGACGCTGACCGACATCCTGGGCGCCGAGGACGCGTTCGGTGACATGGACTTCAAGGTCGCGGGCACCAAGGACGTCATTACCGCGCTCCAGCTCGACACCAAGCTCGTCGGCATCCCGGCGTCGGTGCTGGCCGCCGCGCTGCGGCAGGCGCGCGGGGCGCGGCTGACGATACTCGACGTAATGCGCGAGGCCATCGACACGCCAGCCGAGATGAGCGAGTTCGCGCCCAGGATCATCACGATCAAGGTCCCGGTCGACAAGATCGGCGAGGTCATCGGCCCCAAGGGCAAGATGATCAACTCGATCCAGGAGGACACCGGCGCCGACATCACGATCGAGGACGACGGCACGATCTACATTGGCGCGACCGACGGAACTTCGGCGGAGGCGGCCAGGGCAGCGATCAACGCGATCGCGAACCCGCACATCCCGGAGGTGGGGGAGCGGTTCCTCGGCACTGTGGTGAAGACGACCACGTTCGGCGCGTTCGTATCCCTGCTGCCCGGCCGCGACGGCCTTCTGCACATCACCCAGATCCGCAAGCTGCACGGCGGCGCCCGGATAGAGAACGTCGATGACGTGATGAAGGTCGGCGACAAGATCCAGGTCGAGATCCGCGAGATCGACGACCGCGGCAAGCTGTCGCTGGTCCCGGTCGAGGTGGTGGAGCGCGAGGCCGCGGGCGAGGACCTCGGCGGGCACGACGAGCCCCGGTCCCGCGACCGCGACGATCGCGGCGGGGACCGCCGGGACCGGGAACGGGGTGACCGGCACCGCACCCGTCAGCGCAGTCGCGGCGGCTTCAGCGACTCAAGCTCCAACGGATCCGGATCGGGGAACTCCTGACCTCCGGAAGCGTCCAGCGAACCGTCCTGCCGGGCGGCCTCCGTGTAGTCACGGAGTCCCTGCCGTCCGTGCGGTCGGCCGCGTTCGGGATCTGGGCCGGCGTCGGCTCACGCGACGAGGATCGCAGCCACGCCGGCGCCACCCATTATCTCGAGCACCTGCTGTTCAAGGGCACCAGCCGGCGCACGGCGCTAGACATCTCCGCTGCCCTCGACGCGGTCGGCGGCGAGCTGAACGCGTTCACCGCGAAGGAGTACACGTGCTATTACGCGCGGGTGCTCGACGAGGACCTGCCGCTGGCCATCGACGTGCTGTCGGACATGGTGACGTCGTCGCTCATCGAAGCTAAGGAGGTCGACGCTGAGCGCGGCGTGATCCTCGAGGAGATCGCGATGAACGAGGACGACCCCGCCGACCTCGTGCACGAGGCGTTCTCCGAGCAGGTGTTCGGCGACACCCCGCTCGGCCGTCCGATTCTCGGCACGGTCGAGTCGATCAACTCCATCAGCCGGGACCGGATCGCCGAGCATTACCAGGCCAAATACAGGCCCGACCGGCTGGTAGTCGCCGCCGCGGGCAGCGTGGACCACGATCGGGTCGTGGAGCTGACGTCGGCGGCATTTCGGGCGGCGCTCGACGGCAGCGCCGAGCCGGTCCCGCCGCGCCTCGGCACGACGGCGCCGGGCCTGGCAGGCGGCACCGGTGTTCGCCTCGTCTCCCGACCCGTCGAGCAGGCCAACGTCGTGCTCGGCTGCGCTGGGCTGGCCCGTAACGACGAGCGCCGGTTCGCCCTCGGGGTGCTCAACGCGGCGCTCGGCGGCGGCATGTCGTCGCGGCTCTTCCAGGAGGTCCGGGAAAAGCGCGGCCTGGCGTACTCGGTCTACAGCTTCAGCTCCCAGCACGCGGACTGCGGCCAGTGGGGCATCTACGCCGGGTGCCTGCCGGCCAAGACCGAGGAAGTGCTCGCGATCTGCCTGGAGGAGATCACCAAGGTGATCGACTCCGGGCTCACCGACGAGGAGCTGCATCGGGGCAAAGGCCAGCTGCGGGGCTCCATCGTGCTCGGGCTCGAGGACCCGTCGTCGCGGATGAGCAGGCTTGGCAAGTCCGAACTCGTTTACCCGCGGCTCGAGCCAGTCGAGGAAATCCTGGCGCAGATCGACGCCGTCTCGCACGATCAGGTTCGCGAGATCGCGGCCGCCGTGCTGAGCCAGCCGAAGGCGCTGGCGGTCGTCGGCCCGTTCGACGACGACGAGGTATTCACAGCCGCACTAGCCGGCTAACTTCGCAGGCATGTCGCCGAGTGACCTGCCTGGACCCATGATCGGCAGAGGCCGGGCCGCCGACGTGTACGACATCGGCGGTGGTCGCGTGCTTCGCCGGTACCGGATGCCGTTCAACGTCGAGCGCGAGGCCGCTGCGATGCGGCACCTCGATCAGGCCGGCTTTCCGGTCCCGAAGGTTTACGACGCCGACGGGGCCGATCTGGTCATGGAGCGCCTCGACGGCCGCGACATGCTCACTGACCTCAGCCGACGGCCATGGCTGGCGCGCTCGCATGCCAAGACGCTCGCTGACATGCATGACCGGCTGCATCAGGTACAAGCTCCGCCGGACTGGCCGCAGCCGCTCGGTCCTGGTGACCGCGTACTGCACGTGGACTTGCATCCGGGCAACGTCATGCTCACCAGCCGCGGCCCGATTGTGATCGACTGGAGCAACGCCTCGGCCGGCCCGGCCGGCGCCGACGTGGCAATCGCGTACCTCATCATGGCGTGCTCGGAGGTAGACGACTTGCCGTTGCTGATCCGGCCGCTAGTGAGTTCGGTTCGCTCCGCCGTCGTCCGGCATTTCATGGGCGGCGTGGGCGACGACCCCGTTCCCTATATCGCCCGGGCTGGCCGGCTACGGATGGCCGACCGGAATACGCGGCCGTCGGAGAAAGAGTGGCTCGCTCGCAAGGTCGCCGACGCCGAGCAACTCGCCGCAGCGGCCGGGTAGCCCCTAGTCGCGGCGCGGCGCGGCGTCTGGGTCGCCGAGCCAGGCCCGGATCTCGGCGCCGTGTTCGTCGAGCGCTGGCGGCGGCAGGTCATAGCGCGGCGCCGTGGCCGAGAATCGGAGCGGGTTGCGGATCCCCGGCACGGCGGATGCGCCGTGGCCCGACAGCACGACCGGGTCGAGGCCTATCTGCTCGGCGAACTCCACGCCGCCCGCGACGGTGTTGATCGGGCCGCACGGTACGCCGGCTGCGATCAGCTTGTCGAACCACTCGGCGGCGGGCCGCGCCTTCAGGCGCTCGATCAGCAGCGGCCGGAGCTGATCGCGGTTGGCGGTCCGCCCGGAGTTGGCGGCGAACCGCTCGTCGGCAGCGAGCCCGGGCGCACCGAGCACCGCGCACAGGTTGCCGAACTGCGTGTCGTTGCCCGCCGCGATGACTAGGTCGCCGTCACCGGTCGGGAGCGGCTCATACGGGAACAGGCTGGGGTGCGAGTTGCCCATCCGGTGCGGCACGACGCCAGCCGAGGCGAACGCGCCCGTCTGATTCACCATGCCGGCGAGCGCGGCCCCGAGCAGATTGACCTCGACTAGCTGGCCTTCGCCGGTCCGGCGCCGGTGATCAAGCGCGGCCAGCACCCCGATGGTGGTTTGCAGCCCGGACATCACGTCGAAGATGGCGACGCCGGCCCGGTAGGGCGGACCGTCCTCGTCGCCTTGCAGGCTCATCAGCCCGGACATGGCCTCGACGATCAGGTCGTAGCCAGGCAGGTGGGCGCCTCCGCCGGCGCCGAAGCCCGTGATCGAGGCGTAGATCACCGACGGATTCGATGAGCGGACGCTCTCGTAGTGGAGGCCGAACTGCCGGAGCCCGCCCGGCTTGAAGTTCTCCACCATGATGTCGGCGCGTCTGGCGAGTTCTGCCGCCGCCGCGCGGTCCGCGTCGTCGCGGAGATTGAGCTGCACGGACCGCTTGTTGCGGTTGATGGATAGGTAATAGGTCGAGACGCCCTCGCGCACGGGCGGCATCCAGTGGCGGGTGTCGTCGCCGCCCGGGCCCTCGACCTTGATCACGTCGGCGCCGAGGTCGGCCAGGATCATCGTGCAGTACGGCCCGGCGAGAACCCGGGAGAAGTCGGCGACCAGCAGGCCGGCCAGCGGTCCAGCTACCTGATCCATAGCGGGCACGCTACCAACCGGGCCCCGTGGTCGACGCGATGGGGAAGTGGCTGGTCCATTGCCTGCGCCCGGCAGGCCCGATGACGAGCGCCTCGTATCCGGCTAGCGGCTCGATGAAATCGAGGCCAGCCACGCCAGTGACGGCGACGGCCGTCGCCAGCGCGTCGGCCAGTCCCAGATCGGGCCCGGTCACGCTGGCCGACGCGACCCGAGCGGCCGGCGCACCGGATCGCGGGTTGAGGAGATGGCCGCCGCGCTCGTAGGTGCCGGAGGTGGCGATGCAGGCGGTGAGCTCGACGATCTCGGCCAGCCGCCGCGGCTCGTCCGGGTCGACGATGCCGATCCGGAACGGCGCGCCGGACGGCTGGCTGCCGAGGCTCGCGATGTCACCGGCGGCATTGACGAGCGCGCCCGAGATGGCGAGGTCAGCCAGCTCGCCGAGCGCGCGCTGGGCGGCCCAGCCCTTCACGTAACCGGTCGGATCGAAACCGCCAGGCATTGCCCAGGGATCGAACCAGCCGTCGGTTAGCTCACGCGCGGTGGCGCAGGCCGACATGACGGCGGCCACCTCGGGCGGTGCGTCGGCGGCCGTGATCTCGCCGCGGCGCAGCCGGCTCACGGGGCTGTCGGGACGCCACGTGCTGAACACCTCATCAGCGCGCTCGAGCACGGCCCTGGCGGGGGCGAAGTCCAGCGTGCCGCTTTCCGCACCAGGAAAGACATCGATCGTGACGACCGTGCCCATGACGTGCACCAGCTCGCGGACCACAAGAGCCGGCATTAGTTGCTCAGCGAGTGCAGCGCCGACTGCAGCGACTGGGCGAAGCCGGCGCTGGTGTAGCTCGCGCCGGAGACGCCCTGGATGTTGGCGCTTTGCGCCTGTAGCGCTTCGTGCTCCAGGATCGGAATGGACTGCTGGTCGATGTACTGAGACTTGGGGTTGCCGCTGTCGTCTAGATACGCGAGCCCGACCCTGGTCATCTTGCCGCGGGAGACCGTGATCTTGACCGCGAGTATGCCGAAGCTGTAGTTGACCTCTGGGCCGGTAACGGTGCGCGTCCTGGTCGGCGCGGCGGCTGCGCTCGGACCGGAGGCCGCCGCCGACCTGCCGTTGCCGGGCAGGGTGGAGCCGCCCGGCAGGGTGGAGCCGCCCGCCAGGTTCAGCTTCGCCGGCGTCGTGTGGAATTCCAGCACGGCGACTAGGCCGGCCACCGTCCCGGCGATCACGATCGGCGCGCGTTTCAATCGGTATCCCGTCCCGCTAGAAGCCAAACTTCTCGATATGGATCTGGTCGTCGGCTACTCCGAGCCCGGCGGCCGCGGCCCTGACCTCGGCGCCAAATCCCTCCGGCCCGCAGATGTAAATGTCCCGGCCCGCCACGTCAGGCACCAGGTGCCTGAGGGCACGGGCGGTCAGCCGCATCTTGTGGCGGGACCCGATCAGCTCGTGCAGGCGCCAGTTCCGGTGCTCGACGAGCGCCGCGATCTCCGCGCGGTGCACGAGGTCGGCC
>DATIOU010000024.1:0-21302 GCA_035472835.1 Streptosporangiaceae bacterium | reverse complement strand
GCTGCGCGCCCCGTATACGGAGGAGCCGACTAACTGGTCCCGCCGGTACAAGGCCAACCTTGAGAAGCTCGCCTCCGGCGACGTGAACAAGGTCGCCGAAGTGGTGCGGGATCTGTGGCGTCGCGATCGTGAGCGCGGCCTCTCGGCCGGCGAGAAGCGGATGCTCGCGAAGGCCAGGCAGATTCTCGTCAGTGAGCTCGCCCTGGCGGAGAAGACCAACGAGGACAAGGCCGAGGCTCTACTCGACGAGATTCTCGCCTCCTGACCGCTGTGGCCGGCTTGCCGCCGCGCGTTGGCATCGGTGTCGACGTTCATCCGATCGGTGCGGGCCGTCCGCTGTACCTCGCGGGACTCTTGTGGCCTGGCGAGGATGGCCTGACCGGGCATTCTGACGGTGACGTGGCGGCGCACGCCGCCTGCACTGCGCTGTTGTCCGCGGCCGGGCTCGGCGACCTCGGGAGCCAGTTCGGTACTGACCGGCCCGAATGGGCCGGCGCCTCCGGGGCGGCGCTGCTGACCGAGACCGCGCGACTGACGGCCGCCGCCGGCTTTTCAATCGGGAACGTGGCCGTCCAGGTGATCTGCAACCGCCCGCGAATCTCGTCGAGGCGCGCCGAGGCCGAGCAGGCGCTCGCGGCCGCACTTGGCGGTGCCCCGGTCAGCGTCTCGGCGACGACGTCAGATGGCCTCGGCCTCACTGGTCGCGGTGAGGGCATCGCCGCGATCGCGATCGCGCTGCTCGCCGAATCCGGCTAGTCCGGCTGGTCAGGCTGGTCAGGCTGGTCGGAGTCTCTCTCGGGCACTTCCGCCGCGATGTCGTCAGCAGGCGGTATCGGCGCGCTGAATAGCCGGTGAAACACCGGCCCGTCATCGTCGTCCGGCTCCGCTTCCGCCGCCACCTCACGTGTGAGTACGTCGGCATCGTCGTACTCTGCGCCGTCGCCTTCCAGCGTCTGGTCGGCTTCGTCATACCAGCCGGCCGCCAGTGCGTCAGCGGAATACGGCGTCGTGCCGGTGGCTGGTTCGCTGACGGCTTCATCGCGACCCGGATCGCCAGAAGCAGGATCGGCAGCGGCGGGATCGGCGTCCATGGCCAGCAGGGGCTGTGCCGCCGGTTGCGGCTCGGCCGGTTGCGGCTCGGTGGGTTGCGGCTCGGCCGGTTGCGGCTCCGCCGATGGTGCCGGCGCCCACCGCGACCGATAGACGGAAACGCGATCGGCGGCGTCGGCAGGCGGCCGGAGCCTGGCGTGCCTCAGCATGACAAGCAGCAGCGCGAAAGCGACGAGCACGAGCACGAACGGCAGCACCGCCGCCGTGATCGCGGCGGCCTGATGCGGCATGGAGCGGCCGGCGGTGTGCAGGGCGTCTGCGCCAGCCGCGACCGCGAGCACGACCAAGAGCGTCACCCAGGCGAGCAGCCGGCTGGGCAGCCCAGCGCCGCGCAACGCCAGGACGGCGGCGAGCACGATGACAAGCATGCCGTCGAGCAGCAGCGGATAACCCCGCGCGAGCCCAGGCGTGATGCCGGCCTGCAGGGCAACCGCACGGATGGCCGAGTACGACAGCACGAACGTGGCCGCTGCCAACGCGGCAACGCCCAGGCAGACGGCCGCAAACGCGATGATCCGCAAGGCCGACGGCGCCATATTCGCTGACGAGGCACCGAACGCGCCTGCCTCGTCCGGGACCTCGCCTGTGCTTAAGGTCTGCACGCTCATCGGGCTGCTGGGTCCTTCCTCAGGATGCCGGTCTGACCGCGTCACCCCTAATAGTCACGAACGTGCCTTACACATAGCAAGCAGGCGGGTATCAAGGCGCGCGGCGCGTCGCGGGAGAATGGCACTGGAACGGACAGGCCTGACGACCAAGACCGTCCGCGCAGGTGCTGACGGAAGAACATCAGACCTGGAAGGAGACGACATGCCCTACTACCGCGTGGCCGGCGAGATTCCCCGCAAGCGCCACGTTCGCTTTCGCGGCCCAGCCGGGAACCTCTATGCCGAGGAACTGATGGGCGAGGAGGGCTTCGTCTCCGACTCCTCGCTGCTATACCACGAGCATCCGCCGACCGCGATCGTCAAGAGTGAGGCGATCGGCGACACGGCCAGCCAGGGGCGGCTGGTGCCAAACCATCCGCTGCTGCCCCGGCACTACCGCACCCAGGACCTGCCCCTGGGCGGCGACCTGGTGCTTGGCCGTCGCCTGATGATGGCCAACGACGACGTCAGGATCTCGTTCGCGGCGGCCGACGCCGGCTCCGAGTTGTACCGCAACTCGGCCGGGGACGAGGCAGTCTATCTGCGGTCAGGGTCGGCGAGATTCGAGTCCCTCTACGGCACGATCCACGCGAGCGCCGGCGACTACGTGATCGTGCCGCGCGGAACCATCCATCGCTGGCTGCCGAGCGCCGATGGCGTGCACGCGCTGGTTGTCGAGGCCCGCGGCCACATCCGGCCGCCCCGGCGGTACCTATCGCAGTTCGGTCAGTTCCTGGAGCACGCGCCGTACTGCGAGCGCGACCTGCGCGGGCCGGACGGCCCGCTGATCGTTGCCGGCGAGGACATTCCCGTCATCGTGCGGACATCCGCGGGCTTGACCATGCTGACGTACGCATTTCACCCGTTCGACGTGGTCGGGTGGGATGGGTACCTGTACCCGTACGCGTTCAACATCGCAGACTTCGAGCCCATCGTGAAGCGCACGCACGCGCCGCCGCCCGTGCACCAGACGTTCGAGGGGCCGAACTTCGTCATCTGCTCGTTCTGCCCGCGGCCGCTGGACTTCGACCCGCAAGCCGTGCCGATCCCGTATAACCATCACAACGTCGACTCCGACGAGATGATGTACTACGTTGCCGGTGACTACTCGGCCCGCAGGGGCTCGGGCGTCGGCCTGGGTTCGATCACGCTCCACCCGTCCGGGTTCACCCACGGACCGCAACCTGGCGCCGCGGAGGCGGTCATTGAGGCCATTGCCCAGGGCAAGACGACGACTGATGAGACTGCCGTCATGATCGACACGTTCCGCCCATTGCAGCTCGCTGATGCGGCCCGCTCCGCCGAGGACCCGGAATACGCCTGGAGCTGGGCTGGCGCCGCCCGCGGTGCAATCAATCCGGACCGAGCCGACAAAGGCCCTGGTTTCTGACCGGGCCGAGCGCCTTCATACGACGAGAGTGGTCGATTGTTGCTCAAAGCGCCGTCAGTGGCAGGCGGCGTGGTTCGGCGGCGCCATCGGGGCCCGGCCGATGGCCCCGAGCACCATGTTGATGACAGCCGGATCGGCCGGCAGCTGCGAGTGCGTGACCGCGAGCGTAGGACAGACAGCCTGTACCTCAATGTCGATGGCGCCCGCCAGGCGCGCCGAGCCGGGCGGCGTGACGACTTTGTCGTCGGCGGTCCAGATCGACAGCCACGGCGGCAAGCCAGCGCTGCGAGCGACGTCGAGGCTGGTTAGCAGCGGGCTGCCGGGCACTAGCTGACGGCAAGCCGCCGGGCAGTCGCCCGGCGCCAGCGCCTGCGCGACGGCCGCTAGCTGCGTGCCATGGAATGGCGCGCCGAGCGTGACGACCCGCCGGGCCCGGGCCGCACCGTCGTCGTGCCTGGCCCACAGCAAGGCCACGACGCCGCCGGCGGAATAGCCGATGACGTCGACGGACGGGGCACCGCCGCGCATCGCCCGCGCGACGGCGGCGTTGAGCAGAGCCGCGTCGGCGACGAGGCTGCCAGTCCCCGTCCCGGGCAGGCTCAGCACGATGGCGCGCCGGCCCGCGGCGCGGATTCGGCTGGCCAACGCTGCCAGGGAGCCGGTGTCGCCGCCGTAGCCAGGCACGAGCAAGACAGGTCCTGGCCGGTCCTGCGCTGGCCCGACCGGGAGTGCCGGCCCGGGCCGAGCGGCTCGCCTGGCGTGAGCGAGCGCCTGGTGTTGATGTGCCTGCGGCGACGCCCCCGAAGCTGCGCCGAGGGCAACGGCGCCGGCCGCGACGAGGATCGCGATGGCCGCGGCGACGGCCAGCATGCGGCGCGGGCGCGAGAGGCCAGCGAACCACCAGCTCATACCGCCGCGACGTCGCTGACTCGGCTCGTGCATGCCCTTCACCGTATGAGACCGATGACGATGGCCGGCTCAGCGTGTTGGCGCGGCAACCCGGGTACCGCAAGGATGGAGTGAGCCATGAGCGACACGAGCCGTGGCCGACGGGATCTCTGGCCGACGGCGGCGTTGGCCGACAGAACGGAGCGGCGCACATGACGAGCCTGCCGCAGTGGGCACAGGAGCTCATCGACGGCCCGAACTTTGCCACCGTGACGACGATCCAGCCCGACGGGTCACCGCAAGCCAGCGTTGTCTGGATCAAGCGGGATGGTGACGATGTGCTGTTCTCGACTGTGAAGCACCGGCGCAAGTTCCGGAACCTGGTCGCTGACCCGCGCACCAGCCTGGTGATCTACGAAGCCGCCAACCCGTACGAGTACCTGGAGATCAGGGGCACGGCGGCGATCACCGACGATCCGGACGGCACGCTGATCGAGGAGCTGTCGCAGAAATACACGGGTGAGGCCTTCCAGGACGCACCCGGCAATCAGCGGGTCGTCATCCGGGTCAGCCCGTCGCATGTCGTGATCGGCAGCTGACCGCGGCGCACTCGACCCGTGCCGCACGCCTGCACCAGCCAGCAGCCTGGGACTTCGCGCGCATCCCGTAGCCTTGGGCCGTGACGCTACGCCTGCACGACACTGCGACGCGCTCGGTGCGCGAGTTCTCTCCCCTTCAGCCGGGGAAGGTCTCGCTGTACCTTTGTGGCGCGACCGTACAGGCCCCACCGCATATCGGGCATATACGGTCAGGCGTCAACTTCGACATCCTGGTCCGCTGGCTGCGCGCGTCCGGGTACGACGTTACGTACTGCCGGAACGTCACCGATATCGACGACAAGATCCTTGCCACTGCCAAAGATGAGGGAACGAGGTGGTGGGCGATCGCCGAGCGCAACCAGCGCGCCTTCACGCGCGCTTATGACGCCCTCGGCTGCGAGCCGCCGGATGTCGAGCCACGCGCCACTGGCCACGTTCCCGAAATGATCGTCCTGATGGAGCGGCTGATCGATTCGGCCCACGCGTACTCCGCCAAGGGCGATGTCTACTTCGACGTCAGTTCGCTGCCAGAGTACGGCTCCCTGTCTGGTCAGCGGCTCGAGCACATGCGCGCCGCGGAGGACACGGACAACGAGAGCGGCAAGCGTGATCCGCGCGACTTCGCGCTGTGGAAGGGCGCCAAGCCGGGAGAGCCGAGCTGGCCGACACCGTGGGGTCCCGGCCGGCCAGGGTGGCACCTGGAGTGCTCGGCGATGTCGACCAAGTATCTCGGTCCGACGTTCGATATCCACGGCGGCGGCCTGGACCTGGTCTTTCCGCACCACGAGAACGAGCAGGCTCAGTCGCACGCGGCCGGGGACGGATTCGCGCGCTACTGGGTGCACAACGGACTCGTGCGCATTGGCGGCGAGAAGATGAGCAAGTCGCTCGGCAACTCGCTGCTGGTTGACGCGTTGATCACCCAGGTTCGCCCCGTTGAGCTGCGCTACTACCTGGGCCAGGCGCACTACCGGTCGGAGATCGAATACTCCGCCGCCGCGCTCGCCGAAGCCGTGACGGCCTACCGGCGGCTGGAGGGCTTCGTCGCCCGCGCAGCGGAGCTACTCGCTGGCGACGGCGCGCCTGGTGACCTAGCGTCACTGAGCGACTCGTCGCTCCCGGCCGCGTTCAGTGCCGCGATGGACGATGACCTCGCGGTACCGCAGGCGCTCGCGATCGTGCATGAATCGGTTCGGGAAGGGAACGCGGCGCTTGCGGCCGGTGACGCCGCGGGCACGGCGAAGTCGCTAGCGGAAGTCCGGGCCATGCTCGCTGTGCTCGGCCTGGACCCGCTCGCCGCCCCCTGGGCCGCGGACACCGCGGGCGGCGACCTGCGTCCGGTGGTTGACGCGCTGATCAGCGTGGCGCTGGAGCAGCGTGAGGCGGCGCGGGCGCGCAGGGACTTCGCCGCCGCCGACGCGATCAGGTACCAGCTCTCCCAGGCAGGCGTGAGTGTCGAAGACACGCCGCGTGGCCCGCGATGGGAGCTGCGCTCATGACGGGGCGAGCCGGAGGGGGCCGCACCAAGTCCGGCAAGCCGCGGCCAGGCACAGGCGGGTACGGCAAGCGCAAGCTCGAGGGAAAGGGGCCGACGCCGCCCGCCGAGATGCGCCCCGGCCATCCCGCGCAGCGCCGGGCCTCCGGGCAGGCCAAGCAGGCGGCGGGCGGGTCGAGTGCTGGGAAAGGCAGCTCGACCGCTCCCGGCGGACGCGGCAGCGCGCCGGGTGGCGCCGCCCGGTCTGCCACCGCACGCGGCGCCGGAACTGCCAGGGACAGTCGCGGGGCGGGACAGGCACGCGGCGCAGGCAGTTCGGCGGCTGAGATCGTGGCCGGGCGCAACCCAGTGCTTGAGGCTCTCCGGGCCAGCGTGCCGGCGTCCGCGCTGCACGTCGGGCCGCGCCTCGACAACGATGAGCGCATCGGGCTTGCCGTCATGCTGGCCGCCGACGCCGGCATTCCCGTCGTCGAGGCCGGTCGCGCGGAGCTGGACCGCATCACCGGCGGTGCGATCCACCAGGGCGTGGCGCTACGCATCAAGCGCTACGCCTACGCCGACCCCGCTGATCTTGTGGACGCCGCGCGGAACGCAGGACAGCAGCCGCTCATCGTCGCGCTGGATGGCGTGACCGATCCGCGCAACCTCGGCGCGATCGCCCGGTCGGTGGCGGCGTTCAGCGGCCACGGCATCCTGGTGCCGAGCCGCAGATCCGCCGGCGTCACGGCCGGAGCCTGGAAGGCATCGGCCGGCGCACTGGCCCGCGTTCGCGTCGCCCAGACAGCGAATCTCACCAGAGCGGTGGCCGCCTATCAAGAGGACGGGCTCTTTGCGGTGGGCCTGGACGCGAGCGGGCCCACCGCCAT
Source organism: Streptosporangiaceae bacterium (assembly GCA_035472835.1). GTDB lineage: Bacteria > Actinomycetota > Actinomycetes > Streptosporangiales > Streptosporangiaceae > JAJYUU01. Next base: position 14,307 of record DATIOU010000024.1, on the reverse strand, counting down.
CGGCGAACTGGCGCTGGCCGACGCGCCGCTGGTGCTAGTAATTGGCTCAGAAGGCAAGGGATTGTCCCGGCTGCTGACGGAGCGCTGCGACGTGGTGGTTCGGATTCCGATCACCGGCCCAGCTGAGTCGCTCAACGCAGGAATCGCCGCGAGCATCGCGCTGTACGAGGTGACTCAGCTCCGGGTCCAGCCGGCCTGAGCCACGCTGGCGGCGCTCCGGCGGTGCTCCGGAAGCGCGTGCGCCGCAGCGCGCCGCCCGCGCTTGGACCCGTGCGCCCCTATGGTGGAGGCAGGGGGTGGTCATGCCATGGACCCTGGCGAGCCAGCCTGGACCCCGCAGCGCGATACGAGCACCTCGCCGGACGCCGCCCGCGCTCGCCTTGTGACTGAGCTCAGCCTGCGGGGCGGCGGGCTCAGCCGGACCGTGCAGGAGGCGTTCGCGCGGGTGCCGCGTCACATCTTCGTGCCCGAGGTCGGCGCTGCGGCCGCGTATCGAGACGAGGCCTTCGTCATCAAGTGCGGTCCTGACGGCCTGCCGGTGAGCTCGTCGTCGCAGCCAGCGATGATGGCGATCATGCTGGAGCAGCTCGGCCTCCGGCCAGGGCACCGAGTGCTGGAGATCGGCACCGGCAGCGGCTACAACGCAGCGGTGATGGCCGAGATCGTCGGCCCCGGCGGCCAGGTCGTCAGCATCGACATCGACCCCGAGCTCGTCACCCGCGCCCACTCGAGCCTGGTCGAAGCCGGATACGACGACGTCGTACTGCTATGCGCGGACGGCGGTTACGGCGATCCCGCAGGGGCGCCCTTTGATCGCGTCGTCGTGACGGCAGGAGCCTGGGACATCGCTCCCGCGTGGCTCGAGCAGCTAGGGCGCGCCGGCCGGCTAGTGCTACCGCTGTCGCTGCGCGGGATCCAGCTGTCGGTGGCGCTCGACCGGGTTGGCGAGGAGTGGGTGAGCAGGTCGGCGTGGCGTTGCGGGTTCGTCCGGATGCTGGGTGCGTTCGCGGGACCCGAGCAGGTGCTTCGGCTCGGCGGGCCGCAGCCGCTGTTCGCTCAGACGTCCGACGGCAGCCCCGTCGACGGCGTGGCGCTCCGTCGCGCGCTCGTGGGCCCGCCGACGAATGTGCCCGTTAGCCCGTCGCTGGCCGGCCTGGCCGATATCGCCGACCTAGATCTGTGGCTCACGCTCGGCAGCCCGGATCTGGTACGGCTGACGGTGCTCGCGGCACCCGGCGGCTGGCTTCCGATGGCGCCTATCCTGCCCATCGGGGCGCTTATCGCGCACGCAACGGACCCTGGCCGGATCGGCATCGCAGTGCCCATGCCAAGCGAGAGCCCGCGCCTCGGCCCGGCTGGCCCGGTATCACCGGGGATAGTCTTTGCGGGCTTCGGACCCGATGGCGCTGCCGTTGCCGCCGCCCTCGCCGACCAGGCCGAGGAATGGGCTGGCCGAGGGCGTCCGGGAGCACAGGAACTGGAGCTGACCGTCCGGCCCGCCGGTACCGGACCGGCCTCGGCGGCGCGAGCGGCGGATGTGCTGGAACGCCCCAGCGTAACGATCCAGGTGTGCTGGCTTTTCTAGGCCGGCGTAGCGCGCTCGCTGGTCTCGGATAGCAGCGGCGCCGGACCGACGATCAGCGGGTCCGGCCCGCCCACTAGGTTGTCGTCGCGGCCCTGGTATGGCACCTTGCTCAAGACGTACCGCATCGCCTCGAGCCGGGCGCGCCTTTTGTCGTTGCTCTTCACGACGGTCCACGGCGCGTCAGCGAGGTCGGTGTAGAAGAACATGGCCTCTTTGGCATCGGTGTACTCGTCCCACTTGTCCAGCGAGGCCATGTCGACAGGACTGAGCTTCCACCGCTTGACCGGATCATGCTGGCGGTGGACGAACCGCCGCAGCTGCTCGGCCCTGGTGACCGAGAACCAGAACTTGATCAGTGTGATGCCGTCGCGGCCGAGCATCCGCTCGAACTCGGGGGCCTCGCGCAGGAACTCGAGGCTCTCACCCGGGCGGCAGAAGCCCATGACCCGCTCGACGCCGGCCCGGTTATACCAGGACCGGTCGAACATGACGATCTCGCCGGCCTTGGGCAGATGCGCGATATACCGCTGGAGATACCACTCGGTCTGCTCCCGGTCGGTCGGCTTCTCGAGGGCGACGATCCGGGCGCCCCGCGGATTCAGGTTCTCGGTGAAACGCCTGATGGTGCCGCCCTTGCCCGCCGCGTCGCGGCCCTCAAAGACAACGACGAGGCGGCCGCCAGTGGCCTTAACGTGGTGCTGAAGCTTCAGTAGCTCGATCTGGAGCGCGCGCTTCGCCTTCTGGTACTTCCGCGGGCTCAGGCGGCTGGCGTAGGGGAAGTCCTCGCGCCACGTCTCGGCCACTTTGCCGTCATGCTGCACCAGCTCGGGGCCCTTGTTACCCGGCCGGATGCGGTATCCGAGCTGCATAGCCAGCTCATTGAGCAGCTCGCCGGTGCGCGTCTCGCTGTACTTGCGGTCACGAGCGGATCGGCCGGCTGGCGCTCTAGCCAGCACCGTCACTGGCAGGCTGTCCCGCGGGCGCGCGCCACCGGCGTCAAGGCCGCGGCCCGCGCGGCTAGCCCGCGTTCTAGGCCTGCGGCCGTCTCGACCAGACTCACCGCTTCCCCGTTTCCCGCGGCCGGAGCCGCTGGCGCAGTTGTCACCACAAGCGATGAGTTTTAAATACCCGTACATCCGGGCCGCACACTCGGGCCGAGCCGGTGCCAGCGGCCGCCAAACCCTGACAGGGGGACTGATATCGGCGTCGTGGGCAACCAGATACTGCGTTTAAACGTCTAGAAATCGGAACAAGTCTTCTTTAAGGACCGCCGCCGTCGCATTAGTAGTCGTTTGTGATTGCTGCATCCGGGCGCGTACTGACGAGGGGTGACCATGGGGCAGTCAATTCGGCGGTGGCTGTATAGCTCGGCCGCGGTCGTGGCGGTCGGGGCGGCGACGTCCTTGGCGGCGGGGGTCGCCGCTAGCGCGGCTAGCCTCCCCGGCCCCCACGTGACTCCTCAGGTAGTGACGGCGGCAGCCAAGTACGTACCGCCCGCAAAGAATCTGTACTTCGGCAACCACGGGCCAGCGGTCAGGAGCGTCCAGCAGCGCCTGAACCACCTCGGCTATTACGCCGGTCCCGCGGACGGGCAGTACGGCAACGACCTCGAAGAGGCAGTGTGGGCCTTCAAAGAGGTCCAGGGCTTGCCGATGAACGCGGCCAGTAATTCGGTGATCACCTACGCGTTCCGCCGGGCGCTGGTGAACCCAAGGCAGCCGTTCTCGAAGTTCCCGAGAGGTGGCCCCGGGCGCATCGAGATCAACCAGAGCATCCAGGTCCTTGTCCTGTACCAGAACAACCGGCCGCACCTGATCTTGCACATCTCCTCGGGCGGCGGCTACCACTACTGCTCGCACGGAAGCTGCGGGATGGCGATCACGCCTGATGGCAGCTACCGGGCGCTGTCATATCTGCCGGGAACCATCACGGTGCCGCTCGGGTTCATGGAGAATCCGGTCTTCTTTATCGGCCGCGCTTACGCCATTCACGGCGGCGACCCGGTGCCGTGGTATCCGGCGTCACACGGCTGCGTGCGGATCTACGCCGACGTGGTGACGTGGTTCCACAGCCAGGTGCACATCGGGTCGACGCACATCTACGTCTACGGGCGGGCGCCGTATCAGCCCAGCATCGTCGGCAGCTAGCCGCGACGGCGAACCGAGCCATTGTTGACATTGCGGTCGCCTTTCCTCAACAGTATTGCCGCCGTTTTGGCTGCGCTCTGTGATTAACTGCTTGCGGAGAGCGCACCAACCAGGGGTGGCGATGGCGCGGTTGGCTTGGCGATGGCTGCAATTCGCAGTTGCGGTAGTGGCAGTCGCGGCATCGATCGCGTTCGAGGCTGCCAGAGTGAGCGCAGCCCCGGCCGCCAGCGCGCACGGGCCCGCCAATGCGCGGACAGCAGCGGACACGCGCTCGTCGGCCAAGGCGCCCACGAAGACCGCGAACCCGTCCACCGCGACGACCGCGTACGTGCCGGCGAACTTGTACTTCGGCAGTCACGGACCGGCTGTCAGGAGCGTTCAGCGGCGCTTGAATCAGCTTGGCTACTACGCCGGTCCTGCGGACGGCCGGTACGGCGGCGACCTGCGACAGGCGGTGTGGGCGTTCAAGGAGGTCCAGGGCCTGCCGATGAACGCCAAGACCAACTCCGTGATCACCGCCGCATTCCGGCAGGCGCTGGTGCGTCCGAGACAGCCGTTCGCCAAGTTTCCGGCGGGCGGTGCCGATCGCATCGAGATCAACCTGCACATCCAGGTGCTGATCTTGTACCGGGACAACAAGCCCCGCCTGATCTTGCACATCTCATCCGGCGGCGGCTACTACTTCTGCTCGGGGTCCGGCAACTGTGGAAACGCGGTAACGCCGGCAGGCAGCTACACGGCGCTGTCCTACCTGCCCGGAACTATCACGGTGCCGCTCGGCTTCATGGAAAATCCGGTCTTCTTCATTGGCACCGTCTACGCCATTCACGGCGGTGAACCGGTGCCGTGGTATCCGGACTCTCATGGCTGCGTGCGGATTGCATCCGACGTCGTGAGCTGGTTCCACAACGAAGTCCATATCGGGTCCACGCGCATTTTCATCTTCGGCCGGGCGCCATACCGGCCCAAGCTCGCGTCGGCCAGCACCAGCTAGCTAGCCATGCGGGCTTGAACCCGAGCTGGCGCCGATGAAGGCCCTTCGCGTCCCGAGGGCGCAGGCGGAGGAGGCGGCCAGGGAACTGCTGACCAGGTTCGGCCTGGCGGACAAGCAAGGGGAGTATCCGGACCGCCTGTCGGGCGGCCAGCAGCAGCGAGTGGCCATCGTGCGCGCTCTGGCGATGAAGCCGCAGATCATGCTTCTGGACGAGGTGACGAGCGCGCTCGATCCTGAGCTGGTGGCCGAGGTGCTGGACGTCGTCAGGGAACTCGCCGCCGGCGGTATGACCATGCTGATCGCGACGCATGAGATGGGCTTCGCCAGGGACATAGCAAACCGCGTTTGCTTCCTCGAGGACGGCATGATCATCGAGTCGGCGCCGCCGGCCGAGCTGTTCACCGATCCGAAGGACGAGCGCACCCGCCGCTTTCTGCGCCGCATCGTCGAAGCCGGGCGGTTGTAGTCTCCGGCCGGCGCAGGGCCGCCCCGTCCTAGCGTCGCTTGATCGGCCCCATCTTGAGCAGCCGCCACCACGTGATGACGGCGAAGCCCAGGGCTAGCAGGACCACCACGGCCATGTCGATAAGCCACGTATGCGGACTGTGGTTCCACAGCGGATCGGTGCCGCCAGGCGGAGCAGCCGCCGGGACCACGGTGTTCAGGTTCGCCGTCGACGCGTTTGCCGCGTAACCCCAGCGTGATGGCGAGAACCAGGACAGCTCCTCGAGCCCGGCCTTACCGTGCAAAGGGAAGATGCCGCCGCTGAGGACCACCTGGAACATGACGACGATGACCAGGAGCGGCATGGCCTTATCCGAGGTATCAACCACCGATGACAGCAGCAGGCCCAGCGTCATCGACGCGACGCCCAGCGCGAACATCGCGAGCATAAGCTCCGCGAGCGGCAGGCCGGTCAGGACGGCGCCCTGCGGCGGCAGCGGCCGTCCGGAAAGTCCAACCAGCACGAGCACGACCGCCTGCAGCCCCGTGATCAGCCCGAGTACGACCAGCTTGGAGACCAGGTATGCGCCCGCGGATAGGCCAGCCGACCGCTCCCGGCTGTAGATGGACCTCTCCTTAACGATCTCCCAGATAGCGTTCGCCGTGCCGCTGAGGCACGCGCCTACGGCCAGCACCAGCAGCAGGGACGTCGCGTCGACGTTGTTCGGGCCGACGAGACCCTTGGGCGCCGGAATCACGCGGACGAGCAAGCCCAGGGCTATCGGCAAGCCGGCGAGCACACCCAGGTAGAGCCGGTCTGACGCGATGACGGCAAGGTAGCGGCGGCACAGGGTGCTGGTTTGGGCAAGCCTGTTGCGAGACATGGGCGGCGGTGGCGCAGGCCTCGCGGCCGCGGCAGGCGCGGCCGCGCTGTTCATCTCCGCCGCGATGTACCGGCTGTAATACGCCGATGCCCGGAACTCCGCTGCCCAGTCGCGGCCGGGCTGGGTCTCGAATGACTGGAAGACCTCCGCCCAGTCCGACTTGCCGAAGTGCCGGAGGCCGTCGGAAGGCGGCCCGAAGAACGCCACCTTGCCGCCCGGCACCAGCACGAGCAGCCGGTCACACAGATTGAGGTTGGCGACGCTGTGGGTCACCACGATCACCGTGCGGCCGTCGTGCGCGAGCCTTGCCATCTGCTCCATCACGGACTTGTCAAGACCGGGATCCAGCCCTGATGTGGGCTCGTCAAGGAACAACAGGGACGGCTTGGTAAGCAGCTCGAGGGCGACATTGACGCGTTTTTGCTGACCTCCGGACAGCGCTGATGTCCTGGTGTCTGCCTGCGCTGTCAGCGACAGCTCGGAGAGCACCTCGTCGATCCGCCGCTTGCGCTCCTGCCTGCTTGTATCGCGCGGAAAGCGGAGCTTCGCGGCGTAGTGGAGCGCTCGCCGGACCGTCAGCTGCGTGTGCAGGATGTTCTCCTGCGGCACCAGGCCGATCCGGTGCCGCAGCTCCGCGTAGCTCTTGTAGAGGTCGCGGCCGTCATACAGGACCTGCCCCTCGGTCGCAGGCGCTGTACCAGTGAGCGCGCCCAGCAACGTCGACTTGCCCGCGCCACTCGGGCCGATGACGCCTAGCAAGCATCGCTCGCCGAGCGGGAAGCTCATGTGATCAAGCAGCACTTTGCCGTTAGGCAACCGGACAGTTAGCTCACGGGCGGTCAGCGAGATGTCGCCGGTGTCGAGGAACTCCTGAAGCTGGTCGCCGACGCGCTGGAAGGTTGCAGGCCCGACGCCAATCAGATCCGTCTCGCTGACGGCCGCGACGGTGATCCGCTGGCCGTTGAGGTACGTGCCATTGTGGCTGTCGAGGTCGACGATCTCATACGTACCGCCGCTTGTCCGGCGCAGCTCAGCGTGGTGCCGGGACACGCTGAGGTCCGAGACGACAACGTCGTTGTCGGTCGCGCGGCCGATACGCAGCTTCCGCGTCGGCATGCTCAGTACAGCGCTCGGCGAGCGTTCGCCACCGGACGGGCGCCAGGCCGCGGTCGCCGGATGCACCTGCATGGGAGCGCCATCCGCGCTCGCCGGAGCGCCAATCACCGTGCACCTGAGCACCGGGCCGTCGTCGGGATGCCCAAGCCGCACCGTACAGCTGCCGGTGATGGCCACCTGACGCACCCGTTGCCGATCCACGAACGTGCCGTTAGTGCTGCTCACGTCCTCTAGTTGCCAGCCGCCCGCGGACCGCTCAACAGTCGCGTGCTGCCAGGAAACGCGGGGGTCCGAGACGACTATGTCGGCCTTGGGGTCGCGGCCGATCCGGTACGCGGAACCGGCCTTCAGCAGGCGGTCGACGCCGGCCCCCTTCACGTGCAATTGCTGACCCGCGACAGGCTGTGCTGCCTGCTCAGTCAGCACGGGCTCAGCACTCACGGGCTCAGCACTCACTGGCTCAGCACTCACTGGCTCAGCGCTCACTGGCTCAGCGCTCATTGGCTCAGGCGTCATCGTCCCAGCGCTCGTAGCTCGAATTGCTATGCGCCAACTGTAGAGGCACGCAGCTGTGCGAAAGGACAGAGCGGCGGACTATTCGCCCCGATTTCGACCCGGCAGCCACTAGCCTCCCGCGCGCTCAGCGGAGCACGCAACGGTGGCGCTCGGGCCCTTGAAAAATGACGTACCATCGGGCCAGTGAGGCATCTGCGATGACCCCAACGGTGACGCGCATAATGCGCCGCCCTGCGCGTGGCGGGAGCCGCGGCCGTCGGTATCTGCTTATCGTCGTCATCGTCATCGCGCTTCTCGTGGTGCTCGACTTCGGCGCCAGGGTGGTCGCTCAGAACATCATGGCCACGCAGATTCAGAAGCAAGGGCTGCCGCAGAAGCCGGACGTCAGCATCGGTGGCTTCCCGTTCCTGACGCAGGTGGCCAGCAAGAACTTCCAGCAGGTCACGATCAGCACATCGAATCTGCCTGAGGGTCCGGTCACGATCACCAAGGTCACCGTCGTGGCGACCGGCATCCGGCTGAAGTCGTACTCCTCGGCCAGTGGCACCATCACGGGCTTGTCCGGGACCGCGCTCATCAGCTTCGACTCGCTCGGCAACACCCTGTCCCAGCAGTTCGGCCCCCTCGGGCAGCTGCTGAACGGCGCCGGTTTGCATCTCACGCCGGCGGGTCCGAGCGAAGTAAAAGCCAGCCTGGATCTGGTCGTCACGTCGGGTTCAGCGACGTGGCGGGTGACTCGGGTGAGCGGTAATCAACTGCACATCGGCCTGGTCGGCAGCAGTGGCCTGCCGTCGTCATTGCTCGGATCAATCCAGAGCCTCAACGTGCAGATCCCCAAGCTGCCGCTAGGGCTGACAATCGACAGCGTCAACGTGACGCCGAGTGGCGTAGTAGGGCACGTCAGCGGGCACAACGTGCCATTTGGGAGCTAATGCCGTTCAGGTCAAACGAGCATGCGGCCAGTGCGGGGAAGAAGCCACGTTAAACCGCCAATCACCGGCCAATACTAAGCCGTTCGCCGTAATGTTTTGACTCCCAGCCGGTAGTGGTTACTGAGGCGGTTCGTGGTGCAAATGAACGTCACAGCGGGTATGGATGGGCTCGCACCACCCCCGGCAGTAGGCCCGCTGGTCGCGTCCGTTGACTTCCCGGTCCGCTCAGGTCAGGTGCCACCGCTCGCGGACAGATTCAGCACTCGGCCGGAGACCGGACCCGATTTGGCTATGGCGCTGGATCGCAGCCCGATGATCGCGCTGGCTTCGCGATCCCGCCGCGCTGGCGCGGGAGCGTCACACGACTGGCTACGGTGTAGCGGCAAAACTCAGCTCGCCGCTTTTTTCGCAGAATCGCAGTGGCAAACGCGATCGATCGACTTGCTGATCTGGATTGACGCCAGCAGCACAGCGGCCATCCTGTCCGGATATGTCGAGGCCGCAAGGCTTATCACTGGCACTCGGCTCCCGGGCATCGCCGAGTCTGTCGCCGTCAGCTTCCTTGGCTGGCTCAGCCGGACCAACAAGAAGTGGCTCGTGGTGCTGGATGACTTGCCGGATGTCGAGGTGCTGCACGGTCTGTGGCCCGTCGGCCCGACCGGACACGTCGTGATCACGACTGCCAACACCCAGGCCATGACGGGCCTGAGCGACATCCTCGTCGTTGAGATCGGGCCGTTCAGCCGGCGCGAGGCGATGAGCTACCTGGTTGGCCGGCTGTCCTCCGACCCCGACCAGCGGCGCGGCGCCATCGACGTCATCGAAGAACTGGACTGTCAGCCGCTAGCGCTCGCTCAGGCGACGGCGACCATCGGCAGCTCCTGGATGACGTCCGTCGAGTACCGTGAGCAGTTCCACCGTCGGCTCGCAGTTTTCAACTCGCCGCCTGAATCCCCGCTTTCGCCTGCAGGCGTGACCTGGACGCTGTCCGTCGACCACGCGGACCAGCTGATGCCGGGCGGATTCGCGCAGTCCTGCCTGGCCGTCGGCGCGATGCTTGATGGACACGGCGTGCCCGCCTCGGTGTTCGCCGCTCCGGCTGCCTCTGAGTACATCGCTGGCAGCTCGGTTCCGGCCGGACAAGCCGCCGAGCGCGTCCGGGTGGCCTTGGTCGTGCTCGAGCAGGCGGGCTTGATCAGCATCGACAGATCCACCGAGCCGCCTATTGTCCGCATGAGCCCGGTCCTTCAGCGCGCTGTCCGAGGCGCTATGTCACCCATCATGATCGAGCAGTCGGCGCTCGCAGCGGCCGCCGCGCTACTCGAGACTTGGCCCGAGGCCGAGCGCGGAACCTGGCTCGGGCACAGCTTGCGGTCGAGCGCGGCGAGCCTGCGTCGCGCCACCGGCGGCCTGCTGTGGCGGAACGGCCTGCACCCGCTGCTCTTGCGAGCCGGGCAGAGCCTCGACGACTCGTCGCTGACCGGCCCGGCCGTCGAGTACTGGACGCAGCTGACGGCGACCGGCGATCAGGTCTTCGGCCCGGGCCACCCGGATTCAATGATCGCGATTGAGCGGCTCGCGGGTGCGTACGTCACCGCGGGGCGCGTTTCCGAGGCCGTGGCCTGGTACGAGCGCATCATGGCCGAATGGGGACGCGCGTTCGGCCCAGACCATCCGCGCACCCTGGCTGCCCGCGTCAGGCTGGGCCGGGTGCTCGTCACAGCCGGGCTGTACGACGACGCGATCGCCGTGCTGACGGCTGCGCTCAATGACGCCGAGCGCGCGTACGGCCCAGGGCATCCAGAATGCGCGGCCATCCGCGACGAGGTGGCGGCCGGCTACCGCGCAGCAGGCGAGGTCAACGAGGCGATCAGGCTGTACCGGCTGATCCTTGGCGAACGCGAGCGCAGTCTTGGCGCTCAGCATCACGACACTATGCAGACGCGCCTGCTCCTGGCCGAGGCATATGTCGCCAACGGGCGGACCAAGGAAGCCTTCTCGCAGTACAAGAAGGCCGTGTCGGATCTGCAGCGCAGTCAGGGCGGCGATGATCCGGACACGCTGCGCGCCAAGGGCGCGCTCGCCTCTGCCTATCACCAGGCGGGTCGGATGCCGCTGGCAGTGCAGCTGTTCGAGCAGGTGCACGGATCCCAGGCCAGGGTCCTCGGGCCTGATCACCCGGAGACTCTTTCGACCGCGCTGAACCTAGGGCGCGTGTACTACGCCGTCGGGCGGCTGACGGACGCGGGGGCGATTCTGACCGACACGGTGACGCGCGGCGAGCGGGCGCTAGCGCCCGCTGATCCCCTGACGAAAGGCGCGCGGGAGAGCCTCGCGGTCATCGTCGGCTCCGGAACCCAGCAGCGGCTGTAATGCCCGCAGCACCAGGCGCAGCTGGCACGTCGCTGCTCGACGAAGTGCGCCGGCGATGGCACGAAGCGGATCCGCTGCTTCCTGCGCCCACGGCGCCGACGCCAGACGGCAGCTGCGGCGTGCTATTGACCGTGACCGGTGCCGACGGCCAGACGCTCGCGGCCGCGGCCTGCGAGCACTGGCAGCGCGACCCCGAGTCGCTGGAGCTGACCTGGGGAGCGGCGCGCAGATTCCAGCTCACCGCCCAAGTTGGCGGTCCGGATGTGGCCGGTGCTCTCGACGAGTTGGTTGAGCTGTGGCACGTGCACCTAGCTGACATCCCTGGCGCTGACGACCCGGACAGCGCTGCCGTCGTCTTGTGGCCGAGCCGGGATATCGAGGGCGTACGCACCCTGCTGCGCCGGGGTTTCGCGCCGCGAGGCGTCGTCGCGGCTCGCCAGGCACGGGGCCGGCCCGGCAGTGCCCCTAGTCCGCCTGGCCGGGTGCGGGATATGCCGGGGACCACTCGTTTCGACGTCAGGCGGGCCGGCTCTGCCGACACCGACACCGTCGCCCGCCTTGGCCTGGAGGTAATCAGGTACGACGCGCACTTCGGCGGCGTGGTCGAGCGGCCGAGCACCGCGCGAGCCCTGCAAGCAGAACTGGCCGCGATGCTGGCGGAGCCCGAGCCGTGGATCTGGCTGACTGAGCGAGACGCGGTCGCTCTCGGCGTCCTGATCGCCGAGCCGCCGCCAGCGCAGTGGATCGCGCCCCTGGTCGGCGTCGCGCCCGTCGCCTACAACATGCTGACTTTCGTGTCGCCCGCGCACCGCGGCGCCGGGGCAGCGCCGGTACTGGTCGACTGCTTTCACGACGCCGCGGACGCGGCCGGCCTCCCGGCCACCATGCTTCATTACGAACAGACGAATCCGCTGTCAGCGCCGTTCTGGGCGCGGCAAGGTTACCGGCCCCTTTGGACGTCGTGGGAGGCAAGACCGGCCTGCACCGTGCGCTGATCGGCGCGCTGATCGGGCCCACTGATCGGGCGCACTGTGCAGGCCGCGGCCGGACAGGGTGAACTGGGCCCGGACGGCCCCGTTCCCTGAAATTCGGCGCTACGCGCGGTGTCTGCTGCGCTGCAGATCCGGCCGGTCGACTTCGCGCGGAATCTGGAAGAACGGGGAGCGAAGGAACACTCGGGCGATGAGCATCAGGATCACGCCGAGCGCGACGATGCCAATCAGCGACCACCGCGACGAGGTGCTGGCGCTCTGCAGCGACTTCACGAACATCCAGCCGAGGAAGCCTGCCGCCCCGAGCGGCAGCACGCCGAGGATCAGGAAGTCCCAGGCGCTGCTGACGACGCGCCGGCGGTAGTAGACGATCGTGGCCAGCGCCGTGAGCACGTAGAAGATCGCGAACAGCAGCCCGGTCACGTTGATGACGTCGTAGAACGCGTTCTGGACCTTTGTCACCAGCATGTACACCCAGAAGACGGCGATCAGTACCACGCCGGCGACGCCGCTGGCGATGGCGGGCGTCTTGAACCGCCGGGATACGTTGCCGAGGAACCCTGGCAGTGCCCGGTAGCTCGCCATGCCATACGCGATGCGAGCGCTCAGCACGATGCCGGTTCCCGTGGTCGCGATGACCGACAGCGCGATGGATAGCGCCATCATCTTTGCCCAGAAACCGCCGCCAAGGGCCTGTGCTACGTAAACGAGAGCGTTGGCGGAGTTGGCCTGCAATGCCTTCGGCGACACCACGCCCTGGAAACCGACTTGCGCCAGCGTGTAGATGATTGCCAGCAGCGCGACCGCGATGATTGCGGCGCGGCCAGGGTTGACCCGGCGGTGCTTGACTTCCTCGTTAACGTAAAGCGTGCCGTCCCAGCCGCCGTAGACGAACACCGCGATGAGGAACCCGGCGACTGCGTCGCCTTTCCCGTCAATGCCACTGAGGCTGAACCAGCCCTTGGTGATGGGGAAAGAGCCGTGATGATGGCCGAGCACGAAGAACAGGCCGGCAATCGCCAGCCCGATCAGGATCAGGTACTCAACCAGCGCGATGCTCACCTGGGTCCGCGCCGTTATCCGGATGCCGACGATCGAGATGATCATCATGACGACCCCGACACCGGTGCCAATGGCGATCCAGGCCCACGTGTTGGTCGTGGGTGTCTTCTGGAACACCGCCAGCACCGAGGGCCCGAGAAGCAGGATCTCGGCGACTGTCCCAATGATGTAGGCGGCGACCATCAGCCACCCGGCCAGGAAGCCGAGATAGGGGCTGATCGCCCGGCCGACCCACTCAAACGTCGCGCCGCAGTTAGCGTTCCACATATTGCAGCGGCGGTAGGCGTTGGCGATGATCAGCATCGGGATCGCCGTCAGCAGCAAGATCGGCCCGCTGCCGTATGCGGTCGCGGCCGCGAGCGCAGCCAGCGAAAGCCCGATGGTTGCGGCAGGAGCCGATGAGGCCATGCCGATGACGGTGTCCTGTGCGACACCGATCGCATCCGGCTCGAGTCGCGCGACAGGGCCGGTCGTTGCGCCCGACAGTGCGGTCGCAGATTGATCCGTCATCAGGCTTCTCCTCTCGCCGCCGGTGTCATCACAGCTGACACCGCGGCGTGCGCTGTGGGGGAAGATCATGTATTGGCCGCATGCGCGATCATAGCTGCCGTTTACTTGTCCTTGGTAGTGCCCTGGTGAACTTCGCGCGCCCTATCGAGTATTGGCCGGTGCTGCCTTGTTCCGGACTAGGCTCAGAAATATCAGTAAACGAGATGGGAACGGGGCCGCATCAAGGTCGCGGCCGATCCTTCAGCGACGGAGGCTCGTGTGACTGACCCGCAGGTACTTGCTTTCCGGCCGTCCAAGGACCAATACGCCTGGACATTTGGCGGCGCTGAGCCCGTGGCACGCATCAGCCCCGGCACCATCTTGGAATTGTTCACCGAAGACTGCTTCGCCGGTCGAGTCCAGGGTCCGGGTGACTTGGTCTCACGAGTGTGCGAATTCCCGTATTTGAATCCGCAGACAGGCCCTTTCTATGTCGAAGGCGCAGAGCCCGGCGATACGCTCGCGGTGCATTTCATCTCAATTACCCCGGCGAGAGACTGGGCCGTCTCTACGACTGTGCCGCTGTTCGGGGCGCTGACCTCGACGCACTTCACCGCGACGCTCCAGGACGCGCTCCCCGAGGTGGTGTGGATCTGGGCGCTTGACCGTGCCGCCGGGCTGTGCCGGTTCACTGCGCGAGACAGCGACCTGACCGCTGACTTGCCGCTCAACCCGATGCACGGCACCATCGGCGTCGCTCCGGCGAACCTGGA
>DATIOU010000023.1:0-29229 GCA_035472835.1 Streptosporangiaceae bacterium | reverse complement strand
CTGGCCGCAGCGATCGTGCGCGCAGCCGATGCTTACAGGAGCCACGCAGCGGACTGGGAAGACTAGCCGCGCGAGCGCCGCCCGGGCGGCCAGCAGGTTCGCGACGTTACCGGCGAAGATGACCGAGCGCGACTGGATCGTGTCGCGCTGATCAGGTAGTCATGACGTTATGGCAGCGGAGGTTGCGCGTTACTGGCGGCACACGGCGGTCGACGGCGTCGACCTGCTGCGTGCCCGGTACGTGACGCACCGCTACGGGCGGCACGCGCATGAGACTTATACGTTCGGGGTCATTGAGGCCGGCGTCGAAGAATTCGAGTACGCAGGAACAATGCTGCGCGCCGGCCCAGGCGCTGTCGCCCTGCTAGACCCCGACGTCGTCCACACGGGCCAGGCTGGTACGCCGGCTGGCTGGACCTACCGGGTGCTGTACCCGCAGGTCGGTGTCGTGACCGACGTGGCGGCGGAACTCGGCTGGCAGGTGGGCACGCCCCGATTCCCGCAAACCGTGGTCTACGACCCGACGACCGCTGCGCTGCTGCAGCGCGCGCACCAGGCGGCCGAGAAGGCCGACCACCTCGCCTCTGCGACCCTGCTGCGGATGGCGCTGGCCGGCCTGCTGCGCGCACACGCGGCAGGCGGACCAGTCGGGGCGCCGAGGCCAGCGCGGCGCGCACCTGCCGCTGTCGGTGCCACCAGAGATCTCTTGCACGAGCGCCTCGCTGACCCGCCGACCCTAGCGGAGCTGGCCGCGATGGCGGAGCTGAGTCAGTTCGCGCTGCTCCGGGCATTCCGCGCGGAGACGGGCCTGCCGCCGCACGCCTACCTGAACCAGCTGCGGGTCCGCCGCGCCCGCCTGCTGCTCGACGGCGGCGTTTCCGCCGCAGACGTGGCCGCTGAGGTTGGATTTGCCGACCAGGCGCATCTGACCAGGCACTTCAAGCGCGTCGTCGGCGTCCCGCCCGCCGCCTACCAACGCGAGCGTCGGCAAAGAGCCGGCTGAGGCGGGGGCCGTAACCGGCGGCAAGAACGTACAAGACCCGTCCCCTCGACCGCGCCTAAATTTGCCGCGTGTCCACCCCAACGCGCACGCGTCCGGCTGTCGCTAAACCAGCCCGGCCGGTCCGCGATGGCGTCGGCCTGGGCCTCGCCGTGGGCGTCTCAGGCGTCGCCTTCGGCGCCGCTGCCGTCAGCGCTGGCCTGAACGTCTGGCAAGCCTGCGCGCTCAGCCTGCTGGCGTTCACTGGAGCCTCCCAGTTCGCGCTGGCGGGAGTCATCGCTTCGGGCGGGAGCCTGCTCGCCGGAACGGCTGGCGCGATCTTGCTCGGCAGCCGGAACACGCTGTACGGGCTGCGGCTGGCCGACGTCATGCGGCCGCGCGGACCGCGGCGGCTGCTGACGGCGCTCGGCGTGATCGACGAGACCACTGCCGTGTCCCTCGCTCAGCCCGATCCGGGCAGTGCCCGGACGGCGTTCACCGCGACGTTCTGGTGCCTGTACCTGACGTGGAACCTGGCCACGCTGGCTGGCGCCGTGGGCGCCGGGCGGATCGGATCACCGCAGTCGTTCGGGCTGGATGTGGTCGGGCCGGCCGCGTTCCTGGCCCTGATCTTTCCGCGCCTGCGCAGCGGGCGCACGGAACGGCTGGTGGCGGCAACCGCCGTCGCGATCGCGCTCGGCGCGACGCCGCTGCTGCCGGTCGGGGTTCCGGTCATACTCGCCGCGACGGCAGCGCTCGGCGGAGCGCTGGCGGCGCCGACCGCGCCGACCGCGGCAGCCGCGGCAGCGCCGACCCCCCCGACCAGCCGGCCACACGCGGCGCGCCCCCCGGAGTCCGATCAGGTGCGGGAGGCCGGGCCGTGACCGGAGCGTGGATCGCTGTCCTCGCCACGGCGGCCGGCTGCTACGCCCTCAAGCTGGCCGGCCTCACTGTGCCGCAGCGCGTGCTCGCCAGCCCGCGGGTCCGCAGGTTCGCCGAGCTCGTGCCCGTGGCGCTGCTCGCGGCCCTGTCCGCCGTCCAGACGGTCACCACCGGGCACGCGTTCGCGCTCGACCCGGCCAGGCTGGCCGGCCTGTCCGCGGCGGTCGTTGCGCTCTTGCTGCGCGCCCCGTTCCTGCTCGTGATCGCTGTCGCGGCCGGTACCGCCGCGGTGCTGCGGTTCGCAGGCATTTCCTGACAGCCGCGCGGCGAGCCTGGCCCACCGCGGGGCTACCGGCGGACGGCGAAGAGCGTCAAGCGGCTCTCACCCTGCGCAACCGCCAATCGCTTGCGTGGAAACTCCAAGGTCCTTGGAGTTTCCACGCAACCGTTCCGAGCTGCAGCCGAGCCTCGCCCGGCATATCAGGATACGTCCGGCTGGCGCCGCGCTCTGCCGACGCGGAGGGCTTGGCCGGCGCTCGGCAGGCGGCAGGTAGAGTGCCGCGGGTGACGATCGCCGTTGAAAAACTCGACGAGGCAACGGACGAGGCAGTTGAGGCCTTCGGCCGCCTGCTCCCCCAACTATCCAGTTCAGCCGCGCCGCTCGACGCCGAGGCGCTCGCAGCCATCGTGTCCTCGCCAGCCGTTGCCGTCCTCATCGCGCGCAGCGAGGGCGACATCGTTGGATCGCTGACGCTTGCGATGTTCCCGAGCCCGACCGGGATCCGCGCGTGGATCGAGGACGTCGTCGTCGACGAGGCCGCTCGCGGTCAGGGCGTCGGCGCGGTCCTGACTGAGGAGGCCATCCGGCGCGCGCGGGACGCCGGGGCGCGCAGCCTGGACCTGACGACGCGGCCGTCCAGGGAAGCCGCCGGACGGCTGTATGAGCGGGCCGGGTTCAAGCAGCGTGAGACTCGCCTGTACCGCTACTCCTTCGAATAGCGCGCAGCCAGCGGCTTAGCACAGCTCCGCGACGCCAGTCAGCAGCCGCTCGACATCATCGTGGTCGTTGTAGTGGACGAGGCCGGCCCGAACGGCGCTGCCCGTGTCCCGGATGCCGAGAACGCCGGTCAGCTCCCAGGCGTAGTTGTGGCCGTTCCAGACGTTGATCCTGCGGCTGGCCAGATGCTCGGCGACCTCGGCGGGCGAGCGCCCGGCGACTGTGAAGTAAGCGGTCGCCGTCCGGCTGGCCGCCCGGCCATAGGTCTGCACCTGCGGCATGCTGTCCAGGCCGGCGTGCATGACCTCGAACAATTCCTGCTCGTGGCGCTCGACCGCGGTCATCGATGCGAGCAGCCGGTCCCGCAGGCTATGGTCGCCGCTACCCTCGGCGGGGTACGCGAGCGCGGCCAGGTGCTCCACCGCCGCCGTCACGCCAGCAAGGCTGGCGAAGGGCGGCGTTCCCAGCTCGAACCTCTCCGGCACCACATTTGGAGAGGGAACGAGCTTGTCGGGGTGCAACCCATCCAGGAGCGCCGGGTCGCCGGCCACGATGCCGATGTGCGGCCCCGACCATTTGTACGCGCTCGTCGCGTAGAAGTCGGCGCCCATCGCGCCGATGTCGACTGGCATGTGCGGGGTGGCGTGCACGCCGTCGACGTAAGTGAGCGCGCCGGCAGCCCGCGCCCTTGCCGCGATGGCGGGAACGTCGGGCCGGGTGCCAATCACGTTGCTGGCTGCGGTCACCGCCACTAGCCGCGTTCGATCAGTGATGAGGTCCTCGTATTGCGCAGCCGGCAGCTCCCCCGTCGCTGGATCGACAACAGCCCACCGGACAGTGGCACCAGCCCGCTCGGCGGCCTGGACCCACGGCCGCACGTTGGCGTCGTGGTCGAGTTGTGACACGACGACCTCGTCGCCAGGTCCCCAGTTCTTGGCGAGCGCGCCGGCGACTCGGTACGTCAGCGCCGTCATGCTGGGACCAAAGATCACCCCGTCCGGCTGGCCACCGATCAGCGCGGCGACGGCGGCGCGGCTGGCCGTGGTGATCTCGTCGGCGCGTTTGCTTGCGGGGAACGCCCCGCCTGCGTTGCCCAGGCCCCGCGCCTGCGCCTGGCTTATTGCCGCGATGACCGCGGTTGGCACCTGGGTGCCAGCGGCTCCATCGAGGTAGGCGTAGCCGTCAGCTAGTGCGGGGTAGCAGGCCCGGACGGCCTCCACGTCGAGCTTCATCGCCAGTCATCCCTTCCGCCTGAGGCGCAGGCGCGCTGGCCACGCGGCCCGCAGCAGCCACGAAGGGACAACCGCGTCATCCTGGCCGGCGCGCGCGAGCCGCCCCGAAGCCGCCAGGACAGCATGCCAGGGGTCGATATGCCGCACTCCCTTGGCGCCCGGACCCACCGCGAGTGGCAAATGCGGCATACCAGCCTGCCAGCCCGCGCAGATTGCGCCTGGATCAGCGGGCCGATAGTCGCAGCCGAGCGCCTGGGCCAGGTCGAACGCGTGCAAGTGCCACTCGGCCGTCGCTGCACCGACCATGCCGCCGACCGTGACGACAGTGTCCCGGTACTGGTGGTGCGGAAGGTCCCAGACGGCGCCGACTCGGGCCGCGTAGCTACGCGCGGTCACCGCGAAGGCCGCGATGTGCTCAGCCGGCGCGGCGTCCGCCAGCGCCGCCAGTTCGGCGGCAAGCTGGCGAGTCAGCTTGCGGCGCAGCGTATCTGGATGGGCGCCGGTCGCCATCAGCCGCGCGTACCGGCTGACGGGCGCCTCGTCGAGGTATTCGTGCAGGTCATCGGCGACGCAGCGCAGATGCCCGGCAAGCTCGAACGCGCGCCACTCCGGCAGCGGCGTCGGCGCACCCCACGTTCCGTCATCGAATTGCGCCGCCAGCTGGCAGATCGCTGTTACCCCGGCCTCGTAAGCGGCTAAGACCGGAACGGGCTCTCGTACCGGCGCAGGCAGATCCCACGAATGGGTGCGCTCCACGGAACCCCTCCAAGCCGACCCTGGCACAGCACGAGCCGTCGTCTGGCCAGAGTGCCAGAGTTACCCGCTCTTCGCCACCCTGCGCGCTATGCCTGCATTCACAACATACGGTCGGCGGCACGGTGGCCACGCCGTAGCGGTCAGACGGCCAGATACTGAACTGCCGGCGACGCGCTGCGCTTGGCTCGGGTGGCGACGGAGCGGTCCCCACCAGGTCAGAAACACTTTGACGGAGCCTGACTCGGAAGTTAGCCTGCGAAACAATGCCCCCTGCTTCTGTTAGTTCGCCGCTGCATGCCCAGACAACGTCGTCCGAGCATGGATCGGAGCCTGCCCAGGCGCAGACTCCGGCGCAAGCGCTGTGGCGCATGCGCGAGTACATGCGGCCGTACTACCTGGGCTTGCTCCTGATGATCATGGCCGCGGTCCTCGCCGTGACCGCGGAGATCGCGATCCCGCTCATCACGAAGTCGGTCATCGACACAGTTGTGGTGCAGGGCGTCAAGTCGGAGCTGCTGCCGCTCAGCCTGGCGGCGATTGCGCTGGGATCGATCCAGGCGGGTCTTAACTTCTACCGTCGGTGGTCGCTGTCGCGTGCCGTGGCCGGGATGGAGAAGGTGATCCGCGATGACCTTTACCATCACCTGCAGCGTCTCGAGCCTGCGTTCCACGACTCCTGGCAGTCCGGCCAGCTGTTGTCGCGAGTCACAAACGACCTGTCCACCATCCGGCGGTTCGCCGGCTTCGGTGTGGTGTTCGGCGTCACCAACACCTGGACCTTCCTGCTCATTTTCGCGCTGCTGATCCGGCTCAACTGGTGGCTCGGGCTGCTGACCGGGTGCTTGTTCCTGCCCGTGACCGCGCTGTGCCTGCGCTTCGAGAAGCGCTACCGGGTGCTGTCCCGCCTATCACAGGACCAGCAGGGCGACCTGGCCACCTACGTCGAGGAAGCAGCGGCCGGCATCCGGGTACTGAAGTCGCTCGGCCGCCGCGACGAGGCCGCGGCGCGCCACCTAGCCCAGGCGAAGCACGTCTACCGCACGCAGGTCGACAAGGCTCGGCTCCGCGGCACGTTCTGGGCCGGACTGGACCTTGCGCCGAACGCCGTGATCGGCCTGGTTCTCTTGCTCGGCGCGCTGGCCGTGAGCCAGCACGCGCTGAGCCTCGGCGGCCTCGTGGCGTTCGTCACGCTCACCCTGTTGCTCGTCTGGCCGATTGAGGCCATGGGCTTCATCATCGCGGGCGGACAGGAGGCAGCGACCGCAGCGCAGCGCGTGTACGAGATCTTCGACACGCGACCCACCATCACCGACCCGGCCCAGCCCGGAACCGCCGGCTGGCTCGACAGGCCAGGTCTGGCGGCCGGCCAGTGGCAGAGCGGTCGCAAGGCCGCCGCGGCCCAAGTGCCGGCGCCCGAGGAGCCGCCGGCCAACGAGCCGCCGGCCAAGAAGCCGCAGGCCAACGAGCCGCCGGCCAAGAAGCCGCAGGCCAACGGGCCGCCGGCCAACGAGCCGCCGGCCGATGATTTGCAGGCTGAGCCTGCCGCCCGTCCGGGCGTAGCCGTCGACAGGCGGCCGTCCACCCCCCGGGCCGTTTCGCCGCGCCGCGGAAGCGGGCGGCTGGTCTTCGACCACGTCGCGTTCAGCTACCCCGGCGCGCGGCAGCCGGTACTGCGCGACGTCACGCTTGAGCTGTCACCCGGCGAGACTGTCGGCCTGGTCGGCGCCACCGGGTCCGGCAAGACGACGCTGCTGCAGCTGGTGCCGCGCCTGGCCGACGTGACCGGCGGTCGGATCACGCTCAACGGAACCGATGTCCGCGAGCTGCCGCTACCAGCGCTGCGCACCAGGGTTGGCTGCGCGTTCGAGGACCCGACCTTGTTCTCGGCGAGCGTCCGGGAAAACGTCGGTTTCGGCGTCAAGGACGCCAGTGAAGCGGAGATCCTGGCGGCGCTGGACGCGGCGCAAGCCGAGTTCGTGGCAGACCTGCCCTGGGGCCTGGACACCAGAATCGGCGAGCAGGGCATGGCGTTGTCGGGCGGTCAGCGGCAGCGCGTCGCGCTAGCCCGCGCGATCCTGGCTCGGCCGGAAGTGCTGCTGCTCGACGACCCGCTGTCCGCGCTGGACGTGCACACCGAGGCGAAGGTGACGGCCGCGCTCGCCGAGGTGATGACCACGTCAACGGCGCTGATCGTCGCGCACCGTCCCTCCACAGTGCTACTCGCCGACCGGGTGGCGCTGCTGGCCGACGGGGTCATCGCCGCCGTCGGCGCGCACGCCGAGCTGCTGGCCACCGAGCCCCGGTACCACGACCTCATGAGCTCAGACCGCCTCGGTGGCGCTCGGGTCGGCTCCGAGGGGGACGGGCACGCTGCACCGGGACTGACGGCAGGAGCGAGCCGATGACGACGGCACCGGCCGAGGCCTGGCGCGGCATCGCGTCCGAGCAAGAGGAGGAGATCAGCGGCAAGCTCGGCACGTTGCTACGGCGGCGGTCGCGTCGGCTGCTGGCCGATCTGCTCCGCCCGTACCGGCGGCTGGTCCTCACGATCTTCCTGGTGATCGTGGCGGCGCAGCTCGCGGCGCTCGCAGGCCCGTGGCTGGTTGGCGTCGGGATAGACCAGATACCGCGGCTTGAGCGGACCCACGACGCGGGGCCGCTGGCGCTGATCATCATCGCTTTCGGCGTGGCTGTCATCGTGCAGGCCGGCGCTACCCGCGCCTACATCGCGGGCATCGGCCGGCTTGGCGGACGGGTCGTGCTGGAGCTGCGGCGTCGGCTGTTCGCTCATTTCCAGCGGCTGTCGATCTCGTTCCACGAGCGCTACACCTCCGGACGCGTCATCTCGCGCCAGGTGTCCGACATGGATTCAATCTCAGACCTCTTCGACGAGAGCCTGGCCTCGCTGGTCTCGGCGGTACTCTCGCTGCTGCTCCTCGGCGCCGGCATGCTCTTGCTCGACTGGCGCCTGGCCCTCGTCGTGATGGCCGGGTTCCCGCCACTGATCTGGCTGTCGGCCTGGTTCCGGCGCGAGTCGGCGATCGCCTACCGCCAGACGCGCACCACCATCGCGTCGGTCATCGTGCAGTTCGTGGAGACCTTCGGCGGCATCCGCGCCGTGCAGGCGTTCCGCCGCGAACAGCGGAACGAGGAGATCTTCTCCGCCCTCAACCAGGCAAATGGCGAGGCCAACCTCCGTTCGTCGCGGTTGCTCGCCATCTACTTTCCCGGCGTGACGCTTGTCGCCAACCTCGCCATCGGTGCGGTGCTGCTATACGGCGGGCTGCGGGTCATCGACCATCAGATGCGGGTCGGGATCCTCGTCACGTTCTTGCTGTACCTGCAGCGCTTCTTTGACCCGCTCATCGACCTCTCGCAGTTCTACAGCTCCTTCCAGTCAGCCGGAGCCGCGCTCGAGAAGATCTCCGGCGTCCTCGATGAGACGCCCAGGGTCGCTGAGCCCGAGCACCCGGCCGTGCTGCCGGCCGCTGACAAGCCGGGCACCCGCGGCCGGACCGTCGCGTTCGACTCGGTCCGGTTCGGCTACCGGAAGTCCACCGTGCTGCCGGATCTGAGCCTGACGATTCCCGCCGGGCAGACTGTGGCGCTGGTCGGCGCCACCGGCGCGGGCAAGACGACGATCGCCCGGCTCCTCGCCCGGATCTACGACCCCCTCGATGGCAGCGTGCTGCTGGACGGTGTGGACCTGAGGCAGCTCGACGACCGCTCCCTGCGCCGCGAGGTGGTGCTCATCACTCAGGAGAACTTCCTGTTCACCGGGTCTGTGGCGGACAACATCGTGCTCGGCAAGCCAGGTGCCAGCCGGGAAGAGGTCGTCGCGGCGGCGACCGCGATCGGCGCGCACACCTTCATCTCGGCGCTGCCGGACGGCTACGACGAAGAGGTGGGAAAGAGCGGAGGGCGGCTTTCGGCTGGCCAGCGGCAGCTCATCTCGTTCGCCCGCGCCTTCCTCGCCGCCCCGGCTGTCCTCGTCCTGGACGAGGCCACCTCGCTGCTCGACATCCCGAGCGAGCGCCTAGTCCAGGACGCTCTGCAGCGGATTCTCGCCGGCCGGACCGCGGTGATCATCGCGCACCGTCTGTCAACGGTTGCGATCGCAGATCGCGTCCTGGTCGTCAGTCACGGCCAGATCGTCGAGGACGGCTCGCCCGATGAGCTCATGACGGCGGACGGCGAGTACTCCGCCTTGGACGCCAGCTGGCGGGACAGCCTGGCCTGACCGGCGGCGACGACGGGCATGGCCCGACCGCTGCTGAGCGACAATCCTGGCCGGAACCGCCGCCAACCGCTGTTACCCTGGCACGTCCGCCGGGCCGTTGGGCTCGCGCCGCGACACCGCCGGGCAGGGAGAGCTGATGACTGAGAACGCGAGCGCCGACTCTCCCGCGGCGGCCTCCTCGGTCCCCGCGGCCAGGCCCAGCCAGCATGTCGTCGTCGTGCCCGAATCGAGGTTGCCGCTCGGGGCCCGGCCAGCCCGGAACGCCGTGATCGCCGCCGGCCTCATCGGTTACGCCTGGGTCCTCGGCGGCACCGCCCCCTTCAGCTTGAAGGCCCTCGTCGGCGTCTTGCTGCCGGGCGCGGCGCTCGGTGTGATCGCTTACGCGCGGCCGCCGGAGCGCATCCCGCCGCCCGAGTCCGTCGACGTCGCTGGTTTCTCGTACTGGATCATCGCCATTGCCCTGCTGTTTGAGTGGGAGGCAGCGGCAGTCCGAGACGGCTCGACGTCGTGGCATCCGTCCCTCACTGACCTGATCAACCCGCTGCTCGGGCCGCACCCGGTCAAGAGCGCCGCGATCGTGATCTGGCTGCTGGCCGGGTGGTCGCTGGTGCGGAGGTGATGCGCAGATGAGCATGCGCGGAATCACGATCGTCGGCTTCGTAGCCGTGATAGCCGCCCTGGTGCTGCTGGAGATACTGGGCCGCAATCCGCGAACACGCATCCCGACGCTCGGCGATTGGCTCGGCTACGTCATGCGGCCGGCGGCCGGCCGGGTGCTCATCCTGCTCGGGTGGCTCTGGCTCGGCTGGCACTACTTCGCCCGCTAAGCTATGCGGCGTGAAAAAGGGTCGCACAAAGATCAGCGCCGCCGCGGAAGCCAGCTACCTCGCCGACGTGGCGCTCGCCGCCAACTTCAGCCAGCTGCTCGCTAACGCCCAGCAAGCGGAGCGGGAGTTCCGGCACGCCCAGGCGACCGCGGCGCCGGTCAGCGTGCAGTACCCGCTGGCGCACAGCCTCGACGTGGCCCTGACGGATTTGACCA
Organism: Streptosporangiaceae bacterium; assembly: GCA_035472835.1. GTDB lineage: Bacteria > Actinomycetota > Actinomycetes > Streptosporangiales > Streptosporangiaceae > JAJYUU01. The sequence goes on along the minus strand of DATIOU010000023.1, from coordinate 19,101 downwards.
GGGCGGCCTACGCCGCTCAGCGCGCTGAGATCGGCCCCCAGGGCTACGAGGACCGCATCTACTTCCGCAAGGCCAAGGCGACACCCGCCGTACACGCGTGGACCGACGAGGCCGAACGGCTGCTGACCCTCCGCGAGACCCACCGCCTGACCGGGTTCCCGGCCCGGCCGACTGTGGAGGCGCTCGACGCCGAGGTCGCCCAGATGGAGACCGCGCGCCACCCGTGACGAGAACGGGCAACGGACCCTGTTCCGGAATCTCCGTCAGTATTCTGCAGCGCCCGGCGCCGGCCATTCAGCAAGGCGCTTACTAACCGTCACGCAATGGCTACTGGCTGCAATCTGACGGGCATGTCGCATCGCGTAAAGCTGACTACATGAAACCTACAAAGCACGACACGGAAAACCGTCACAACGGGCCATGCCGTACAGACCACTGACCTGGCACAGTAGGGTGTGATCAAGAGCACAGGATCGAACCAAACAGGAGGCACGCGAATGTGCCCGCACACGCCACGGTGTCCGGACCCGACAGGGGCGGATCGCGAGGCGGCCCGTACCGTCGTTAGTCACCCAGAGCAGGGCTGGAGCCTGCTTTGTAATGGCATCGTGATTTTCGAAGACACCGGGGAATTGCTCCCCGGCGGAACAGTCATAGCCCCGCACCGGCCTACGGACCTCACCGCTTGCGCGACCGCGCCACCAGTACCCCCGCCAAGCTCCCAGAGCTCGGCCGCCTGACCAGCCGAGGCGCGCCGGCTAGGCCGGCCATCCCGCCGCCCGGCTAGTTCGCAGTACGGCTAGTTCCACCGCCCGGCCAGTTCCCCGCCTGGCTAGGCCTCGCCAACGCCGAGCATCTCGGCGAGCCACGACCCGACGGCCGCCGCGACCGCGGCCGGATTCTTCGTCAGGGCGTGCGTCTCCCCCGGCAGCACGACAACCCGCGCGGCGTCGTCCGGCGCGGGTATCCCGAACGGGTCGCGCTCGCCGTTGACAACGAGCACGTCAACACCCGCGCTCCGCAACTCGGCCACCCGGGTTTGCTCCGGGCGGCCCGGCGGATGCAAGGGGAACGCAAGGGCGATCACCGCCTGTGCACCAGCCGCCACCGCCGTCCGGCACGCAACCCGCGCGCCATTGCTCCGGCCGCCCTGCACGAGCGGCAGCCCCGGGTAGTCGGCCCGCAGCCCGGCGACGATCTCCAGCCACGCGGCGTCCTGCCGCCCCGGCGCGCCCGGAGCGCTCGCGCCCCGCACCCGGTAGGGCTGCAGGATGCGAGCCACGACGCCGCCGATGCCCACCGCGGCGTCCCGGACTGCCAGCAGGTCCTTGGTATCCACGCCCCCGCCAGCGCCATGGGTCATCAGGAGCAGGAACGTGGCCGACGTCGGCCGGTCGACCTCCGCCTGGGCGGGGCCGGCTTCGGTGCTGATCTTCATCCTGGCAGGGTAACGCGGCCGCCTGCCAGCGGCTGCTGGCGGTCAGCCCGGGCCCGGCTGAAACGTGACGACCGCGGCGCGGTCCTGCGCCAATGCCGCAGCGCCGCCGACCGCGCTGCCCCAGCTGACCACGACGCGCGGCCAGTGGGCCTCCTTGCCGGTCCGGAGCGGGGGCAGCGTCGAGAGCCCGAACGTGTCGCCGGGCCAGACCGACGGGTTCCCGTAAGTGCGGGACACCCTGACCGGCGCGGACAGCCAGCCGGTCCGCATCGAGAATGCTCGCAGGTACAGCGCGTACCCGGAGGGCGACGCGTCGGTGAGCCAGCCCACGAAGGCGACGCCAGGCTGCCCGCCGACGACCTGCACGATGTGCACGGCGTGGCCGGCGTCTGGGGTTACCCGCTGCAGCCTGGACCAGTGCTGGCCATGGTCGGTCGAGTAGGAGAGCCAGCCGACGTCCGATCCGCCCGACTGCGTGTCCCACGTGACGTAGAAGTTGCCCGCGGCGTCGGCCGAGATGTCGCCGTCGATCCACCATTCAGAGTTGTTCATCGTGAGCTGCGCCGGTCCGATGCGCACGGGCGGCGACCAGGTGGCGCCGCCGTCGGCCGACGATGTCGTGAAGCTGTGGGCCGTGCTCAGGGTCAGCTTCGTCGGGCTGGTGATGTGGTAGCCCTGATACTCGGCGTAGATCCGGCCGTCGGGCGTAACGAGGAGCGGGGCGGCGTCGCCGCCGCTGGCCGGGAAGCCGGGCGTCATGGGCACGATCGGACCCCAGGTACGGCCGCCGTCAGCGGACTTCTGCATCACGATATTGAGGTCGCCGGCGCTGAACGAGCAGCTTCCGATCCTGCGGCAGGCGAGCTTGATTTCCCTGACACTGGGGCCGTAGTCCCAGGTCATGTACACGGTCCCGGTTGGTCCGGCGGCGATGAAATCGCGGTCGCCCCAGTTGCCGCGGATGCTCGGGACCACCTCGGTCACCCGGGGGAACGTCCGGCCGTGATCGAGCGAGGCCTCCACGACCGGAAACATGTGGTCGCGGGTCTGTTTCATGAACGCGGCGTACACAGTGCCGTCAGGTGCCACCGCAACGGAGGGATCCCAGGAAGCCGCCGAGTCGGCCAGGATCACGGGCTTGCCGAAGTGGCGCCCACCGTCGGTTGAGACCGCGAAGCCGATGTGGTTACCGCACCCGATCCACTCTTCGTAGACATAGCCCCGAACCGGATCGACGGCCTGCTCGACTTCCGAATTCTGGCCGGGGCAGGTGCTGCTGACCTCGGTGATCGGACTGGTCACCGACCGCCATGCAGGCGGGGCCGGGGCTGTGGCCGAACACGCCGCCGCGAGCGCCCCGGTGACCAGCCCCGTGACGGCCGCACAGAGCGCCGCCTTCCGCCTCGCCAAGCGCGCCGCCACGCGGGACAGCGTAACGTGCCGCAGTGCTACCCAGAACCGGTCACGACTTCTGCCGCGGGCCAGGCAGAGCTAGACGTCCAGCAGCTTTTTCAGGAACTGGCCTGTGTAACTCTCCTCGACCCGCGCCACGTCCTCGGGCGTGCCGGTGGCGATGACGTAGCCGCCTCGCGATCCGCCATCCGGGCCGAGGTCGATGACCCAGTCCGCGGTCTTGATCACGTCCAGGTTGTGCTCGATCACGATGACCGTGTTGCCAGCGTCGACCAGCCGGCCGAGCACCCCAAGCAGCTTGCGGATGTCGTCGAAGTGCAGGCCCGTCGTCGGCTCGTCGAGCACGTAGATCGTCCGTCCGGTCGACCTGCGCTGCAGCTCGGCCGCCAGCTTGACCCGCTGCGCCTCGCCGCCCGACAGCGTCGGCGCCGGCTGACCAAGCCGGACATACCCGAGGCCGACATCGACCAGCGTCTTCAGGTGCCGGTGGATGGACGGGACTGGCTCGAAGAACTCGGCCGCCTCCTCGATCGGCATCTGCAGCACGTCGGCGACGGTCTTGCCCTTGTAGTGGACCTGGAGCGTGTCGGTGTTGTAGCGGGCGCCATGACAGACCTCGCACGGTACGTACACGTCCGGCAGGAACTGCATCTCGATCTTGATGGTGCCGTCGCCCGCGCAGGCCTCACACCGGCCACCCTTGACATTGAACGAGAACCTGCCGGGCTGATACCCGCGCACCTTGGCCTCGGTCGTCTGCGCGAACAGTTTCCGCACGCTGTCGAACACGCCGGTGTACGTGGCGGGGTTGGACCGCGGCGTCCGGCCGATCGGGCCCTGGTCGACGTGCACGACCTTGTCGAGCGACTGGATGCCGGTGATCTTGCCGTGCTTGCCCGGCACGATCCTGGTGCCGTGCAGCTCTCTCGCGAGAGCGCTGTACAGGATGTCGTTGACCAGCGTCGACTTGCCCGAGCCCGAGACACCGGTCACCGCGATGAACACCCCGAGCGGGAACGCGACGTCGATGCCCTTGAGGTTGTGTTCGACCGCGCCCTTGACGACGACCTCGCGACCCTTGACCCGCTTACGCCGCTTGGCCGGAACCTCAATGGCCTCGCGGCCGGTCAGGTACGCCCCGGTGATCGACTCCTTGCTCGCCAGCAGTTCTTCGAGGGGCCCGGAGACGACGATGCCGCCACCGTGCTCCCCGGCGCGCGGCCCGATGTCCACGATCCAGTCCGCCGACCGGATGGTGTCCTCGTCGTGCTCCACAACGATGAGCGTGTTGCCTAGGTCGCGGAGGCGGAGCAGCGTCTCGAGCAGCCGGTGATTGTCGCGCTGGTGCAAGCCGATAGACGGCTCATCCAGCACGTAGAGCACGCCGACGAGCCCGGAGCCGATCTGAGTCGCTAGCCTGATCCGCTGCGCCTCGCCGCCGGCGAGCGTAGCCGACGCCCGGTCCAGGGTGAGGTAGTCGAGGCCGACGTCGAGCAGGAAGACGAGCCGGGGGTTGACCTCCTTGAGAATCCGTCCGGCGATCTGCATGTCCCGATCCGACAGCTGGAGCGAGAGCAGCAGCTTCGCCAGCTCGCCGATGGGCAGCGCGCAGTAGTCGGCGATGGAACGCTCGTCTACCTTCACCGCCAGCGACACGGGCTTGAGCCGTGCGCCGTGACAGGTAGGACATGGCACCTCGCGCATGAACTCAGCGAACCGCTCCCGGCTGTACTCGCTGTCGGAATCGGAGTGCCGCCGCTCGATGTACGGGATCGCGCCTTCGAAGTTCGTGTAGTACGACCGCTCCCGGCCATACCGGTTCTTGTAGCGGACGTGGACCTGCTTGTCGTAGCCGTACAGCAGCGCTCGCTGGGCCTTGGCCGGCAGCCGCTCCCACGGCGTGTCGACCGTGAAGCCGACCGCGTCACCGAGCGCGCCGATCAGCCGGAGGAAGTAGTCGCTCACGTGACCGCCGGTCCAGACCGCGATCGCACCGTCGGCGAGCGTGCGGGCTGGCTCGGAGACGACGAGCTCCGGGTCGACCTCCATCTTGGTGCCAAGGCCTGTGCAGTCCGGGCACGCCCCCCACGGCGAGTTGAACGAGAACGAACGCGGCTCCAGCTCGTCGAATGACAGGTCGTCGTACAGACACGCGAGATGCTCGGAGAACATGCGCTCGCGGTTCGGGTCATCGTCGGGCAGGTCGACGAAGTCGAGCACGACGACGCCGTTGGCGAGGCCGAGCGCGGTCTCGACCGAGTCGGTCAGCCGGCGGCGCGCGGACTCCTTCACCTCGAGCCGGTCGACCACTACCGCGATGTCGTGCTTCTCGTACTTCTTCAGCGCGGGCAGCTCGCCGCTCACCGCGTCGTCCAGGCGGATCACGGTGCCGTCCACCCGCGCCCGCGAGAACCCCTTGATCTGGAGGTCCCGCAGCATCTCCGTGTACTCGCCCTTGCGGCCACGGACGACCGGGGCGAGAACCTGAAACCTCGTGCCCTCGGACAGCTCGAGCACGCGGTCAACGATCTGCTGCGGTGTCTGGCGCGCGATCGGCCGGCCGCACACGGGGCAGTGCGGCTTGCCCACCCTGGCGAACAGCAGCCGGAGGTAGTCGTAGACCTCCGTGATCGTGCCGACGGTGGATCGCGGGTTGCGCCCCGCGGCCTTCTGGTCGATGGAGACGGCTGGCGACAGGCCATCGATGAAGTCGACGTCCGGCTTGTCCATCTGACCCAGGAACTGGCGCGCGTATGCCGACAGCGACTCGACATACCGCCGCTGCCCCTCAGCGAAGATCGTGTCGAACGCGAGGCTCGACTTCCCGGAGCCCGAAAGCCCGGTGAACACGATCATGGCATCGCGGGGCAGATCAAGCGAGACATCCTTGAGGTTGTGCTCGCGGGCACCGCGGACGACAAGACGATCTGCCACTTTGCGCTCAGTTCTCCCGGTATGTACAAGCGACGTCAGACGGGAAAGGCCGCCAGGTCATGCTATCTGGGGGCGCTGACAAAACAGGGGGCCAAAGCCCGCACCCGCCGCCTCGGTCGCATCCCGGCAACCCCACTACAACACCAACGCGGGGTGCTCAGATTCCCGGCCGTGCTCTAGATTCAGCCAGATGAGCATCGATGGGGACACGTTCGAGCCCGCCGCCGTCGCCGCCGAGCTGCGGGACACGGTGGACCAGGCCACCGGACACCTCCTCCGGACAGCAGCGCGCCTTACCGATGAGCAAGCACGGGAGCCGTCGCTGCTCCCGGGCTGGAGCCGCGGGCATGTGCTGACGCACATCGCCAGGAACGCCGACGGCCTGCGGAATCTGCTGATCTGGGCGCGCACCGGCGTCGTCACGCCGCAGTACGCCGACGAAGGCGAGCGGGAGCGTGGCATCGTGGCGGGAGCGGGGCGCAGCGCCGCGGATCTGCTGGCGGACCTGGACGGCTCTGCCGCCGCCTTCGCCGCCGAGGCCGACCGGTTGCACCCCGGCGCCTGGGCCGCCGAGGTGCACGGGCGGCGCGGTCCCGCGCACCCGGCCTGGTTCACGCTCCAGCGGCGGCTATCTGAGGTCGAGATCCACCACGTCGATCTGGACGCGGGTTACGGCGCGGACGACTGGCCGACGCTGTTCGCGGTCACATCCCTGAAGCGGATTGCAGCCGATTTCGCCGATGACGAGACCCCACCAGCGCGCCTGGTAAGCCCCGAGGCTGGCCTTGCTGTTCAGATCGGCCCGCCGGAGGCAGCGCCTCTGGTCGAGGTCAGCGGTCCGACGTGGGCGTTGCTCGCGTGGCTGGTCGGGCGCACCAGCGGGGCTGGGCTGACGACGACGCCACCTGGCCAGCTGCCGGCGCTGCCGCCGTGGTAGTTATCGTGTTGACCGGTCAGGGGTGCGAACGCACGGCAGCGGAGACGAGGAAGAAATGACCTACACCGGGAACGTGACAGTAGGCGGCCGGGCCGACACCAGGGAACTGCCCGGCCTGACCATCACCAAAGTGGCGGTCGGCCCGGTGGACAACAACGCCTATTTCTTGCGCTGCACCCAGACGGGCGAGCTCGCGCTCATTGACGCGGCTAACGAGGCCGACACCTTGCTGCGCCTCATCGGCGACGTGCCGCTCGGTCTTATCGTCACCACGCATCAGCACTGGGACCATCACGCCGCGCTGCGCGAGGTGCAGCACGCTACCGGAGCCGCGACGGCCGCGCATCCAGACGACGCGCCTGGCATACCCATCCCGGTCACCAGGCCCGTACATAACAGGGACACCGTCACCATCGGGAACGCCAGCCTGTCGGTCATCCACCTACGCGGACACACGCCCGGCAGCATCGCGCTGCTATACGACGCCGACGGAGCGCTGGCCGACGAGCCGCACCTGTTCACCGGCGACTCGCTGTTCCCCGGCGGCCCCGGTAACACCGAGCACGACCCGAAGCGCTTCGACAGCCTGATGACCGATCTCGAAGAGCGCGTCTTCGCCGAGCTGCCCGACGGGACATGGGTCTACCCGGGCCACGGCAAGGACACCACGCTCGGTACGGAGCGTCCGCACCTTCCCGAGTGGCGCGCCCGCGGCTGGTAGCCAACATCGGCGGCGCGCTGCGGCAGGCGCAGTGAGCTCACAGGCCCGCGTAGCAGGCGTCCATGAGGGCCTTGTTGCGCGGGTTGCGCCACCGCGGGCCCATCTGGTTCGTCACGTAGCCGAACGCCAGGCGCGCGTCCGGGTCGCAGAAGCCGACCGACCCGCCGGCGCCGAAGTGCCCGTAGCAGCGCGGCCCGTTGCCGATCTGACGCTCGGGGTGCGTGAGCTGGAATCCGAGCCCGAACCTGGACGGCCGCTCCAGCACGAGGTCCTCGCCGTAGACCTGCTCTTGGGTCGCGTCCGCCAGCGCTCTCTCGGTGACGACACGCGCCCCAGCCAGCGCCCCGCCGAGCGCGAGGGCTGTGTAGATCCGCGCGACGCCAGCAGCCGTCGCGTGCGCGTTCGCCGACGGGACCTGCGCGGACCGCCACGCCGCGGTGTTGACCACGCCGACGCCGGAGAAGTCGGGTGGATTGAAGTAGGCCTTCAGCGCCATCTCATTACCGGGAACGACCTCGCTCTGCCTCGCCGCCTTGTCCACTGCGCGGTCCGGCCAGCGGAATTCGGCCGCCCGAGCCTGGTCGGCCGCGGCCAGCCCGATATGCACGTCGGCGTCGAGCGGCCCAGCGACCTCCCGGCGCAGGAACTCGCCGACGCTCGTCCCGGTGATCCGCCTGATCAGCTCGCCGGCAAGGTAGCCGAACGTGTTGACGTGATAGCCGTGGCCAGCTCCCGGCTGCCACCACGGCTCCTCCGCCGCTAGCAGCGCCGTCATGAACGGCCAGTCGAGGCCGCTGCCGGCTGCTAGCTGCTGGCGGACGGCGGGCAGTCCGGCCTGATGGCTCAGCAGCTGACGCGCGGTGACATCGTCCTTCCCGGCCGCGCCGAACTCCGGCCAGTACCGGATCACCAGCGCGTCCGCGTCGAGCAGGCCGCGGCCGGCCAGATTGGCCAGGCACATCGCGAGCAGCCCCTTACCGACGGAGAACACGTTCACCAGCGTGTCTTGCATCCACGGCTGCCGGTCGTGCACGTCGGCCCAGCCACCCCACAGGTCGGCCACGACGATCCCGTCGAGGGTGACGCAGACTGCGGCGCCTAGCTCACCCCGTTCCCTGAAATTGGCCTCGAACTCCGACCGCAGAAGCGCAAACCGCGGGTCGCACGAGCCGCCGACGCCTGCCTGGCTCATCTACGTTTGCCCGCCTTCCTGCCGTGCCGGCCGCGCGTGCCCATGGTTTAGTAGTCTGCCCGGAGATGGCACAGGTGCGCGACGTCGCGATCATCGGAGCCGGCCTGCTCGGGCTGGCCACCGGCCGCGCCCTCGCGGCCCGTGGCCGTGACGTCGTCGTCCTGGAGCGCGCCGAGATCGGTCATCCCGCTTCCGGGTCGAAAGGCAGCTGCCGGATCTTCAGGCTGGGCTATCCAGACCAGGATTACGTGCTCGCGGCACGGCGGGCGCGCGAGCTTTGGCGCGCCTTGGAGAATCAGTCCGGGCGGCGCATCCTGCTGCCCACCCCGCAGCTGACGCTCGGGGCCGGGCAGCGGGCCGTGCAGGAGGCCATGGCGGCCGGTGGCGCACCGTGCGAGTTGCTGACGGCACGCGAAGCCGCCAGGCGCTTCCCGGCGGTGCGGGTCGACGGACCGGCCTTGCTCGAGCCGGAGTCAGGCGTGATCGCTGCGGACGTTGTGCTCGAGGCACTCGCGGACGGCGGCGCGGAAGTCCGGACCGGCGTCCGGGTGCTGCGCCTTGCCGACGACGGTCGCCGGGTGACCGTTCCCACCAGCGCGGGCCCGCTGACCGCGCGCACCGTGGTGATCACGGCAGGCCCCTGGTCTACCGCGCTGCTGGCGCCGCTCGGCGTGCCGCTGCCAGGCCGGCCGACGCTGGAGCAGGTCGCCTACCTGCGACCAGCCGACCCGGCCGCCGAGCCACCCATCTTCATCAACCACGCCGACCGGGCGCCGTACGGACTGCCCGTACCCGAGTCGAAGCTGTACAAGATCGGAATACATCCCAGCGGCCCCGTGACCGACCCGGACAGGCAGGATCAGTCGGCGGATCCCTACCTAACACGCAAGCTCTCGGACGTGGCGGCCCGGTATCTGCCCGGCTACGACCCGGAGCCCGCGGCGATCGAACGCTGCATCTACGACACCAGCCCAGACGAGGATTTCGTCGTCGACCGGGTAGGCAACGTCGTCGTCGGCAGCGGGACGTCCGGGCACGGCTTCAAGTTCGGCCCGCTGTTCGGTGAGTGGCTCGCCGATCTCGCCACCGGCGCACCACCGGCTGATCTCGCACCCGGTTTGCAGCGGCGGTTCGCGCTCAGCCGGTTCTGGCCCGCCGGCTAGGCACGCGGCAGATCGCCTCTAATCGGGGCTGGGCGCTAGCTGGGGCTGGGCGCCTTGAACCTCAGCGTCAGGCCGAAGTTGCCGCCGGGCCCGCGAACGACAGTTAGCGCCGGCCGGATGTTGTCGGGCAGCGCCGTGAGCTGTCGCGCGACCGCCCCAACCGCCCGCCTGCTGAGCATCCCGATGACCTCGACCTGGCGGTACGGTGCCGCGACATCGGCGCCCGGCCCTCGGTCAGTAAAGCTGTAGATGAGGACCGAGTTGTGCGCCGCGAGCCGCTGCAGGACCGTCAGCAGCCGCGGGTCCACGAGGCCGGCAGTCAGTGCCTGGCGCGGGGCCGGATAGACACGCACCTTGCTGTTGCCGATCAGCTTCGCGGCCACGTTACGCCGGGCCGTGATCGCGGTGCTGGCGGCCTGACCGTACGCGGACTGCCCGCCCGCGACGACGACGCGGACCTCCACCGCCTGCGTTCCGGTACCGAATCCGGCGATCACCGCTGGGGCCGCCCCCGCGAGTTGTGCACCGTACTGCGCCCGCAGCGCCGGCGTCGCGACGACCACTGCGCCGGGGGCTGGGAGGCGAACGCCGGGCTGGAGCACAACCTGGCCGCCGCTGCCGTATCCGGCCTGCAGGATCGCCGCGCACGTCGCGGGGTCGCAACCGACGACAGCCTGGGCGCTGACCTCGGCCGCGATCCAGTTCGCCGCCGCAGCCGTGTTCGCGGCCGCGGCGTGCGCCGCGGCCGCCTGTGCCGCCTTCTGGGCCGGTGTGAGCGCCGGCCGAGACGATCGCGGCAGCGCAGCTCCATGCGACGTGGGTACGACGGTGCTGACGACCACCGCTGCAACTGCGGCGACGATGACGGCCGCGAAGGCCGTGAGCGAGGTCACGCGGACCCGGCCGATCTTGGCCGAGTCGGGCACCCTCAGGATGCGGCGGCGCACAAACAAGCGCAGCGTGGTGCCGATGACCTTGGTCCATGACGGTGCGGCGGTGATCGGCGCCATGCGTGCCTGCGCACCGCCCTTCACGCCAACGGTCCGGCTCGTGCTGTCCAGCCGGTAGCCCGCTGGCGGCTTGGTGTCACTGGACACTGAGCACTCCTGGGCCGCGAACAGGGTGAGGCCACACGGCCCTATCCGGGATATCCCAGCACATCCGGCCCCGACGAATCAGGCGGATCACGCCGATTGTTACGCAACCTTTGTGGCTGTCAGCTCGTGCCGCCGCTCCGTTCCGCAGGTTCGCGCGAGGCGAGCCGTGCGTAGATCGCGAGCATGGACGATGCTGCGTGCTGCTCGGATGGGAACGTGGTGCTGCGCTGCTTCGCCGCCGCACCAAGCCGCGCGGCAAAGGGCGCATCGTCGAGCACGGCGGCGACGGCGTCGGCCAGCGCGGCCGCGTCTTCTGGCGGCACCAGCACGGCACCGTCGGTTCCGGTCAGCTCGGGGATCCCGCCGACGCGCGTCGCGACGACGGGCCGGCCCGACCTCATGGCCTCCTGCACGACCAATGCGCGCGCCTCCCAGCGGCTGGGTACCACGACCACGTCGGCGGCCGCCAGCAGCGCAGGCACGTCGTCGCGCGCGCCCAGTAGCACGACGTCCGCGTCACCTCGGCGCGCCCGCGCTTCCAACTTCGCCGCCAGCGGGCCCGCACCCGCGATCGCGGTACGCGGCTGCGGATCGAGGTCGCGCCAGCGGGCAGCGGCGTCGACAAGCACGTCGAAGCCTTTCTGCGGCGCGAGCCTGCCGACGGCCAGCACCACGGGGCGCGCGCCTGCACCGATGCCGGACCTGGCCGCCGCGACGTCGGCAGCTGCTGGCTCCGATCGCGCCCGCGCCGGGACGTCGAACTGCTGCGCGCGGGCACCGCGGGCACGCATTCTCGTCAGCAGATCGGCCGATGCGCACAGCACGATGTCCGCGCGCCAGGCGCAGACCCGCTCCAGCAGGCCGTAGACGATCCGGCTCGCCGCGCCAGCCGGTGGTGCGTTGTGCACCGTGACGACCAGGGCGGGCCTCGGGTGCCGTGCCGGCCGGGCGCCGGGCAGCCGCCCGATGGCCAGCGCCAAGATGGCCAGCGCCGCGAACGCGCCGGCCCGGACGCCGTGCGCGTGCACGACATCTGGCCGGCGCTCGGAGAGGCCTGCCCGCAGCCGCGTGTGTGCCCTCAGATCCCGCTTTGGCCGCGGGCGGTCGCCGATCGGCACGACGAGCGCGTCGGTGTTGTCGGGCAGCCGCGCGACCGTGTCGGCCGGCCCGAACACGACGACGCCGGCGCCCGCCGACCGGCAGCCATCCGCCAGCGCGATTACGTGGCTCACTGTGCCGCCGGACGCGCTGCCCAGCACGAACGCGACGGTGAGGCCTGGCACTGCGGGCCCGGTCACCGCGCGAGCGCCTGGCGAACCCTGCTCACGACCGCGCGCAGTTCGCCACCGTCGAGGACATAGGCAACGAGCGCGAAGACCGCAACGGCGCACAGGGCGGCGACCATAGCGACAAACGCCGCCCCGACCGGTCCGGTAATCGGGAGCGCGGCGGCTGCGCCAGCGCCCGCGCCGCCGCCGGCCACGGCCGCTGCCAGTCCGGCGCCCGCGGCTCGGGCGGCGCCAGCGAGCGCGGCCGGACCCAGTGCCCGCCGGACGACCACGATCAGCGTGAGACCGGCCACGCTGAGGCCGATGGTGCTGCCGAGGGCCAGCATCCCGACGACCCAGCGCCCTGGCGCGACCGCCACCAGCACGATGTCGGCGGCCACGACGACGAGCCAGCCAGTGCCGACCGCCATCGCTGCCACTCGCGTGCGATGGGCGGCCAGCAGCACACGGGACAAGCAGGCGACGAGGCCGTAGCCGGCCAGGCCCGGCGCGAACAGCGCCAGGCCAACCGCGAGCTCGGAGACCTGGGTGGCCTTGGCGGCCAGGAAGTGCGCGGCCGGTACCGCGACCGCGAGCACAAGCGCGGTACCCAGGAACGACATGAGCAGCACAGCCCGGGCCGATCCGGCCGCCGTCTGGTCGAAGTCGTCGCCGTCGCGCGCGGACAGCACCGGAAACGCGCTGACCGCGATAGAGATCGCGAGTACCGCGTACGCGGCCTCGAACACCTGCCAGCCGTACTGATAGAGCACGAACGCTGCGTGCGGCCCGCGCCCGTTCGCGAGCACGATGACCACTAGCTGCGACAGATCCTGAGCCACCAAGGCGACGACGCCGAAGACTGCGAGCCCGCCGACTGTCCGGCCGACGCCGGCCGGAAACCGCAGCGCTGGCCGCAGCCTGAGCCGTAGTCGCCAGGCCGGAATCAGCGCTGTCAGCACCAGCGCGGCGACGCCCACGGTGGTGCCTATCGACAGCGTGAGTTCGGCCGTCCTTGGCAGGCCGGCCAGCGCATTCACGTGCGCGGCGCCCAGCGGGACGAACGCGACGTACACGGCGATCACGACAAGACTGGAGATGACGGGAGCCAGCGCCGGCGCGGCAAACCTGCGGTGCGCCTGGAGTACGCCGTAGAGCACGACGGCGAGGCCGTAGAGCAGGATCTGGGGCGCGAACACGGCGAGCATGTGCCCGGTCACCGTGACGAGCGCGGCCTGCGCGCAGTGGGACCGGCCGTTGACGGGATTCAGCCAGCTGGCGATAGGTCCGGCAGCCAGCGTCATCGCCAGGCTCACCGGCACAAGGATCAGGACTGTCCAGGTCAGCAGCGCCGACGAGATCTGCCGTACCTCGGCGGTCGCGGCGCCGTCGGCCGGTGACCGCTGCGCGGGCCTGGCCAGGACAGGCACCATGATGCTGGTCAGCGCGCCGCCGAGGACAATGTCGTAGACGATGTTCGGCAGCGCGTTGGCAGTCACGTACGCGGTGCCGAGGCAGGTCGCGCCCACGGTCTTCGCGAACACGATTGTCCGGACCAGGCCCAGAAGCCTGGCCAGGATCGTGAGTCCCGCGATCAGCGCAGCGGCGCGGCCAATTCCCGTTCCGACGAGGCCGTTGACGCCTGGATCCTGACCGTCCTGCGTGACCCGGACGGCCGGCCCGGTCACCGCGCCTCGACCGAGCGCCGGTCTGGCGCCTCAAGCGTGCGGTCGGCCTGGTCCTGGCCCGGCGGTGTACCGCCGTTTTCGGCTGGTGCCTGGCGCGTCGTCGATGGTGAGCCCGCCGACGGCGTCGGCGGGCCGGCCGGCCGGCGACCGAGCATGTCGAGGCGATGCAGCGGTGCGCTGCGCTCGATGACCTTCGTGAAGCTGACCTTCTCGCTGGCGGCCGTGAGCCCGACGATCGCCGCGAGAACACCGAGCCGCGCGGATCGCGGCAGCGTCGTCGCCGCGGCTACGCCGAGCATGGCACCGAGCGCGTTCGCGCCGCCGTCGCCCAGCATCGCGCGCTCGCCGAGATCCTCGGGCAGCAGCGCGGCAGCAGCCGCAAGCGGCCCGGCGGTAGCTGCCCGCCCGCGCCGCCAGGGCGCCAGCAGCCCGCCCGCCAGCAGCCCAGCCTTGATCGCGCGGCCAGGCCGCAGATCAAACAGATTCAGCAGGTTGGCGCCACCCGCAACCAGCCCGGCGTTGATCAGCACGTCGGCCACGGCGGGCGCCGACGTGCCGCTGCGGGTCTTCCCAGCATCGGCTGGCTGCGCCGCGATCAGCGCGGCGGCCAGGCCGGTAACGCCGATGCCCGCGATCTTCACGGCGCCGGTCGTGAGTTCGCCCGCCCGCAGCGCGCCAAGATGCCCACGGAAACCCTTGCTGACCCCGTTCCCGGCCAGGTCGTCATAGCTGCCGAAAGCGGCCGCGCCCGTCCCAGCGACAGCCAGCGCTAGCCGGTCGCGCCTGCTGCCGCCCGCCGCGAGCGCGCCGGCGATGCCACCGATCGCCACGGCCGGGCCTTCGAGGAGCGTGACCCGCTCGCCGCGGTGATTGGTGCGGTCCCAGTCCGCGGCGCCGCCCGGTGGTCCCGCCTTCAGCGCTGCGTACGCCAGCCGCGCCGCCGCGGCGCCGACGACGGCTGACCGCGCGCCATGGCTGGTCATGGGTGCCCCCCTGAGGTCGTCGTCGGGCTGGCCGATGCGCTCGGCGTGGGTGCCGGGCTCGGCGCGTTGCCCGAGGCGATCCCGTAGGCCGCCGGCGGCTTGCCGTTGAGCGAGTACCTGAGCGCCTGCACCACCATGATCTGACCGCTCACGGTATCGGCATTGTCCACCGTCGACACCGGGTCCGGACTGATGTTCTCGTTGCTGAGGACGGAGTTGGAACCGACCGACTCCGTGGCACCGGCCATGACCGTGGCCCGGCTGGCCTGCTTCAGCTGGCTGGCGACGGTGACCAGCACCTCGCTGCCCGTCTGGGGCGCCTGACCGCCGGGCGCGACCAGCACCGCGAGACTGGCAGGCGGGAGTGCCGCGGGGGCTGTCACGAACCCGCCCTGCCCGAGACCCGTCAGGATGCCGGCGCTCTCCTTCGCCGTCAGCGCGCTCGCGCCGGGGCTGTCGACAAGCGCGGCCGCGAGCACTTGCGCCACGGCCTGCTGACCGGCGACCTGGCTCAGCGACGGCACCGGCGCAGGCAGGCCTGCATTTGCCGCGAGGTTCTGCGCGAGCTGAGTAAGGCTGGTCTCGTTGGTCGCGGTGGTCGCCAGGAACGCGGGCTGAAGGTCAACCTGGCCGGTCACGGTCGCGCCCGCCTGGCGCAGCGTGGCGGTCACGCCGTCGGTCACCGCGTTGTCCGCGCCCGGCGCTACGACCAGCACGACCTTCTCGCCGGTGAGGAGGTTGCCGACCAGGCGCTTCGACGCTGCCTGGGCGACAGCCTGATCGGCGGCGATCTGATTGCTCAGCGCCTGATTGTGCTTCGAGAGCGACGCGTTAGCCGCGACCGCGCGGCGCTCCTGCGCGTTCAGAAACTCGACGGCCTTGCCGCTCAGCGCCGTGGATCCGACTGCCAGGCCGATGGCCAGGGCGAGGAACACGGCGATGATGGAAACTAGGTGATACCGGAAATCGATCACGAGAGCAGTCCAGTTAGCCAGTACCAGAGCTGGCGGAGTGCCAGGTCGAGGTATCCCATATAGATCTTGCCGACCGGGGTCCATGCCAGCGCGATGATCGGCAGCAGCGCGGCGACAGCGAGGAAACCGAGCGCTTTGCCGGAGATCCGGCTCTGATAGAGCCGGCTGACACCCTTGGCGTCGACGATCTTTTCGCCCACCCGGATCCGCGTCAGCACGGCACTGGCCATGCCTGACCGCCCCTTGTCCAGGAACTCTACCAGCCCGTAACGCATGCCAACGGTGACGATGAGGCTGGCGCCAGCCTCGTCGGCGAGCAGCACGGCGACGTCCTCGCTAGTCCCGGGCGCCGGACAGGTCACCGATTCAAGGCCCAGGTCCTGGACCCTCGGCAGGCCTGGCGCGTGGCCGTTCAAGTACGCGGCGACCACCAGTTCGGCGCCTGACTTGAGGGCCCGGTCCGACACCGAATCCATGTCGCCAACGATCATGTGCGGCCAGTACCCGGCCTCTATCAGCGCGTTCGCGCCGCCGTCGACGCCGATAATGACGGGCTTGAACTCCCTGATGTAGGACCGCAGCGCCTTGAGATCCTCGTGATAGCGGTAGCCACGGGCCACGACCAGAGCGTGGCGGCCGGCGAGCCTCGTGCGCAGCTTGGGCATCCGGATGCCCTCGGCCAGCAGCTCCGAGTCCCGGTTGATGTACTCGAAGGTGTTGGCAACGAACGCCTTGAGCTGCTCAGCCAGCCCCTCCTTGGCGGCCGTCATATCCTGCGTTACCGACTCGGGCGTCTGCCGCGTGCCCTTCGCGACGACGGTGTCCGCCAGGTAGAGCATCTCGCCTTCGAGCCTGACGAGCTGGCCTTCCTTCACCAGGTCGAAGACATCCGGCCCGACGTCGTCGACCAGCGGGATCCCGGCGTCCATCAGCACCTGCGGGCCCTGATTCGGGTACCGGCCGCTGATGCTGGGGGCAACGTTGATGACGGCCGAAACCTGGCTGCGGACCAGCGCGTCTGCCGCGACCCGGTCCAGGTCGACGTGGTCGATGATCGCGATGTCGCCGGCTTTGAGCCGCTTGGTCAGGTTCTTGGTGCGCCGGTCCAGCCGCGCCGTCGCCAGCAACCCGGGCAGGTCCCTCGACCTGGTCCGGCGAATCGCGATGAAGCCTCGGATCGGTGCCTTCATTGGGTAGCCATTTTGCCAGATCAGCGCAGTAACTAAGGCCGACGTCGGCGGCGGGCGCCCGGACGAGGCCGCAGCCATCCTCGGCTAGCCGCGCCCTGCGTGCTCGGCAAGCTCGCCGTCAGGGGCCAGCCTCGCTGGTCCGGACGAGAGCTCGGCGGTCCGCGCGAGCTCGGCGGCCCGCGCGAGCTCGGCGCGTTCGGCCGCCGCGGCGGCGAGCAACTCCCCGGCGTGAGCCCGGCCAAACTCCGAGTCTTCCAGGCCTGCCAGCATGCGTGACAGCTCGCGGACCCGGCCTGGTTCGCCGAGCCTGCTGATGCCGCTGCTGACGACCGAGCCGTCGCTGGTCTTCTCCACCATCAAGTGCGTATCGGCGAAGGCAGCCACCTGCGGCAAGTGGGTGACGACGATCACCTGGGCCAGGCGGGCCAGGCGGGCGAGCCTGCGGCCAATCTCCACGGCCGCCTTGCCCCCGACGCCGGCGTCGACTTCGTCGAAGACGAAGGTCGGCACCGGGTCCGCGCCGGCAAAGACCACCTCGATGGCCAGCATTACGCGAGAAAGCTCGCCGCCTGAGGCGCCCTTGTGCAGCGGCAGCGCGGGCGCGCCGGGGTGGGCCGCCAGCCGTATTTCGACGTCGTCCGCGCCATGCGGGCCAAAGCCCTGGGCCGGCGTGACGGCGACCACGATCTTCGCATGCGGCATGGCCAGCGCGGTCAGCTCGTGCGTCACTGCTGCGGCGAACCGGGCTGCGGTCGCGGTGCGCGCCACTGTCAGCTGCCCGGCCAGGTCCGCCACCATCGCTGCGAGGTCAGCCTCCTGCGCCGCCAGCGAGCCGATCCTGTCCTCGTCGGTGTCCAGCTCGGCCAGTCGCGCCGACGCCGACTTCGCCCACGCGAGCACCGCGGCGAGGTCGCCGCCCGGCGGCCCGTCGGCGGCGCCTGCCCCGTAAGCGCGGACCAGCCTGGTGAGTTCGGCGCGGCGCTCCTGGACGACAGCGAGCCGCGCGGGATCCGCTTCGACCGACTGGACATACGAGGCGAGCTCCGCGGCGACGTCGGCGAGCAGGTAGGCCGCCTCGCCGATCCTGGCCGCCAGGCCCCCGAGCGTCGGGTCGTGCTGGGCCGCCGATTCGAGGGCCGCCTTGGCCGCCGCCAGCAGAGCAGTGACGTCTACGGTGTCGTAGCTGCCAGCGGCCGGGTCGCCGACCAGCGCCTCGTGCGCGGTCGTCGCGGCCGCGTGCAGCGCGTCGGCGTTCGCCAGCCGCTCTTCTTCGGCGACAAGCTCGATGTCCTCGCCTTCGACCGGTTCCGATCGCTCGATCTCGGCTACGCCGAAGCGGAGGTCTTCAGCCTCGCGGGCGCGCTCGCGCGCCATCGTGGTGAGCTCATCGAGCTCTGCCTTTACCTGCGCGTGCCGGTGATACACGCGCTGATAGGCGGACAGGAGCTCAGCGAAGTCCGGGCCGGCGAACTGGTCCAGGGCCTGGCGCTGCCGCCCTGGGCGCAGCAGCTGCTGCTGATCGGCCTGGCCGTGTACGGCAACTAGGTCGTCGGCGAGATAAGTCAGCAGCGAAACGGGTACCGAGCGGCCGCCAGCAGTGGCGCGCGACCGCCCTTCGGCGCTCACGGAGCGCACCAGGATCAGAGTGCTGCCATCGTCGTCGAGGTCGCCGCCGGAATCGTTTACCTGGCGCGCGACCACACCGCCAGGATCGACCTGCAGCCGGCCTTCGACGACGGCGCGGTCTGCCCCCGGCCGGACGCGCGACGGATCAGCCCGGCCGCCGAACAGCAGCCCGAGTCCTGAGACCACCATCGTCTTACCGGCGCCAGTCTCGCCCGTTACGACATTGAATCCCGCCGACAGCTCGAGTACCGCCTCATCGATCACCCCGAGCCCGGTGATCCGCACTTCCTCAAGCATGGCCGCCTGGCTCCTCGTCTGCCGTGTGTGCCATCGCCTCGGTCACCGTCTCGCCGGTTGTCGCGCCGGCCGCCGTATCCCTCGCCCGGCCCGCTTTGCCACGCCAGCCCGTCACAGGCAGGCCGAACTTGACGACCAGGCGGTCGGTGAACGTGGCGCCGATACGAGCCTCGGCGCCCG
>DATIOU010000022.1:0-18522 GCA_035472835.1 Streptosporangiaceae bacterium | reverse complement strand
GACGCCGCGATGACGCAGGCTATGGCGGACAGCCAGAAACGCCAGGACGCGTCGGCCGAATTCATGAACCATCCCGGCGGCCGTCGCCTCGGCGGCGACGTCTACGCCGGCGACGGTCAACCGGGCGCCGGGCCGGTGCTCGGCATGGGAAGCGAGCTGATGGCCGAGGCGCCGATGCATTACGCGCCGCAAGGCACCGGTAAGGGGCTGCCGGACGCGTTGTCGGCGTTGCTGGGGCAGCCGGTGCGGTTCCATATGCCGCAGCGGTCCCGGCCCGCTGACGGCGCCGTGTTCGCGGGCGCGGAGGCGTCCGCGCAATCTTTCGGCGCGCGGCTGCGCGCATTTTTCAGGAAGGCAACGTAGATGGCATTCGACGACAACGCGCGGCCGTACCCGCAGCCCGAAGGCACGCAGATTGTGACCGGGCCGACTGACCTGCTCGGCTCGAGCTCGGCGCCGGGTCCGCGCCTCGAGCAAGCGCCCGCCGAGCTCGCGACGTGGCAACACGCCGTCGACGAGGCGAACCTCGCGATCGCGCAGATGGCCGGCAGCGCGCACATAGACGCGACCATGGCGCCGTATCCCGGCACGTCGGTCGCGGACACGACGCCGACTTACCGGCCGGCGTCGCCGGGACAGGCACCGTCGGCGAGCAGCACTCCCGCCGAGCTACACGGGCAAGGGGTACATGGCTGTGACCGGAGGCTGGGGCGAGCTGACCGAGCTGCCGGCGAGCACGGCCGCGAGGTCGCTGGCCGACGTCCTGGCCGCGCCGCCGACCTATGCCGAGCGGAAAGCGGCTCGCGCCGAGGCGAAGGCTGCGGAGGCTAAGCGGGCGGCCGCGGCGGACGTCGCCGACGGCGGGGCGTGGCGTGGGTTTGTGAACCGGCTGCGCGGCGGCGAGGCAGCGCGTACGGCCGCGGACGTGCTCGCCGAGGCCGCAGCCGCCAGCGACCGTGAGGACGAGCTAGCCGAGCGCGCTGAGGCGCGACAGGCGCGTCGCGAGGCGAAGCGTGCCGCCGGTTCCGGCGTGATCCTCGATGCCGCTGTCGGCGTGGTCGAACCGGACTCGATTGGCCGCAGCATAAGCGCGATGCATGAGACTCCCGTCGCCGCCGACCCCCTCGTCGAGCGGCAGGCCGTGCAGCACGCCGAGCAGTCCGAATTCATGGCCAGGTATCGCCGCAGCCATCCCGACGTCGCTGCCCGTGCCTCACGGCGCGCTGCGGTCCTCGCCGAGGCGCAACGGGCCGAGCAGCGGCACGCCGAGATGCGTCGCGCGGTGGCGCAGCAGCGTGATGCTGTCCGCTCGGCGCAGCGGTCCGCGCGGCCGCGGCAGTCCATCCCTGCCGGCCTGCACCTGGTGGATGACTGCGATTACCTCCATCCGCACAGTGGTCCGTGCCAGCGGCCGCTGGGCTGGTAACAAGCTGCCCCGTGCGCTCCGGGGTGGATGCGCCAGTGCCGGGGGCGGCGCGATTAAGTCCCGGCAATGGTGAGCGCGTAATTGGTGGGGCGGCGGGCCCGGATTCGACCCTTCCGGTGGCCGGGCCGGCGCCGCAGGGTCCGCCCGGCCGCTATACGCCCCGCCGGGCGGATCCCATTACCGAGGAAAGGATCCACCGCGTGAACTGGATCAGGACCGCGCTGCTGCGCGCGACGCCCATGGCCTGGCTTCGCTGGCGGTGCGGCCGCGCGGCCACGCGTCTGGCCCGCGTTGGCGAGCAGCTGGCCCGCGTCGAGCGCGCCGGAATTCATGACGCCAACTCCAAGGGTTAGGGCTGGCGGTCGTGACCTGTTACCGGCGGGCCGGTGTGAGTGATGTAGGGCTGTGACCAGAACTTGCCCAACTCACCTATGGCTCAAGGCTCGACCCACGCCGGTTTGAATGTCTAGGCTCTGTGGTTACACGGCGTCAGCAAGGAAAGCGGCCATGTCGGACCCGCCCATTCGCTACCAGCGGCTGATCCCAATCGCGCTTGGGATAGTGGTGCTGCTTCCGTGGATCATTTACCTGGTCGGGAGGTAGTTCTGCAGCGACCTCTGCGAGCAGCCGACTGAAACAGTTTCTCGTCCGTCCCGGCATGTAGCACCTGTTGCACTTGTTGGGACCCGGCGGCGCGATGCCGCTACACCGCAGGTCAGCGGTGCCGTCGTGATCGCGGGGATCGCGGCAATCACAAGAAAGCTCAGGTCAGCCTGTGATCGCGCCGCCGCGATCACTCGACAGGAACCCGCCAGCCGCGACCAGCCGCGGCCACCCGCCGGGTTGTGGCCGGGAATGGCGCAGGGCCCGCCCCGGCGAACCGGAAACGGGCCCTGCTTCGATCTTGCTGGCGGCCAGGCCGCGGCCACCAGCGGCCACCGTCAGCCAGTCACCTCGCCCGGCTCGCGGGTCAGGCGCTCGATCGTGTCAAGCAGAACGCGCACGTCTCTCTGGTAGGTGGATTGGCGGATCGGGCGAATGCCGGCCAGCCACGCGCGAACGGCTTTCACCGGTCCTCGCCGAAATACTCCGCGCGCAGGGCCCGGACCGCCTCGAGGTGATGCTCGAGGGCGGCGACCCGGAGGTCGGCTGCCTGCCGGATGGTGATGGTGCCCTGGTCTTGCTGGCGCCGGATGGCCGCGAGCCGCTCGTCGAGCATCGCGTCTTGCGCGGCAGCGTCTTCCGCATAGCCGCTGTGGTTGGGACGATCGGGCATGGGCGCTCCTTTACAGCGTCCTAGGGCCCGGATCACGGCGCCTCGTCCACGCCGCCGGGCCCGCTCTAAGACGTCACCGGCGGGCCGCTCAGTCACACATATCAGCGGGGCGCCGCTCGCAAACCAGCAGCTCACAAACCGGTTAGCATGCCGTTTGTTCTGCGCTACCACGCAAATACCTTGAACATGGCACAATGTCGGGTACCCAGCATGGAAGGCAAGAGGGCGTGCCACTGAGGTTCCCCCGCCCCGTCATGGCACTGATAGCCACCGGCGCGGCGGCCATTTCAATAGGCCTATCGGCCATGCCCGCATTCGCCGACCAGGTGCGGCACCAGGAATGGTGGCTCAGCTCGCTGCATATCACGTCGGCCTGGGGAGCGTCACAAGGCTCGGGCGTGACCGTCGCCGTGCTGAGCGATGGCGTCAATGCCAGCGCCGCCGATCTGGCTGGCGCGGTGACCGCTGCGCCAGCGCCCGCCGGCGGTCCCGTGGCTGCGAGTCAGTATGCGGGCGAGCACGGCACTCCGATCGCGAGCCTGATCGCCGGCCGCGGCCACGGCCCGGCCGGCGACGCCGGCGTCGTCGGCGTGGCGCCCAAGGCGCGGATCCTGTCGGTGCCGGTCACGCTCCCGGCCGATGATCCCCAGCTCGCCAAGGCCTCGGTCGCCGCTGCGATCCCAGGCTCCATCGCCGCCGGTATCCGCTACGCAGTGAAGCATGGCGCTTCGGTCATCGACCTGCCCATAGATCCCGGCCAGGCGGGCAGCAACGGTACCGCCGGCGCGACAGCTGCCGCCGGCGGCAGCGCCGCCGAGCGGTCGGCGATCAGCTACGCGCTCGCACACAACGTCGTACTGGTCGCGCCTGCTGGCGACAACGCGGCTGCGAGCGGTCTGCCCAACTACCCGGCCGCCTATCGCGGCGTCATTGCGGTTGGCGCGTTCGACTCGGCATTCAACAAGGCCGCGTGGTCAAGCCGCCAGGGCTACGTGACGCTGACAGCGGCAGGCGCGGGAGTCGTCGCGGCGGCCAACGCCGGCGGATACCAGACCATGAACAGCACGAGTGCGGCCAGCGCGGTAGTCAGCGGCGTTGTGGCGCTCGTCCGGTCTCGCTATCCGGGCCTCACCGGTGCGGAAGTTCGCCAGGCGCTGGTCACCAGTACCAGCTACCGCCGAGCGGGCGGCGCGAGCGGATCGGGTTTTGGCGCACTCAACGCGAGCCAGGCGCTGACGGCGGCGGCCACCCTGGCCACGCCGCCCGGCCACCGCGCCGGCGCCGGGGCGCAGCCGCGCGAGGCTCCCGCGACGGTTCCCGCGCCCGCGTCCTCGCAGGGCATTGGCGCGCAGATCCTGCGCGCCGCGGAGATCTCTGGCGCTCTGCTTGTCTTCCTGCTGCTCGTGATTGGCGGCTACGAAGTGCTGAGCCGGCGGCGCTGGCGCCGCCGGCAGCCTGTGGCCGCCGAGTGGATGCACCGCCATGGGCAGTCTCGATATCCGCAGGCTGGCACCGCGGACGTAGAGCGGATGCTAGAGCTGTTCGCCGCGCCGGCAGTACCGCCAGCGCCGACCTCTCCGCCCGCAAGCCCCGCCCCTCGGCGGCAGCTGTACGCATCGCGTCCGGCTGACAATCGCGGCGCTGACGGTGTTTTCGCACCCGCGGCCAGCCGCGAGCCGCACGGCCTGCCGGCCCGCCAGCCGGGTTGGCCCACTGCCGCCGAGCCCGCCGCTAGCGGCGCCTCCGATGGCGGCGGCTGGGATTCCCTTGGTCCAGCCACGCGGGCAGTGCAGAGGCGCTCGAGCGTGTCCGGCACGCCGCCGTGGGAGCCGGCCGCCGCCCCCGACGGCGAGCTGCCCTGGGCTGCGGCTCCCGGCGCACACGAGGGCGATCCGCGGGCCAATGTCGCCGCTCGCCCGGCACCCGCATCGGACGACCCCGGCCGTGGCGCCCCGGCCGGGGTTGTGCGTCCCGGCGGGCTTCCGGCCAGCCATCCGGACCAGTCCGGCTACGGTCCTGGCGCTGGCTACGACCCGATCGGCGGCACCTCGCACTTCGACCGCGAGCCGACATCCCGCGAGTACAGCTCATCCGCTGGCGCAGACCCGGCAGGCGGCTACCGGACGCCTACCGGTTCCCCAGCTCCCGCTGGGCCGCCGCCACCAGCGAGTTACCGCTCCCCGACGGGCTCTGGCGCGCCGGGCGGATTCGACCTTGGCCGGAGCGGAGCATCTGGCTATGGCTATCACGACGCACCTGTGTCTGCTCCTGACGCTGGAAGCGAGTTCGACGCGCCGCCGCCGGACGCGCCGCCGGGCCTCCCGATGCGGCAGCCGCCGGCAAGCCGCCCGCCCGGTTCGGCGCCGCTATCACCCAGTGGCTCGCTGTGGGAGCCGACGAGGCGCGACGCGAACTCGCCAGGTGAGCTAGCGGATCAAGACGATCAGCGCTACGACTCGGCTGGCCGGCCGCTTGTTGTCTGGGACCCGGCGACGGGGCAGTCGCGCCGGCCCAGATCGGGCGACTGAGTCCGCGCCCGCTGGGTTAGCGGCGGGAAGCTGCCACCGCCAGTTCTTCCTTGCGCGCCGAGGCGTACATCGGCACGTACTCCTGCCCTGACAGCTTCTGGATCGCCTGCACAACCTCGTCGGTTACGGCCCGGCGCTGCCTGGCGCCGGCCGGCTGCCCGCGAAACTCGGCGAACTCCAGCGGCTCGCCGATCCGGATCTCGATCCTGCCCGGCCGCGGCACCTTGTGTCCGGGCGGCAGAATGCGCTCCGTCCCGACCATGGCGACGGGAATCACCGGCGCGTCCGAGTGCAGGGCCAGGAAGCCCACGCCGGTGCGGCCTCGATACAACCGCCCGTCCGGCGACCTCGTTCCCTCCGGATAGATGCCAAAAAGCTGACCCGCACGCAGGAGGCCGAGGGCCGCCTCGAGCATTTCCTGGGCCGCTCGCGCCCCAGCCCGGTCGGTCGATAGCTGGTTGGTTGCGCGCAGGTAGGCGCCGATCGCCCGGTCGCGGAGCCGGGTGCCGGTGAAGTACTCGGACTTGGCCGCGAACGTGACCGGCCGCTCAAGCATGAGGGGCAAGTAGATCGAGTCGACGACCGAGAGGTGGTTGGACGCCATGATGGCCGCGCCTGACGCCGGAATGTTCTCGGCACCGACAACCTTCGGCCGCGCCAAGGCCTTCAGCAACGGCCCGGCCATTACCCTGGACAACTGATACTGCACTCGGCCTCCGCTCAGCGGCGCTGGGACTTACCGGTCATCTCGCGCGGCACGTCACAGGTTAGCCCGACGTCTGCCGTGCCCGGGTGGCCACTGGGCTGGCCGCTAATTGAGATGCTGGCCGGAGTCTGGCCAGACACAATTGCGAGATGAATGAGTGGTGGCCGCTCGCCGGGCTACGGCTGACTACGCCGCGCCTCGAGCTAAGGGTGCCTTCCGACCGCGAGCTGGAAGAGCTCGCGAGCCTCGCGGCACAAGGCGTTCACGACCCCGAGGTGCAGCCGTTCTCATTCCCCTGGACGGACGCCTCGCATGCTGACCGGGCTCGTGCCACGCTCCAGTACCACTGGTCACAGCGCGGGGCCTGGCAGCCTGCCAAGTGGTCGCTGGACCTCGTCACGGTCCACGACGGCACCGTCGTCGGGACCCAGGGCATATCGGCTACGGATTTCGCGACCGTTCGGGAAGTAGGTACCGGGTCGTGGCTCGGCCAGGCCCACCACGGCCGCGGCATCGGCACCGAGATGCGCGCCGCGGTGCTGCACCTCGCCTTCGCCGGCCTCGGTGCCCGCTACGCGACGTCCGGCGCGTTCACTGACAACATCGCGTCGCAGCGCGTCTCGCACAAGCTCGGCTACGTCGACGACGGCATCGAGCGCCAGGTCAGGCGCGGGCAACCGGCGACCGTGCTCCGCCTGCGCCTCGACCGCGAGACGTGGGAGGCGACGCGGACAGTACCGGTCGAGATCTCTGGCCTGGAGCCGTGCCTGGGCATGTTCGGTCTCGCTGCCGAGTGCGCCGGTGCCGACCCGGTCGGGCCGTGACGGGCGGTGTCTGGCTGGTGACCGGCGTGCAGGCGGCCGGAAAGTCCACGATCGCTGACTCGCTCGCCCGCCAGTTCGAGCGCGGCGTACATATCAGGGGCGGGCAGTACTATCGGTCGGCTGTGCGCGGCTGGGTGCACGTCGGAGACCCTAGGGCTGATGAGGCCAGGCGGCTGCTCGATCTCCGCTACCGGCTGGCCGCGCTTGTCGCCGATGAGTACTGCAACGCCGGGTTCACGGCGGTGGTGCAGGACAACATCTTCGGCGCCGACGTGCCGCGCTGGCTGGGGTCGGTCGTGGCAAGGCCCCGGCACCTGATTGTCCTCCGTCCGTCGGTTGCCGTCGTCTCGGAACGCGAGCGGCAACGGCATGCCGTCACCGGCAAGACGGCTTACCGGCCAGGCGGGTTCACGGTCGAGGACCTTGACGAGCAGCTCGCCGCGACACCGCGGATCGGCCTCTGGCTCGACACGTCGGCGATGACACCGGCCGAGACCGTCGCGGAGATTCTGCGTCATCAGTCCGAAGCTGTCGTCGCCTGAATGCACGCTGGCGTCGGTGGAGCCGGTCGCGCGCTTTGGTCCCTTGCCGGTGGCGCGCAGGACGCGTCATGCTCAGCAGGTGCGGCACGCGACGGACCGGGATCTTGATCAGCTCGAGGTGCTGCTGGCTGAGCTGCGCGGGTTTCCTCAGTTGCGGGAGCGCAAGCGTGGCTCGTTCTCGCGTGGCTCGAAGGCGTTCATGCACTTCCACGAGAATGCTGGCGAGTTCTACGTCGATGTGCGGCTCGCCGCCGAATTCCAGCGGCTGAAGGTCACCAGCGCCGCCGAGCAAGCCGGCTTCCTCGTCGAGGTACGAGCGGCGCTCGAGCCCGGGGATTAGTTCCGGCTGGGGCAGCGATCGATTTCTAGGACCAGATCGTGGCCATGTAATGGCTGACAGCCCGTTCGACGGTGGGCTGTCAGCTGAGACCGGGCCAACCGCGCCCGTTACAACTCGCCGAGCAGGTCGCGCAGCGCGTGCCTGTAGTCGGCGAGCGCCGCGCGGCCACGGCTTGTGAGAGCGAGCGTCGTGATAGCTACGCTCCCGTTGCTGGCCTTCTTGCTGCTGATGTACTCGGCTTCCTCGAGCTTGCGCAGGTGGATGATCAGGTTGCCCGGGGTGAGCCCGATCATGTCCTGCAGGCGGGTGAAGGACAGTGCGTCACCGTCGGGCAGTGCCGCCAGCGTGGCCACGATCTTCAGCCGGGTAGGCACGTGGATCAGCGGGTCGAGTGCGTCGTTAGTCATGGCGCACCGTCATGCGCGCCGTCGCCAGGCCACCGCAGCGGCGGTGCCAAGGAGCACCACGCAGAGGCCGATGCCGGCGACTGCCCATGCCCCGGCCGGTCCTGCGAAGACGCCCACTGCACCGACGACGGCGACCGCGAGCCCGGTACCGCACCTGCGCCAGTCAGCCCGCGCCGCCATGATGGCTGCCCAAGCCAGGCCAGGGACTATCAGCAGCGTGGTTGGGTACAGGCTGTAGCTCACACCGGCTGCTGCCAGCGCGGCCACGACCAGGGCCGCAGCGACCCAGGCCAGCGCGGCGACGGCAATCTCCGCCGGGCGAAGCCGCGATCTGCCAGTTACTCCGGCGGTCGCGCGCCTGGCCACAGCGACGGTTGCGGTGAAGTTGATGACAATGAACGCCACCAGGACCGGGATGTCCGCGGCCGTCGGACCCCGGTAGGGGTGCTGGTGGCGTACCGAGACCCAGACCGCGCCGCAAGCGGCCAAGACCATGACCGCCCTGGTCGCCAGGAGCCACGGCGGGGAAGGCTCAAGCCTGCGGCGTGCCTGCTGGGTGGTCTGGTCCAGCAGCCTGGCAGCATGCTGAGGGTCCAGGTTGCCGCCGTTCTCGGCGGTGCTGGTGTCAGGTGTGTGGTTCATACGGCCCTCCTTCATCGACTCTATGCCATAAAGTGGACGCTACTTTATGGCATAAAGTCAAGAGGTTAAGGCGAGGAACTTTATGACGTAAAGCAGTCGGCAGTCGGCACGCTGGGTCGACGGAGGGGGATGCCGCTGGGCGGTGGCTGGACCGATCAGGAATCGAGAAGCGCCAGTCGCGAGCCGCCAACTAGCGTGAACGCCTGACGACATACACCGGGTCGACGTGACCCACGACCTCAGGAGTGACCATGACCGACTCTTCCACCGAGGGCATCAAGACCGTGCTGCATCCCGTGTCCGACCTTGATGCGGCCAAGGCCGTGTACACCGCGCTTCTCGGCGTAGCGCCGCAGGCAGACGCGTCCTACTACGTCGGTTACGACGTCGCAGGCCAGCACATCGGGCTGGTGCCGGGCGGTGCGGCACGCGGGATGACAACACCCGTGGCTTACTGGCACGTGCCGGACATCGAGGCCAAGCTGACCGAGGTTACCGCCGCCGGCGCCACGGTGAACGAGGCCGCTCACGAAGTCGGCGGCGGTCGCCTGGTGGCCACATTCAGCGATCCTGACGGCAACGTGCTCGGGTTGCTGCAGGACCCCGTGCAGTCGTAGCGGTGCGCGACGCCCGGCCGGCGCATGGTGGATCAGGTAGACAGGTAGCGCGAGAGCGGCCCACCTAGTAGATGGAGAACGAGAGCATGGCCACGAGGACGGACACGCAGCCGCCTGGGGTCTACGGCGCAGACAGCCATGAGGTGATCCGCGTGCACGGCGCGCGCGAGAACAACCTCAAGGATGTCAGCGTCGAGATCCCGAAACGCCGGCTGACGGTGTTCACTGGGGTTTCTGGCTCAGGCAAGAGCTCGCTGGTGTTCGACACGATCGCCGCGGAGTCACAGCGGCTGATCAACGAGACCTACAGCGCCTTCGTGCAGGGCTTCATGCCGACGCTGTCGCGGCCCGACGTCGACGTGCTCGAGGGCCTGACTACGGCGATCATCGTCGACCAGCAGCGGATGGGCGCCGACCCGCGCTCCACGGTTGGCACCGCGACTGACGCCAACGCGATGCTTCGCATCCTCTTCAGCCGACTCGGGCAGCCGCACATTGGCTCGCCCAACGCGTTCTCCTTCAATGTTCCATCGGTCCGAGCGAGCGGCGCCATCACGATCGAGCGCGGTGACAGCAAGACAGTGCGGGCAACCTTCACCCGCACTGGCGGGATGTGCCCGCGCTGCGAGGGCCGGGGCACCGTCTCCGATATCGACCTCACCCAGCTCTACGACGAATCCAAGTCGCTGAACGAGGGCGCGATCACCGTGCCGGGCTATGCGACGGGCGGCTGGAACTTCCGCCTCTACAGCTCTTCGGGCTTCTACGACCCGGACAAGCCGATCCGCGATTTCAGCAAGATGGAGCTGCGCGACTTCCTCCGCCGCGAGCCTGTCAGGATGAAGATCGCGGGCATCAACATGACCTACGAGGGCCTGATCCCCAGAATCAAGAAGTCGTTCCTGTCCAAGGACGTCGACGGAATGCAGCCGCACATCCGCGCCTTCGTAGAGCGGGCGGTTACCTTCACCGATTGTCCCGAGTGCGGCGGTACCCGCCTCAGCGAGGCGGCCCGATCGTCGACGATCAAGGGGATCAACATCGCAGACGCCTGCGCGATGCAGATCAGCGACCTGGCCGACTGGGTGTGCGGACTGGACGAGCCGTCTGTCGGGCCGTTGCTGGCGTCGCTGCAGAAGACGCTCGACTCGTTCACCGAGATCGGGCTCGGCTATCTCAGCCTCGACCGTTCGTCGAGCACGCTGTCTGGCGGCGAGGCGCAACGCACCAAAATGATCCGCCACCTCGGGTCCTCACTCACCGACGTCACGTACGTCTTCGACGAGCCGACCATCGGCATGCACCCCCACGACATCCAGCGGATGAACGGTCTGCTGCGACAACTGCGCGACAAGGGCAACACCGTGCTGGTCGTGGAGCACAAGCCGGAAGCAATCGCGATCGCCGACCACGTCGTCGACCTCGGCCCGCTCGCCGGCACCGAGGGCGGACAAGTGGTGTTCGAGGGAACTGTCGAGGGGCTGCGCGCTAGTGGCACGCTGACCGGGCGGCACATCGATGATCGCGCCGCTCTCAAGCCAGCGGTGCGGAAGCCATCGGAAGCGCTGGAAGTTCGCGGCGCCCGCACGCACAACTTGCAGAGCGTCGACGTCGATATTCCGCTCGGCGTCCTAGTCGTCGTTACCGGGGTCGCAGGCTCCGGGAAGAGCTCCCTGATCGACGGCTCCGTCGCAGGGCGCGACGGGGTCGTGTCGGTCGATCAGAACGCGATCCGCGGCTCGCGCCGGAGCAACCCGGCAACCTACACCGGACTGCTCGACCCGATCCGCAAGGCATTCGCGACGACCAACGGCGTTAAGCCAGCGTTGTTCAGCGCCAACTCCGAAGGCGCCTGCCCGAACTGCAACGGTGCGGGCGTCATCTACACCGACCTCGCGATGATGGCTGGTGTCACCACGGTCTGCGAGGAGTGCGAGGGCAAGCGCTTTCAGGCCGAGGTACTGAAGTACAAGTTCGGCGGCAAGGACATCAGCGAAGTCCTGGCGATGCCCGTCGCCGATGCCACCGAGTTCTTCGGCTCCGGCGAAGCCAACAACCCCGCCGCGCACAAGATCCTCGAACGGCTCGCCGATGTCGGGCTCGGTTACCTCAGCCTGGGTCAGCCGCTCACGACGCTGTCCGGCGGCGAGCGACAGCGGCTCAAGCTCGCCAGCCACATGGGGGAAAAAGGCGGCGTCTACGTACTCGACGAGCCGACCACCGGCCTGCATCTCGCCGACGTCGAGCATCTGCTCGGCCTGCTCGACCGGCTCGTCGACTCCGGCAAGTCAGTCATCGTCATCGAGCACCACCAGGCGGTCATGGCGCACGCCGACTGGATCATCGACCTAGGCCCTGGCGCCGGCCACGACGGCGGCCGGATCGTCTTCGAAGGCACACCGGCCGACCTCGTCGCCGGCCGATCCACCATCACCGGCGAGCACCTCGCGGCCTACGTCGGCGCCTGACCGAGGCTGCGCGGCCAGTGGCCTTGCGCTCGGGATCCAGCCGGTTAGCACACGCTAGATGCGGCGACAAGGCCCATCACGTACCGTCAGATCTGTGGTGACCCTACGGCGCCGCAGCGTCACCTGATCGGCTTCGCTAATGCGGGCCACGCCGTCCTCGTTGAGCTCGCGGACTGGACAGGCGGACTGGACAGGCGGTCAGGCGCCGTCGGTCAGCCGCCGGTGTCGCGCGCCAGTCAGGCGTCCTCGGAAATGCTGTAGGCCACCTCGAGCGCAGCCGAGATCGTGACCTCTTCGGGATTAACGGCGATGGGTTCTTCCGCGAGGCCAGCGCTCATGGCTCGGGCACCTCCGGGCGCTGCCGACATCCAATCCATCTGACCAGTGACGCGCAATCCGGGCTCGGAGGCCCACGCCACTGGGCCGAGCTTGATATTCAGTGCCTGAGCGTACTGCTCTGCCCGCGCTTTGGCGTCTTGCCCTGCTCGCTGCCGCGCTAGGGCGAAGGATTCGTTCGCCATTGCGACCATCCAGGACAGGTCGCTGATGTTCGCTCCCGCACCTGCCAGACCATTCAGGATGTCTCCCACTCGCGAAGTGTCTGTAATTTCGATGACGGATTCGCGAAGTGCGTGCCAACCAGTTCGTTGGGTCTCGCCCTTGCGCCACCTCGTTTTCGGCTGGACTGCGAGCGCGGCTGTGTTTACCCGGTCGATCGCAGTGTCGAAGTCGGCCAGGACGCCGTCGACGGCGGCGGCGGCTGAGGAGGCCATCTGATACGCCTCGTCGCGTGACTGGCCCTCGCCGTCGATGCTGACTCGTACTGATGCCACGTCCGGCATTGCTCTAACCTCGCCGACGCCTCGAACAATTAGTTCTCTGTCCACGCCCTGAATCCTAGGCGTGGCGGATGTGCAGGTGGTGCTTAGTCAGGACGCACGGTTCGCCGGCGTCTCGATACCTGGAGACCGGCTCTGCAGGTCCGGCTGGTCGCCGGCCAGTCCGGGCCGAGGTTCGACGCCCAGGGCGTACTCGCCGGATCGAAAAGCGCCGGCCGCTGCGTCGGCTATCTCACTAGCTGGAGCGGGCGGCCATCGACGCTGCCGCGAGCGCGATCTTCGGCTGATCGCCGCCAGCCTTGGCCGCACTTTTGGGCTGCACAGGGCATGAGGGATCCGAACTTCTGCTCTGATATATGGAGCTGAACTGGGAGCCGGTGAGCGGGATCGAACCGCTGACCTGCCGTTTACAAGACGGCTGCTCTGCCAACTGAGCTACACCGGCGGGGACTTCGAGCATGGTAGCCGAACAGTGCCCTGACGTGCGCATCTGCCCGCTGACCTGCGGTCTTGCCCGCTTTCCCAGCGTGCCGAAATTCCGGCCGATCCCAGCAGTTGGCAGGCCGCGGCGGTTCCGTGCGAGGCTGTTTACAAAACGGCTGCTCTGCCTGCCGCGCTATGCCGGCGGGATACTCCGTGGATGCTGGTTGACCGGCGCCGTGAGGTGCGCATCTGACCCCTGACCTGCGGTCTTACCCAGTTCTCCATCTTCCGCCCGGTGTCGCTGGAGGCAGCGTCACGCCCGGCTGACAGTGGCCGACAGGCGCCTCGTGGGGCCGGCTGTGCCGAATACGTGCCGAAGTTTTCGCTAATCGCGGAGCCGGTCGGCTCGGCGCGTGCGGCCGTCACTGGTGATCCGCCCCGGGTCAGGCGAGACCGGGTGACGTGAATGAGCTAGACATTTCCGCGTAAGCACCATCGCGGTGAATCCGGTCCCCCACCTGGTGGCAGCGTCGACCGAACGGCTGACTAGCTCAGGCGGCCCGGTCGCATAGAGCCGCGAGCACAGGCTTACGGTTCATCGCAGGGCGGCGTCGAAGCCGACGTTACGGGCGGCGCGAGCGGCGCGGCGAGGAGATCCCCGACGGGCACGTCTTCATCCAGCCCTGGCCGGCCGGGCCGAACGGCGGCCGCCGCGACCAGGTCATCTACTACGAGTACCGGGCTGACCGGGCCCGCCGGACGCTGCGCGGCATCGACGAGCAGGTCACCAAGGCCGAGCAGGCCGTCAAAGGCACGACCCCGGTCAAGCGGAACCGGTTCGTCCAGCTGTCCGGCGGCACCCGCACCGTCAACCGTGAGCTCGAGCAGAAAGCCAGGTCGCTGGCCGGGCTGACAGGCTACGTCACCAACCTGCGGGCCTGCCTCGACGGCACTCCGATCACCGCCGAGTTCGTCATCGGCGCCTACCACCAGCTGTTCCAGATCGAGAAGCCGTTCCGCATGACCAAGAGCGACTTGCAGGCCCGGCCCATCTACCACCGCAAACGCGACTCGATCGAAGCCCACCTCACCTTCGTGTTCGCCGCCATGGCCGTCAGCCGCTGGATCGAAACCCGCACCGGCTGGTCGATCCGCAGGTTCGTCAAAACAGCCCGCCGCTACCGGACCATCCACATCCAGGCCGGGGACCACGTCATCACCGCCGCCGACCCCGTCCCGACGACCTGCGCCAGGCCATCGAAGCGATCAACGGCAGCCGCTGACTTGCGCACTAGTTTGGCCGAAGTCAGGTCACGGTGCTGAGCGGCGAGTCAGTATCGGTCATGTAATGCCTCCTTGCGTTTCCGAGAGCAAAGATTTCTGCGAAGTGGTTTACCGGGTACTACAGGAGCTCAGCCCGAAGTACCGCGGGAGGCACCTGGCCAATCAATGCGCTGGCTGTGGCCAGCACTTCACCTCGCTGTCGGCATTCGACCGGCAGCAGACCACGGACTATGCCAGCAAGCTTCCCTGACCTGGTGATCACCGGTCGACGCGTGCTCTACCGGGAGCTGAAATCCGACGCGGGCAGGCTGACCGCCGATTAGCAGCATTGGCGTGACGCCCTGATCGGTGCGGGCCAGGACTGGGCGCTATGGCGGCCGGTACGCGGAGCTGTAGCAGATCCAGGCGCGGGCGTACCAGTAGCGCACTTTCGGGCCACTGCATCACGCTGTGAGCGCTGGAAGCTGGGCTTCGAAGACCTCGTCCGGGTCGATGCCCATAGACGCGAAGTTGCCGGCGATTTCCAGGCTGACCAGGCCGTGCAGGGCGCTCCAGATGAGGATCGCGCGCAAGCCGACCGCTGGGTCGCCGTCCAAGGCACTCGCTTGTGCCCATGCCGCGAGCTGAGTGGCAAGTGGCTCCGAGAGTGGAGCGCTGGTGTTGTTTCCGAGGTCGCGCAGAACACTAAGCAGCAGGTTCATCGCGGCTTGCGACGCCTCCACCAGTCGTCGCGCGTGCGCGTCGTACCCAGGCATCGGCGGCCCGAAGAGCAGCCGGTATCGGTGTGGCTGCGCAACGGCCCAGGACCGGTAGCCGCGCGCAAGCGCCTCGAGGCGGGCGCGGGGCTCTTGGCTGGGTACGTCGCTGATGGCGACCTGGAGCGCGTCGGCCAGGTCGTTGTAGGCGTCGATAACCAGCTCGGTGAGCAGCTCGTCGCGGCTGGCGAAGTAGCGGTACAGTGCCGGGCCGGAAACCCCGAGCTCCTTGCCGATCGCCGAGACCGACAGACCGGCTGGCCCGGACTCGGCGAGCTGGCCTAGCGCCGCCTGCTTGACCTCGGCTCGCACCTGCGCGCGGTACCGGTCACGCATGCGGGCTGCCTTGGGTGCTGGCAGGCCTGGCACGGTTTCGCCTCTCGACAGTTGACAGGAGCAGCGTAACAGGTACATGCTCCTGTTAGAGCCTGTAACGAACAGTAGCTCATGTCACTGCGCTGGACAATGCCACCTAACGGTTACACCCGACATTGGGGTGGCATGACTCCAGCGCGCACTTCAGGGAGGAACCCTCATGTCCGACGCCACCAACGCCGCGCTCGCCTACCCGTGGAAAGACCTGTGGAACGGCGACCTCAGCGTCACCGACCAGATCATCGCCGAAGACTTCGTCGCCCACGCCGCACCCCTGACCGGAACAGGCGCAGATGAGATCCGCGGTCGCGAGGCACTCAACGGATGGGTCAGCGGCATTCACGCCGTGCTCCCCGACCTGAAGTTCGTCATCGAGGTCGGGCCGATCACCGACGACGAGCACCTGGTGCTTCGATGGAATGCGCAGGGCACCTACAGCGGCGGGTTCCCTGGAGCGCCGGCCGACGCCATCGGCAGGCACATCACCTTCACCGGCACCGACACCCTGCGCGTCGCCGACGGCAAGCTCGCCGAGTACTGGGCCAACACCGACAGCCTGCTGTTCTTCCAGCAGCTCGGCGTGCGCGAGGTGCCCGTCCTCAGTTGAGAAGTTCCCGGCAGCCGGGTACGGCCGGTTGGCAGCATCAAGGCGACGGAGCGAAGGAGCAGCACGATGACGATTCCGGTGCTGATGGTCGTCGATGATGATCCGGAGAGCCTCGCCATACTCGATCGCACGGTGCGCCGCCGGTACGGCCAGGATTACCTCATCCTCAGCGAGGCCTCGCTTGAATCAGCCCTCGACCGTCTCCGGGAGTTGCGGGCCGCTGGCCTGGAGGTGGCGGTAGTCCTGGCCGCCGCCGCGATGACTGAGGCGCCCGCCGCGGAGTTCTTCGCCCAGGCGCGCAGCGTGGCTCCGGCCGCCAAGCGCGTGCTGGTGGTGCCGCGGGGCGGCGCGGCCGCCCCCAGCCTGCGCGTTCCCGTGCCGCTGGTGCAGGACCGGCAGGCGGCTACGCCAGTCCTGCGTGCAATGGCACTCGGAATGATCGACGCCTACCTGCCGACGCCCGCCGCTGAGCGGGACGAGGGATTTCACCGGGCCGTCAGCGAACTGCTGGAGGAGTGGGCTCATGTCGCCGCCCCGGCCCTGCCCGCGCTCCGGATCATCGCGCAAGAGCGGTCAGCCCGCGCGCATGAGCTGCGTGACACGCTGGCTCGTAACAGCATCCCCTACGTCTTCCACACTGCGGGGTCCGATGATGGCCGGTCGTGGCTGGAGCAGGCCGGGCAGGACGGCTCGGCGCTACCGGTCCTGGTGATGTACAACGGAGAGGTCTTGGTTGACCCGCCGAACGAGCGGCTAGCGGCCGTCTTCGGGCTGGCCGGCCTGCCCGCTGGAACTGTCGACGTAGCCATCGTCGGCGCAGGCCCAGCCGGGCTGTCCGCCGCCGTGTACGCGGCGTCCGAAGGCCTGTCGACGTTGCTTCTCGAGCGTGAGGCCATCGGCGGGCAGGCGGGCAGCAGCTCGCTGATCCGCAACTACCTTGGCTTC
The DNA here is from genome assembly GCA_035472835.1 of Streptosporangiaceae bacterium. Lineage (GTDB taxonomy): Bacteria > Actinomycetota > Actinomycetes > Streptosporangiales > Streptosporangiaceae > JAJYUU01. Next base: position 1,518 of record DATIOU010000022.1, on the reverse strand, counting down.
CCGCGCGGCATCAGCGGGACGGGCCTGGCGAGCAGGGCGTTCGAGCAGGCATGGTCCTTCGGCGCCATCCCTTCCATGGCCGGGCCGGTCGCCGCCCTCCAGCCCGCTGCGGACGGTTTCACGCTGCGTCTCGACGGTGGCGGCGAAAGCCATGCCCGCAGTGTCCTGATCACAACCGGCGTCTCCTACCGCCGACTCGACGCCCCCGGGCTCGACTCCTTGCTCGGCGCTGGCGTGTTCTACGGAGCAACCACGTCCGAAAGCGCCGCCTTCGCCGGCGAGCACGTCTTCATCGCCGGCGGGGCCAACTCGGCCGGCCAGGCCGCGGTGAACCTGGCCCGGTACGCACGGCAGGTGACCATCGTGGTCCGGGGCGACTCCCTGGCGGCCCGGATGTCGCAGTACCTGATCGACGAGATCAGCGGCACGCCCAACATCGACGTCCGCACCGGCACGCAGATTGCCGCCGCCGAGGGCGTGGGAAAGCTGGAGGCCCTGACCTTGACGGACGCCAAGACAGGTAGCGCCACCACCGTTCCCGCCGCGGCGCTGGTGGTACTTATCGGCGCCGTGCCGCATACCGACTGGCTACCGCCGTCCATCAGACGCGACGACCACGGGTTCATCCTCACCGGAAGCGACCTGCCTAGCGCGCGCGACCCGGCGGCCGGCTGGCCGCTGCGGCGTCCGCCCTTGCCGCTGGAGACGAGCATTCCCGGCGTGTTCGCGGCCGGCGACGTCCGCCACGGTTCGGTCAAACGTGTCGCCTCTGGGGTCGGCGAAGGTTCCATCGCTACCACCCAGATACACCAGTACCTGCAGGACCAGGCTGGGAATCCTTAGCCATCCGCCGTCAATCCGTACCGGAGGCCTCCCGTGCCGTCGAAGCGCAAGTACAGCGTCACGATGAGACGTAGCCGCCGTCGAAAGTCCACGACGGATAGCTGGCTGCGCGCCGAGCACGCAGTTCGGTGCGGGTCCGATCCATGCGAGGAGGCCTTCGCCTGACGTACCGAACGGCGGATCACGTCGGGAGATCCCGGGTCGGCATGCGCCTATGGGTGCTGCGACGTGTCGTCCATCTCGATGCCTATGACGCCCGCAACGCGGTCGAGGTCGCTGTCGCGGGCCAGAAGCGTCGCCCGGTAGCGCAAGGCAACGGCGGCGATCATGCAGTCGACTAGTCCTCGCGGCGTGACGCCGGCCTGGCGGCAGCGGCGGTAGATGAGCGCCGCGGCGTCGAAGTCGGTGGCCGCATCGAAGGGGTGCAGGTGGAAACGCAGCAGAAGGCGTCGCAAATCTGCTTTCCTCGCGTCGCTGCGCGCGCCGGCCAGGACCTCCATGATCACCGGCTCCGTGACCGCGATCGGGCCCTGTTCCGCGATCAGCGCGGACAGGCGAAGATCGGTCGGGCTGCCGGTGGCCCGGTCGTATTCGACCCAGGCCGAGGTGTCGGCGAGGATCACCCGGCTCCCCTGGGAGCGGTATCGGCGGGAACGTCGCCGATCGCGTGCGCGC